>JAGXAE010000243.1 GCA_018971725.1 Pseudomonadota bacterium | reverse complement strand
CGGCATCAAGCCGGATATGATGACCACCGCCAAGGGCCTCACCTCCGGCTATCTGCCGCTCTCGGCATTGCTGATGAACAACCGCGTGGCGGATGTGCTCATCAACGAAACCGGCGAGTATTATCACGGCTTCACCTATTCCGGCCATCCGGTTTCCTGCGCCGTGGGCCTGAAGAATCTCGAAATCCTGGAAAACGAGAAGCTGGTTGAAAACGCCACCGCCAAAGGCGCGCTGCTGCGCGAGAAGCTGAACGAGGCGATCGGTGATCTGCCTATCGTGGGTGAAATCCGCGGCGTCGGGCTCATCGGCGCCATCGAGCTGACGGCCGACAAGCGCACCCGTAAGTTCTTCGAGAAAAACGGCCGCGTCGGCGTCATCTGCCGCGACCATTGCATCCGCAACGGGCTGATGATGCGCGCTACACGCGACACCATGCTGTTCTCCCCGCCGCTCAGCATCACGGAAGCGGAAATCGAGCTGTTCGCGGCGATGGCCAAGAAGGCATTCGAGTCCACCTTCGCGGATGTGCGTTCGGAGGTTGCTCTGTGAACATCATTTCCAACCCGGACATCGAAGCCAAGATGACGCTGCTGACCGGTGCGGATTATATCGAGGCTTTCGTCATCGACGTGAACGGCGTGCCCCGCGGCAAATGGTTGCAGCGGGACAAGGCCAAGTCCCTGCTCGGCAATGGCATCGCCATTCCGCGCTCGGCCTATCTGCTCGATATCTGGGGCCGCGATATCGCCGAAGGCGGCATTGCCTACGACACTGGGGACCCGGACGGGCTCTGCGTTGCCGTGCCGCATTCCATCACCCGGATGGACTGGGCCGAGGGCAATGTGACGCAGGCGCTGCTGACCATGCGCGAGGCCGATGGCAGCATCTATTACCTAGACCCGCGCGGCGTGCTCGCGCGCGTGCTGGAGCGTTTCTCCAAAGCCGGGCTCACCCCCGCCTTGGGCGTGGAGCTGGAATTCTATTTGGTGGATTCCCGGTTGGACGGCATGAAAATCGCCCCGCGCGGCGCCGATGAATCCGGCTGGCGCGGCTGGCAGATCGACGCTGTGGGATTGGGCGAGGTGCATGATTACGAGCCGATCCTGCGCGAAATGATGGCCTGCGCGAAAGCGCAGGATATCATTCTGGAAACGCTGGTCAGCGAATCCGGCCCCGGCCAGTTCGAGGTGACGCTGAAATATTCAACCGACGCCTTGCGCGTGGCGGACAGCGCCACTCTGTTCAAGCGCACCATCAAGCAGGTGGCGCGCAAGCATGGGCTCACCGCCACCTTCATGGCCAAGCCTTACGGCCAATGGGCGGGCTCGGGCATGCATGTGCACATGTCGGTGCTCGACAATGCGGGCAAAAACATCTTCATCGGCACGCCGGAACGCGGCGCGCCGGAACTGTATCATGCGCTGGGCGGCATCATCCACAACATGCCGGACACGATGATAACCCTGGCCCCGCATGCCAACTCCTATCGCCGCTTCGCACCGGGCGTGCACGCGCCCACCTATGGCGATTGGGGGCACGACAACCGCATGGCTTCCGTGCGCGTGATCACCGCCGACCCGGTGGCCTCGCGCATCGAACATCGCGTCGCCGGAGCGGACTGCAACCCCTATCTCGCCTTCGCCTCCCTGCTCGGCACCGCCCTGCAAGGCCTGGAAGGCAAGATGGACCCAGGCCCGGAAACCCATGGCACCGTCCGCAGCCCCGAAGCCCCGAAACTGCCCATCGCCTGGTCCGGCGCGCTGGACCGCTTTGCCGCCTCCGCCAATATGGGAGATATTTTCGGCACGGATTTCCAGCGCTACTACACCGCCTGCAAGCGCCAGGAGATCAGCGAGCTGCGCAAGCGGATCTCCGACGTCGAATACGACGCCTATCTGAAAAACGCCTGAGGCGCGCATGAACGATGCAATCACACCGCGCGAGGCGGGGTACGCGATGCCGGCTGAATGGGCGCCGCACGCAGGCTGCTGGATGATCTGGCCCGAACGGCCGGATAATTGGCGCCTGGGTGCCAAGCC
>JAGXAE010000070.1 GCA_018971725.1 Pseudomonadota bacterium | reverse complement strand
GCCCGGCCGAAACCCCGCAAGCCGCCGCCACGGTGCGCGACTATGTGGCCGGCATGACCGACCGTTACGCTTTGGATGAATTTTCCCGTTTGACCGATCCGTCGGTCCCCGCTTGAGAGACAAGATGCAAGACGAAAATCTGTTTGCCGCGTTGCGTGGCGAGGTTCTGGCTGCCCTTGAAACCCTGGCCCCCGGCCTGGCGCCGGAGGTTCTGGCGCGCGTGGAAGTAACGCCGACCAAAGACCCTGCCCATGGGGACATGGCCACCAACGCCGCCATGATCGCAGCCAAACCGGCGGGCAAGAACCCGCGCGAGCTGGCCGCTGGGCTGGTGGAAAAACTCTCGGCCCATCCCGGCATGACCAAGGCCGAGGCGGCGGGGCCGGGCTTTGTGAACCTCACGCTTTCGCCCGCTTTGCTGCTGGCGCAACTGCCGGTGATTCTGGCGGTCCAGGAGGGTTACGGCCAAGGTACGTCCCGGGGCCGCAAGATCAACGTGGAATATGTTTCCGCCAACCCCACCGGGCCGCTGCATGTGGGCCATTGCCGTGGCGCCGTGGTGGGGGATGCGCTCTCCAACTTGCTTGCCAAGGCGGGGTACGACGTTACCAAGGAGTTTTATATCAACGATGCCGGGGCGCAGGTGCTGGCCTTGGCGCGCTCCGTATATGTCAGGTATCTGGAGGCGTTGAAGCTCTCGCCGGAAGCCTATATCGAGACCGTGCCCGGCGGGATGCAATATGGTGGGGCATATCTCATCCCCATCGGCGAGGCGTTGGCCGAAAAATACGGCGATGAATATGCCGAGACGCCGGAGGCCAATTGGTTGGATATTTTCCGGGATTTCGCGGTTGCGCGGATGCTGGAGATGATCCGCGAGGACCTCGCGGCCCTTGGTGTCAATCACGATGTTTTCTCGTCTGAGCGCGCCTTGGTGGAAAATGGCGGTGTGGAGCGCGGCTTGCAGCGACTTCGTGATCAAGGGCTGATTTATCGCGGCATTTTGGAGCCTCCCAAGGGCAAAACGCCCGATGATTGGGAGCCCCGCGAGCAGGAACTGTTCCGCGCCACCGAATTTGGGGATGACGTGGACCGGCCCATCGCCAAGTCGGACGGGTCTTACACTTATTTCGCCAATGACATTGCCTATCACGCGGATAAGGTTTTCCGTGGGTTTCCGGAAATGATCGACGTATGGGGCGCCGACCATGGCGGCTACGTGAAGCGCATGCAGGCGGCGGTAAAGGCGCTGGCGGGCGACACGAAGGCGCGGCTGGATCTTGTGCTGTGCCAGATCGTGAAGGTGATGAAGGATGGCGCGCCGGTTAAAATGTCCAAGCGTGCCGGCACTTTCGTGGAGCTGCGTGACCTGATCGACGAGGTAGGGCCGGATGCGGTGCGGTTCCTGATCCTGATGCGCAAATCCGACGCGCAGATGGATTTCGACTTGAACGCCGCCGTGGCGCAGACGCGTGAGAATCCGGTTTTTTACGTGCAATATGCCCATGCGCGCTGCCGCTCTGTGCTGCGTGCCGCGGCAGCGCCATCGGCGGATGTGGATTTCTCCAGCCTCACGGCGCCGGAGGAAATGGCCTTGCTGCGCCGCCTCATCACTTGGCCGCGTTTGGTGGAGCAGGCCGCCGAGGCGCGCGAGCCGCATCGTGTGGCGTTTTTCCTCTATGATCTGGCTTCGGATTTCCACGCTCTCTGGAATGCGGGCCGCGACAATACCGCGCTGCGCTTCCTGCAAGAGGACAAGCCGGCGGAAACAGCAGCCCGGATCGGGCTTGTGGCGGCCACGGCCATCGTGCTTCGCTCCGGCCTTGCCGTGCTGGGCGTGAACCCGGTTGAGGAAATGAGGTAAGGTTTGCAGGAAGAGGAAGACGACGATTTCCTGTACCGTCCACACCGCGCTAAGGGGCAGCGGCTGGACCCGGCAATTCAGCGCATGGCCATCGCGGCGGCGGGTATTTCGGTGCTGGTTATCCTCGTCGCCTGGGTTTGGAGCGGCATCCACCCCTACACATTCGGGCCGCCGCCAGTTATCAGCCCGCCGGATATCCCCTTGCGTGTGGTGCCGGCGGACCCTGGGGGGATGGTGGTGCCGGAGGCGAATGTTCCCATCATGTCAGGCGAGATGCAGGATAATGGTACGCCGCATCTTGCCCCCGCCGGGCCGTCGCCGGACATAGCGGCCCTGGACCAGGCTGCCGGGCTAACTCCGCCCGGGGCATCCACGCAGGCTCCGGCGCAGACCGCCGGACAAAATACGGCGCCGCCAGCGCAGCAAAGCGTTGCCAGCGCCGCGCCTGTTCCCGTGCCGGCCACGGATGAGCCGCAGAGCGTTGTGCCTGCGGCGTCGCAGGCGCCGCGGGCCGGCTCCACCGCCACCAGCGCGGCGGCGGCGGAGAACATGACTTCTGTGCAGTTGGCCGCGACCAGCAGCGAGGATGATGTACTGGGCATTTGGGTGAAGCTGCGGCAGAAATTCCCCGATCTGATGAAAGGGCGGCAGCCGGAGATTATTCCCGTGATTCTGAACGGCCAGAGCATCTGGCGGTTGCGCCTGGGCGGATTTACCTCTGTTGAGGACGCGAAGGCGTTTTGCGACGAACTGGCGGCGAAGGGGGCGGCTTGCACGGTGGCGGCGTTTTGAAACCGGCGATTTTAGGGATTTCCGGCCCGGTTCTGGCGGCGCGGGAACGTGAGCTTTTTCTGGAACACCGGCCGGGCGGTGTTATTTTGTTCGCGCGGAATATCATAGAGCCGTCACAACTTCATGATCTTAATGCAGAATTGAAAAGCATCCTACCCGAGAGCGCGGTGCGGATGGTGGACCAGGAAGGGGGACGCGTGGCGCGGCTGCGGCCACCGCATTGGCCGGCTCTACCCGCAGCAGCCACGTTGAAAACCGCAGAGGACGCCTATGCTCATGGCCGTGCCTTAGGTGCGATGGTGCGCGAGGCCGGTTTTACCATGACGGCGGCGCCGGTGCTCGACCTTCATATAGACGGCGCCAATTCGGTTATTGGCGACCGTGCCATTACCGGCGATGCCGAAACCGTGGGCCGGTTGGGCGGGGAGATCGCGCGGGGCATCATGGATGAGGGCGTTGCGCCGGTGATGAAGCATATGCCTGGCCACGGACGGGCGATGCTGGACAGCCATCTGGCGCTGCCGCATGTGGCGGTGAACGATGAGGACGACCATCTGCCCTTCATCATGAACCGTGACCTGCCCTGGGGGATGACGGCGCATATCGTTTATGAACAATGGGATAAATACCGTCCTGCCACGGTCTCGCCAATCGTCATCCAGAAAATCATCCGGGAGAAAATCGGTTTCAAGGGCCGGTTGATGACCGACGATCTGGCCATGCACGCGCTTTCCGGCACCCCAGCGGAACGGGCACGGGCGGCCCTGGCGGCGGGGTGCGACATCGCGCTGTATTGCCCCGGCGATTTTGAAGGCAACCGCGCCGTGCTGGAGGCACTGTAAATGCCGCATTTTCTGCTCATCATCATTGCCCTGGCCATCGCCATCATTCTGCATGAACTGGCGCACGGGGTTGTTGCCTACTGGATGGGCGACCACACGGCGCGTTGGGCCGGACGGCTGACATTGAACCCCCTGAAGCATATCGACCGGACTGGCAGCATCATGGTGCCGCTGATTCTGGCCGCTGGGCAGATTCTTACATTGGGGCGGGTCGCGTTTCTCTATGGCTGGGCAAAGCCCGTGCCGGTCAATCCCGTCAATCTGCGGATTCGCGAGTACCGTAACCCCAGGCGGCTGATGGCCATTGTGGCGGTGGCGGGGCCAGTGACGAATTTTCTGCTGGCATTGGCAGGGGGCTTCGCGATCCATGGCGCGGAGGCGATGCAGTCGATAAGGTTGATCGACTTTTTGGCCTATTTCATCCAGATCAATCTGTTGCTCGGGCTGTTCAACCTTATTCCGCTGCCGCCAATGGATGGCGGGCGCATCGCCGTGGGCGTGCTGCCCTTGCCGCTTGCCATAAAGCTTGCCCAGGCGGAGAAAATCGGCATCGCGGCGGTGTTGCTGGTGCTGTTCGTGCTGCCCTTGGCGCTGGCGCAGCTTGGCATTCGGTTCGACCCCTTCCGCGAGGTGGTGGGGCTGGTTCTGCCCGCCGCCGAGCATGTGGTTCTGGTTCTGACGGGGAATGGCGTTGGAAACAACTGAAGCGCTTGTTCTGAAACTTGAAGGGTTTGAGGGCCCGCTGGACCTGTTGCTGGAACTGGCGCGCACGCAGAAGGTGGACCTCGCCAAAATCTCTATTTTGCAGTTGGTGGAGCAGTTTCTGGGCGTGATTGAGGGTGCGCGCCGGGTGCGGCTGGAGCTGGCGGCGGATTGGCTGGTGATGGCGGCCTGGTTGACCTGGCTGAAATCCCGCCTGCTGGTACCGCAGCTGGGCGAGCCTGAGGACGCCGAGGTGGCGGCGGAGATTTTGCAGGCCCGGCTGATGGATTTGCAGGCGATGCGGCAGGCCGCGAAATGGTTGGGCGGACGGCCGCAACTGGGCTGGGACGTGTTTGAGCGCGGCATTCCAGAAGAGCTGACGGAGCTGGACCGCTCCCGCCTGAAGCTTGAGATGAGCGGGCTGCTCTCGGCCTATCTTGCGGCGCGGCGCCGGGCGGGGGCCAAGCAACAATACCGCCCGAAACCAATGGTGTATTTCTCGGTGCAGGAAGCGTTGCAGCGGGTTGGCCGGCTGCTTGGCTCCTTGCCGGACTGGGCCAGTTTGGAGCAGTTTTTGCCGGACGGGCTGGGAGATGGCATTCCACGCCGGGCAGCCATCTCGTCAACTCTTATCGCGGGGCTGGAAATGGCCAAGGATGGGCAGCTAGATTTACGGCAGGACGAGAAATTCGGGCCGATTCTGATGCGGAAGAAGGAGGGTGGGGGATTTGACGGATGAATTCACCCCGGCGATGCGCTTGGCCGAGGCGGCGATTTTCGCGGCCACCCAGCCTGTTACGGCGCGCATGCTGGCCAATCTGCTGCCTGAGGATGCGGATGTTGATGCCGTGATGGCGGCGCTGACTCGGGCTTACGAGGCGCGTGGAGTGAACATCGTCACGGTTGGCGGGGGCTGGCAGTTCCGCACCGCGCCGGATCTAGCGCCGGCTTTGCGCAAGGTGGTGGAGCTGCCGCGCCGCCTGCCGCGTGTGGCGATGGAGAGCTTGGCCATCATCGCTTACCACCAGCCGGTGACGCGCACGGAGATCGAGGAGATTCGTGGCGCGGCACTTTCCCAGAACACGCTGGATTTGCTGCTGGAAAACGGATTGGTGACGCCGAAGGGCCGCAAGGAGACGCCGGGGCGCCCGACCCTGTGGGGTACGACCCCGGCGTTTCTGGCGCAGTTCGGGCTGAATGATCTGCGCGAGCTGCCGAAGCGCGAAGAATTGCTAATCGACCCCACTGGCCCGGTACTTTCAGCGCCGCCGCAGGATGCGGAACTGCCGATTGAGGCCGCGCTGGCGCCGGAGGGCGAAGGTGAGCCCGAATGAGCAGGTTGCGGATCACCCGGCAGACGCTGATGGACGGCACGCTGCGCGCCCGGCAGCGCGAATATTCCGAGAAGCATCCCGACATGCGCTGGCGCACGGATGCCGAGATGGCGGCGCTGCTGGAGCGGATTTTGAGTGAGCACCCGCCGGGGGAGGATCTTTGGATCTTCGGTTATGGTTCGCTGATCTGGAACCCTGCTTTCCATTTTGAGGAAAGCCGTTGCGCCCTGCTGCGTGGCTGGCACCGGCGGTTCTGCCTGAAACTGTTTATAGGGCGCGGCACGCCGGAAACGCCCGGGCTGATGTTGGCATTGGACAAGGGCGGCGCCTGCCGCGGTGTGGCCTTCAGGATCAGCGCTGGCAAGGTGAAGGAGGAGCTGGGGCTGATCTGGCAGCGCGAGATGTATGGCGGGGCGTATAATGCACGTTGGGTGAAGCTGGCGGCGGGCGGGCAACAGATGCGCGCGGTCACCTTCGTTATCAATCCCCGGCACCCGCGCTATATCAAGGAACTCACCACCGAGGAGACGGCCAGGCTGATCGCTTCCGGTTGCGGGGATCTCGGCAGTTGCCGGGAATATTTCGACAATACCGTGGCGCATTTACGCGAAATGGGCGTGAAGGACGCGGCGCTGGCGCGCATTGCCGCGTCTTTGCCATCCGCGTGACGGCCTGCTAGCAAGCCTGCGCGATGTTTGGATTATCCTGGGGTGAAATAGGTCTGATCATGGCGGTGGCGCTTATCGCCATTGGGCCGAAGGATTTGCCTGTCGCCATTCGCACCGTCACCGGGCTGATAAAGAAGGCCAGGGGTATGGCGGCGGAGTTCCAGGGCCATATCGACGAGATGATGCGCGAGGCGAATCTCTCCGATGTGAAAGGCGAGATCGACAAGCTCCGGCGCTTTGATTTCCGTTCCGCCGCTGAGAACACGATGGACCCGGATGGCTCGTTGCGCGCCACGGTGAGGGACGTGAATGAGAGCATGGCGGCCACGCCATATAAGCCGCCAGCCCCCGTGGAGGAGTTGCCGCCGGACGCACCGGCTGTGATACCGCCCGAGGCGGCGCGCAAGGCGCCAGTTCCCGCTTTTATTCCGCCCGGCACCAGGCGTTGGGGTTTTTAATGCATGTCCGATGATGGCGATGAGATCAACGACAAGGAAATGCCGTTGCTCGAGCACTTGGCGGAGTTGCGCCGCAGGCTGATCTGGTCAGTCGTCACGTTTATTCTGTGTTTCATCGTTTGCTACCATTTCGCGCCTCGGATTTATGACTTCCTGGCGGCTCCGTTGGCGCATGCGCTGGAGGCGCAAGGGCATAAGCCCGAGCTGATTTACACCGCCCTTTACGAGGCGTTTTTTACCTATGTGAAGGTGGCGGTGTTCGCGGCGGCATTCATCTCCTTCCCCGTGGTGGCGGCGCAAATTTGGCTGTTTGTGGCCCCCGGCCTGTACAAGCGCGAAAAGCGGGCGCTGCTGCCGTTTCTTTTCGCGACGCCGGTTTTGTTTTTCGCCGGCGGGGCGTTGGCTTACTATGTGTTCTTTCCGGTGGCGTGGAAGTTTTTCCTGTCCTTCCAGACATCCGGCGGGTCGGTGGATATCGCCCTGCTACCGAAGGTGGCGGATTATCTGAACATTGTAATGAAGCTGATCTTTGCCTTCGGACTTAGCTTTGAGCTGCCGGTGCTGCTCACGCTGCTGGGCAAGGTAGGCATCGTTTCCTATGCCGCGTTGAAGAAATACCGGCGCTATGCCTATGTCGGCTGCTTCATTGTTGCGGCGGTGATGGCCCCGCCGGACGTTCCGAGCCAGTGTATCATGGCCGGGCTGCTGATCTTCTTGTTCGAGATTTCGCTGTTCCTGGTGCGGATGGTGGAACCAAAGGCCGTAGAAGACGAAACCGAAACGGAAAAAGACCCCGAACATGCATGACATTAAAATGATCCGCGAGGATGCCGCCGGGTTTGACGCGGGTCTTGCCAGAAGGGGCATATTGCCGCTTTCGAAAGAAATTCTGGAACTAGACGAACAGCGCCGGGCGGCGCTGGCGAAGCAGCAGGAATTGCAGGCCGAGCGCAATGCGGTTTCCAAGAAGATTGGTGAAGCAAAACGCAACAAGCAGGATAGTGCGGCGTTGGAGGCGGATGGAACGCGACTTCGCGGCGAGATCGAGGCGTTGGACGCAGAGGGGCCGCGTCTCGACGGCATGCTTCGTGATACTTTGTCGAAAATTCCAAACCTGCTGGCTGCTTCCGTGCCGGAGGGCAAGGATGAGACAGAGAACAAGCTGGAGAAACTCTGGGGCGCGCCGCGAGAATTTGCCTTTACCCCGAAACAGCATTTCGAGCTGGGCGAGGCACTGGGGCTGATGGATTTCGCCGGGGCCGCCAAGCTGGCTGGCTCTCGCTTTACTGTGCTGAAAGGCGCGTTGGCCCGGTTGGAACGCGGCCTTGGGCAGTTTATGCTGGACACCCATACCGGCGAGTTCGGCTATTCCGAGACCATCGTGCCGCTGCTGGTGAACGACGCCACCATGTACGGTACCGGCCAGTTGCCGAAATTCGCCGAGGATCTGTTCCAGACAACAGATGGCCGCTGGCTGATCCCGACCGCCGAAGTTTCGCTCACCAACCTCGCGGCGGGGGAGATCATTCCGGCCGCGAAGCTGCCGATGCGGCTGACGGCGCTTTCCTCCTGTTTCCGTTCCGAGGCCGGTTCGGCCGGGCGGGATGTGCGCGGCATGCTGCGCCAGCATCAGTTCAACAAGGTGGAGCTGGTGAGCATCACCACACCGGAGCAAAGCTGGGACGAGCATGAACGCATGACCCGCGCCGCCGAAACCGTTTTGGAGCGGCTTGATCTGCCATATCGGCGCATGCTGCTCTGTGCGGGGGATACGGGGTTTTCAGCGGCCAAGACGTATGATCTGGAAGTCTGGATGCCGGGTCAGGGCACGTACCGGGAGATTTCTTCCTGCTCCAACACGTTGGCGTTCCAGGCGCGGCGAATGAATGCCCGCTACCGCCCGGGCGAGGGCAAGCCGGAGTTCGTGCATACGCTGAATGGCTCCGGCCTGGCGGTGGGCCGCGCGCTAATCGCGGTGATGGAGACGTATCAGAACGAGGATGGCTCGATTACCGTGCCGGAGGCGCTGCGTCCTTATATGGGCGGGCTGGAGATAATTGCCGCGGCGTGAGCGCGGCTGGTTTCGTTGACAGAAACGGCGGACCCTTAGCATGGTCCGCCGCATATTTTTGAGGAAAGACTAAATGAGCACCGAGCTGAAAACCGCCATCGAAACCGCCTGGGAAAACCGGGCCAATATCTCGCCCAACACACAGGGCGAGACGCGCGAGGCGGTGGAAGCGGCACTGGGGCTGCTGGATGCGGGTAAGGTTCGTGTGGCCGAGCCGGGGGCGGAAGGCTGGGTGGTGAACCAGTGGCTGAAGCAGGCGGTGCTGCTTTCCTTCCGGCTTTACCCGAATGTGATGCAGGACGGGGCGGGTGGCGCCCCGGTGTTCGACAAGGTGGCGGTGAAGTTCGACGGCTGGGATGCGGAACGTTTCGCCCAATCCGGCCTGCGCGCCGTGCCGGGGGCTGTGGTGCGCCGCTCGGCGTTTATCGCGCCCGGCGTGGTGCTGATGCCGAGCTTTGTGAATGTCGGCGCCTATGTGGGCGAGAATACGATGATCGACACGTGGTCAACCGTTGGCTCCTGCGCGCAGATCGGACGGAACTGCCATATCTCCGGCGGCGTGGGCATTGGCGGGGTGTTGGAGCCGTTGCAGGCGAATCCTGTAATCATCGAGGATGATTGCTTTATCGGCGCGCGCTCTGAGGTGGCGGAAGGCGTAATCGTGGGGCAGGGCGCGGTGCTTTCCATGGGTGTGTTCCTGGGCGCTTCCACGCGCATTGTGGACCGCGAGAGCGGCGAGGTGTTCTACGGCAAGGTGCCGCCATATTCGGTGGTGGTGCCGGGCACGATGCCGGGTAAGACGCCCACCGCGCCGAGCCTTTCCTGCGCGGTGATCGTGAAGCGTGTGGATGCACAGACGCGTTCTAAGACCTCCATTAACGAGCTGCTGCGCGCGTGATCTCCGCCCCCGCCCTGCTGCGCCAACTGCTGCGCTGCCCGTCTGTTACCCCGGCAGATGCTGGGGCGCAGGCCGTGCTGATTGGTGTGCTGGAGGGGGTGGGATTCGAGGTGACGAAGCTGCGCTTCGGTGAAATCGAGAATTTCTTCGCCGAGCGCAAGGGAACGGGAAAGCATCTCTGCTTCGCTGGGCATACGGATGTGGTGCCGCCGGGCGAGGGGTGGTCTCACGGCCCGTTTGCCGGAGAGGAAGATGCGGGCGTGATTTACGGCCGAGGTGCTGTGGATATGAAGGGCGGCATTGCCGCCTTCGTGGCCGCCTGTGCGCGTGAGGCGGGGCATGTTTCGCTGCTGATTACCGGCGATGAGGAAGGCGACGCGGTGGATGGCACCGTGCGCGTGTTGGAATGGATGCAGACAGCCGGGAAAATCCCGGATTTTTGCGTGGTGGGGGAGCCGACCAGCCGGACGTGGCTGGGCGATGTTGTGAAGGTGGGGCGGCGTGGCAGTTTGAATGCCACGATTGTCATGCCGGGCCGCCAGGGCCATGCCGCCTATCCGCATCTGGCTGAAAACGCCGTGCACAAGCTGGTGCCCGTGTTGGCCGAGCTGGCGGGAGTAAAGCTCGATGACGGTTCGGAATTCTTCGAGCCCTCGACGCTGCAAATCACCTCCGTTGATGTTGGCAACAAGGTCACCAATATTATCCCCGGCGAGGCGGTGGCGAAGCTGAATATCCGCTTCAACGACCTGCATAGCGGTGCCTCGCTGACTTCCTGGCTGAAGGATGTGCTGAGCCGCCACGCGCCGGGTGCCGCGCTGTCAGTGAAAATCTCCGGCGAATCATTTCTCACACAGCAGGGAGCCGAGGTTGCCGCGCTGGTGCGGGCGATTGAATCTGTGACTGGCCATCAGCCCGAGCGGAACACCGGGGGCGGAACCTCGGATGCGAGGTTCATTGCCCGGTACTGCCCGGTAATGGAGTTTGGGCTGGTGGGCACGACCATGCACAAGGTTGACGAGGCGGTGCCGGTAGTCGAGCTCGAGCAACTCACCGATGTCTATGCCGCGCTGATCCGGGGGTTTTGCCGATGATCTTGCAAGGCCTCGTCAAATTAGCCTGCGGCAACGCCAAGGGCGTTGAGGAGTTTTCCGGGACGAAAGAAGCATTTTCCGCGTCTTTAGCGCCGTTGATCGCGTTTCCGCTGGTGGGGGCTGGGATTACCGCCGCGAGCGGAGATTGGAAGGCGGCGGCGGTGGGCCTGCTTGCGCGGCTTTGCGCGGTGCTGGCGCTGCCCGTGATAACCTATGAA
>JAGXAE010000069.1 GCA_018971725.1 Pseudomonadota bacterium | reverse complement strand
GCCCAGCACTTTCATGGCTTCAATGGCATTGGGATGACGTAGCGATATCGCGCCGCTGAGGGTCGGCTTGCTAAGATCGATGACCGGCGAGGCGGTTAGGGTGAAATCACCTAATTTCGCCACTGCGCTGGTGGCGATTGCAGTAGGTGGGCCAGCGGCCGCCACGAACAAGTTCACGTGGTTATGCAGTAAATCCGGCGGTAATTTAAGGTTTGCGGGCAAAAGGGCGGCTAGGGGCGTGGCGGAAGGCAAGTCAAGAAAAGCGTGAGCGGAAGCGACTTTGAAATCGTCCCCTAGCATCAAGCTGCCGCCCGCCATTCCGCCATATAGATCAGCGGATGCACGGCGTATGTTTAAATACCCATCAATGGCCGCATCGACGAACAAATTGGAAAATTTTATCGGCCCGGCGTCTGCGTGCGCAACGGTTAACTCACCTTCTGCGATGAAGCTCTTGTCGAGAGGCTTGTTGCCCAGCCAGGTGGCAAGTGGCAGAAGCGCCAGCTTGTCAAACGCGAGGCGGAACGAAGCGTGTTTTGGAGAAAGGCTAATTTGTCCGTCTACATGGTCCTGGCCCAGTGTACCGGAAAGCGATTTAAACACCGGTGAAGGCCAGATTCCGCCCAGATCGGCCTGTAGATGGGCACTTGACCAGTCGGTTTCCGCCGGAAACCCAAAATTGGAGGCGAGGGTAGAAAGATCTGGCGCGGAAAGCCAAAGATGACCGGAAAGGCTTGAGTCTGGCGCAAGGGCAAGATTGCCACTCAAGCTGCCACCGCCAGGCAACCCAAGCGATAATTTCGTGATGCGGCTTTCAAGAGGCCCAGTGCGTAGGACGACCTGCAAGCTGGGAAAGCTTTTACCTAGAAGCAGGACGTTGGTGGCATTGAAGACTACTTGAGCGGTCAAGCGCTGCGGCAAAACTGCCTGAAGGTGAGAAAGTTTTCCAAAATCGATATTGTCGCCTGTCAGGTTGGCTTCAAGCACAAGCGGGCTGAAGTTTAGCTTGGCCGTACCGGCGACCTTCAAGTGGCCGTTTCCCAGAATGATATTGGATGCGGAAACACTTGCCGCGTTAGCTCGGATCTGCGCTTTGGCCGTTAGGTTGTCCGGCATTTGTAAGGCAAGTACGCCCGCCAACTCACTTTGCGCGTTCAATGTGCCGGAAATGCTGCCATTAATGCCGTCTGCCGTACCCTGAACTGAAACTTGAGCAGAGCTATCATGTGCCGTTTCGCCAATGGCGACGCTAAGCGAGGCTGGGCGCTGCGCGAATTCCCCGTTTCCTGATACGCTGACGCTTCCGCCTGGACCGGTAAACAGGTCTGCATCAACGCCGGTGAAATCCATGGCGCCGAAACGGATATGCCCGTTCTTGATATGTGCATGTAACGCGGCCAACCATGGCGGCGGCGCCACGGCACTAATGCCACCCGGCAATGGCCAAGGTAAAGAGATTGTCGGCCTGTCCAAATCGAGCGTGCGGACCACGAGTTGGCCATGGAGCAAAGGTGGTAAAGCCAAGTCCAGCGCCAGAGCGCGGGCGGTAATGACCTCCTTGTCTGGGCTCGTGATGGTGATGCCGGATGCTGTGATCTCGGGCTGGGGCAAATAGGAAAGGCTGAGCTTGCCGTTGATATGAACATCACGCCCGGTCAACCTTGACGCAAAAGCCTCAACGGCGGCGCGGTGTTTGGGGGCGGCCACAAAAGCTGGCAACGCCAGAAGCAGCCCGCAAAACAGGAGCACCAACGCCAAAGGCGCAGCCCAAAGGAGGTGTTTGCGCTTCAAGATAACCCGCGAACCCGTCTTTCGTTCATCAATTGAGAGGAATGGCTCTCTAAACTCTGGCTTGGTGATGTCCCATTGTGTGATTGGGTTCAAGGGCAAGGCTGTGCTAGGCAGGCAATATGAGTTATTGGGGGAAGTTTATTGGCGGCATGGCGGGCTTTGCCATGGGGGGGCCTGTTGGCGCATTATTTGGCGCCGCTTTGGGACATGCGGCGGATGAGGGGAAGTTGCATGCCTTCACTTCAGGCGTTTCAGACTTCGCCGGCCGTGCGATACCCTTCGATTCGCTGAAGATTGCCTCGATTCTGGGCAGACGTGACCAGATTTTTGCGATTGGCGTGACCGTACTGGCTGCCAAGCTTTGTAAATGCGACGGGCCGGTAAGCCGGCTGGAAATTGAGGCCTTCAAACGAAGCTTTGCCATTCCGCCTGACAGCATGTCCGAGGTGGCGCGCTTATTCGACAGTGCGCGGGCGAGTCCTGCTGGCTACGAGGCCTATGTCACCCAGCTCGGCCAAGCGTTTTCCGACGACAAAGCCGTGCTGGAACAGGTTTTGGCTGGCTTATACCAGATCGCTAAGTCAGATGGCCCGATGACGGGGGCTGAGTTAGATTTCCTTTCGCGGGTGGCTTTTGGTTTTGGGCTCAGCGAGACGGCAGCCCGGCGGGCAGGGCAAGGAGTTCCCCCGCCGCCCCCACCTTCTGAGAGTCCTTATCTTGTTCTCGACATTAGCCCGCAGGCGCCTATCGAGGAAATTAGGCAACGCTGGAAGCAGCTTATGCGAGAGAACCATCCCGATGCCATGGCATCCAAAGGGGCGTCACCCGCGCTTGTTAAGGCGGCGTCTGAAAAGGTCGCGCGAATCAACGCGGCATATGACGCGATAAAACGCGAGCGCGCTCTTTAGGTCTGGGCGGGCATGCTATTTGAGCCGTCGCCGAATGCCGATGAGAGACAGGGGCGCGTCTCGATCCTAGTTATGCATTATACAGGCATGCCCACGGCGCGGTCTGCCATCGATCTGCTGAAATCGCCCCAGAGCAAGGTTTCCGCTCATTATGTCGTGGATGAGGATGGCACAATTTATAATCTCGTGCCGGAAGCAAAACGCGCTTGGCATGCGGGCGTTTCACATTGGCGCGGTAGGGAGATGCTCAATGATGCTTCGATCGGGATCGAAATTGTAAACCCAGGTCATGAATGGGGCTACCGGGCATTTCCGGTGATCCAGATGCAAGCGGTGCGTGATCTGAGCCTGGGCATAATTGCGCGGCATGGGATCGCGGCGCGGGATATAGTGGCGCATTCAGACATCGCGCCAAACCGCAAGCAAGACCCAGGCGAGTTGTTTGATTGGCAGTGGCTCGCGAGGCGAGGCGTGGGCGTATGGACAGAGGAGTTTGATGCGCCAGGTGATCTTCTGGCGGATCTGGCGGCAATTGGCTATGACATAGGTTTGCCGGAGCGGGATGTGATCCGGGCGTTTCAGCGACATTTTCTTCCGCAGCATCTCACAGGAGAGTTGGATAATCTAACCGCTTGCCGCGCCGCGGCGGTGCGGCGCCTGGTTGACGCGCCAGTTAATCGGTCTTAGCACCGCGCCGATCCAGACGGCTGGACGGTCGCTGGCGGTTCGCTGTCAGAGGAAAGTCCGGGCTCCACGGAAAAGCGGTGCCGGCTAACGGCCGGCGGGGGCGACCCCAGGGATAGTGCCACAGAAAGCAAACCGCCCCGGCTTGCCGGGGTAAGGGTGAAAGGGTGCGGTAAGAGCGCACCGCCTTTCCGGCAACGGAGAGGGCATGGAAAACCCCACCGGGAGCAAAACCGAATAGGGGCGGCCGGCGCACCGCGGCAACGCGGGGGTGCAAAGCAATTTCCGGCTTGTCGCCCGGGTTGGTTGCTTGAGGCGGATGGAAACGTCCGTCCCAGAGGAATGGCCGTCCAGCACCCGTTTTGGGAGTGGACAGAACCCGGCTTATAGGCCGTCTGGATCATCATTTCATTTCTGTAATAATAGTAGAACTTTTGATGAACACATGACCGAAACTCGCGCAAAGGCGAAGGCTTGCTTAGGCTCATTCATGTACTGAAGTGGGTCGATTTTTTTTGACGGAGGTGTGGGTGCGTGGTAGTGGAGTTAAAACCCATGTTTTCCCATAAAGTGGTGAAAATGGGCGGAGGTGAAAGGTCACGGGCTTCGGGCGATGAAGCAGTTCTTTGGCAGCCATGAGAATAAGCGCGACGCAAAGGGGCGTGTATCTGTCCCGGCGTCGTTTCGTGCTGTCTGGAAGGATCATCAGGAGGTTACTTTGATCCTCCGGCCCTCCTTTATTGAAGGCTGCGTCGAGGCTTGGCCGTTACCGAACTATGAGCGCTTTCAGGCGAAGGTGGAGGCGATGCAGGAGATGAGCCGGGAACAGGTGGGGTTACAGACTCAGGTTTATTCCGACGCTGAGGAAGTCGAGTTGGATGCCCAGGGCCGCATTCTCATCACGGGCTATCTTGCCGAGGTGGCTAGTTTGTCTGACGCGGTGTTCTTCATGGGCCGTGGGGATCACTTTTTGATCTGGGAGCCGGTGGCGGGTAAGGCGTTCCGCGAGGCTTCCCGGTCCATGGCGCCCAAGCTCAGCTTCGGGGTCTCCGCATGAATGGATATTCACATATTTCCGTTCTTCGGGAGGAGGCGGTCGGTGCGCTTCACCCGGCGGATGGTGGTGTGTATCTGGATGGCACATTCGGGGGTGGAGGGTATTCGCGCGCCATTCTCGAGCGCGCCGCATGCCGCCTTTATGCGATAGATAGAGACCCGGACGCCGTTGCTCGAGGCTATGAGTTGAGGGCGGCATATCCGGAGAGGTTTGAGATCATGGGCGGCCGCATCAGTGAGCTTGGTGAGATGCTGGCGGCACGAAATATCGATGCCTTGGATGGTGCGGTGTTTGATCTGGGGCTTTCATCCTATCAAATCGACGATCCGTCACGCGGCTTCTCATTTCGGCTGGATGGGCCATTGGACATGCGGATGGGCCGCGAAGGCCGCGATGCCGCGATGATTGTAAATCTTTGCCCCGAATCCGAGCTTGCCGATATTTTGTACAAATACGGCGATGAAAAGGCCGCACGGCGCGTTGCGAAGGCGGTGGTCGAGCGGCGCAAAGTACAGAAATTTGCGACAACGGCTGATCTGGCTGGTGTGATACGGAGTGTTGTGAGACCGGATAAATCGGGGATTGACCCGGCGACAAGGAGTTTTCAGGCGTTGCGTATCGCCGTGAACGAGGAGTTGTCCGACATTGAGACAGCTCTGGAGCAAGCGGCCGCGTTGCTAAAGCCGGGAGCTCGACTCGTTGTCGTCAGCTTTCATTCGCTGGAGGACCGGATTGTGAAGCATTTCTTTGCTGAACAGGCGGGCCGTAAGCCTGCAGCCTCCAGGCACGATCCGGCGGGCCTGAAACCAACTGTGGCGCCGCTGTTCAAGTTGGTAAAAAGTGCGCCTGTTTTGCCTGGCTTGGCCGAAATTCGTGCCAATCCCCGTGCGCGTAGTGCCAAGCTGCGTGCGCTTGAAAGGCTTGCCGCATGATCGTCCGGCCTTTCACTTTTCTCACGGCTCTGCTCTTCGCTCTTTCTGGTGCCTATTTGTTCGTGGTGAAGCATCAGAGCGCGTCGCTGGAAACCCAGTTGGAACAATCCGCGGGAGCGACCCGACAGGATGAGGAGGCGATCCGGGTGTTGAAGGCGCAATGGGCGCTGGAGGCGGACCCCTCGCGCATCGGAGCACTCGCAAGCCAATTCACGGGGTTACAGCCGATGAAGCCCGCTCAGCTTGTTACATTGGCGTCCCTGGCAAACGATTTGCCTGAACCCGGCAGTCCGGCGCCGTATGGCAACCCGGAGGATGGGGTGCCCGGCCTGCCCGGGCCAAGTGCAGCGCCGGCCTCTCTTGGCCCCCCAATTGAGGTAAACGCTCACGTTGCTGCCCAGCAAGCCAGCGTTCAAGGTTTTTCCGAGCCGTCTCAGCAAGCCGCGTACCCAACTCAAGTTGCGGAGAATCTCGCGCCTGTAGAAGATAGCTTACCGAAGCCACCGCCTGTTCGGCCGCATATATCCGGGCAACACGTGGCGGCGCATTTGGCGGCCGAAGTGAAGCCGCGTGCAAAAGTGATAAACCGCGTACGTATGACGCAGCCTCAGTCAGCGATTTATGAGGCTTCTGCCAGTTCGGTTGTTCCCCAACCACCGATGCCTCATCTAGAGCGGCGATTGCCGTTGGGCGCACAGGTGATGCGCGTGCGCGCCACGGCTGAACCCGAAAGGGAAGCGCCACCTGTAGTACCGCTTGGTGGGGGGTCTCTACTTGGGATGGCTCAAACCGGGAGCCAAAATTGACTCTTAATTTGAGGCCGTCGGGCGAACCTTCTCCGTCGAGAGGAGGGCGCCTCGAAGGAGAGGATGCGTATCCCTCAAAGGAGACTGTGCGTATCACCAGTCCTGATTTGAGCCAGCGTACAGCATTGGAGCGAGCGCGCGGCCGCATAGTTATTGGAGCATTTTTGTTCATAGCGTTGTTCGGTGTTTTGACATTAAAGTTGGTATGGGCGACGATTGTGGTGCCCATACATCCAAGCGCCGCGCAAATTGCGGCCATGACGCCAAAACTGAACATAACGCCGCCGCCGCCGGGGCGAGCTGATATCATGGATCGTAACGGCACCATTCTCGCTGTGTCATTGCCAGGTGCGTCGCTTTACGCAAATCCGCAGCAAGTCCCGGACCCGGAAGCCGCTGCGACAATGCTGGCCAATGCGCTGCCTGGAGCTGACGCCGCATGGCTGGCACATGCGATGGGAGCTGGCATTCCGCCTGATAAGCGCAGGGAGTTTGTATACCTTGACCGCCGCCTGACACCGCAGGAGGAGTTGGCGGTTAACTCACTGGGTATTCCGGGAGTATATTTTGAAAATCGTGAAGAGCGCCATTACCCCGACGGGAATTTGGCAGCTCATATTCTTGGTGGCGTTAATATCGATTCTACTGGGTTGGCGGGGGTTGAAAAGTACTTCAACAAGCGCCTGACAACTGATCCGCAGCCTTTGCAACTTTCAATCGACGCCGGCATTCAAAGCATTGTGCACGACGAATTGGCAGCGGCGGTGAAGGAGTTCAAGGCACCTGGCGCGTGCGCGATCGTGATGAACGTGCACACTGGTGAGGTGCTGGCAATGGTCAGCCTACCGGATTACGACGTGAACGATTACCGTGAAGCTACGCCGAACCAGCAATTCGACCGCTGTGTGAGTGGGCTCTATGAACCCGGTTCGGTGTTCAAGCTGCAAACCATTTCGATGGCGTTAGACAGCGGGATTATTCATTGGTGGGACTATTTTGACACGACACATCCGCTGCGTGTTGGCCGCTTTGAGATAACCGATTTTGAACCGGCACATACATGGATGGCAGTACCCCAAATATTGAATGTTTCATCTAATATCGGCGCGTCGCGTATCGCCACCATTTTGGGGCCAAAGATCGAGCAGGCTTGGTACGAGAAGCAGGGGTTTTTTAAGCCCTTGAACATTCAACTACCTGGGCCGCCGTTGCCGCTTTTTCCGTCAAAAGCCGATTGGGGACTGGCTGCGACGATGACGGTTTCCTTTGGTGCCGGAATCGCGATTTCCCCTTTGCAATTAGTGACCGCTACCGCGCCGATTTTGAATGGTGGCGTGCGCTACTCCGCTACACTGCTGAAGGTTGACCCTAATGGGCCGCAGCCGCAAGGCGTCAGGATCATGCAAGAATCGACGTCTGACACCATGCGCAAGTTGATGACGAATGTGGTGCTTTTCGGCACGGGACAATATGCGGCGGTTCCTGGTTATGTGGTGGGCGGTAAAACCGGAACGGCTCAGGTAGTAGGCCCCAACGGCCGTTATCTGCTGCATACAAACAATGCTTCGTTCATGGCGGCCTTTCCCATGCAGGATCCGCAATATTTGATTTACGTACTGGTAATGCAACCAAAGCCAGATGCAACGACCCATGGGTTTACCACAGGCGGTTATATCGCGGCGCCAACCGTTTCCCGTATTATTGCGCGCATGGGGCCGATGCTCGGCATCATGCCATCTTCCGGGGATGAGTTGGCGAAGTTGGACGCACAACTTACAGTACCGCTTTCTCCCGCCGCGCCACCAGGGCAACGTGCACTGGGACCAGGTGATCCGCTGCCGCCTGATGCTAACGCTTTTGCGTATGAGCTGATGGGAAAGAAGCCGCCAATCGCAGTGGCGGAGCCACGGACGGTAGGCGACACAAATATTCGGCCAGCCGCTTCGAAGGGTCGCAAACCTTTTCACAACGGGGTTATGGCGCCGATTTCTCCGATGATGGGCAGCCATATGACAATGCGGGATTCCGGGGATGAGCAAGGCTGAGATGCAAGGCGTTGCAGGCATAACCGCGGATAGCCGAGCGGTTCGGCCAGGCTATCTTTTTGCGGCTTTACCGGGTACGAAGGTAGATGGCCGCAGGTTCATCGGCGAGGCTGTAGCCAGAGGCGCTATTGCGGTGCTCGCTCCAGAAGGCACGCATTGGCCCCCTGGCGTTCCACCGCGCCGGTTGATCACGGTGCCGGACCCAAGAGCAAAACTCGCGGAACTGGCCGTGGAGTTTTTTGGCCGTTTGCCGGAGCGGTTGGTGGCGGTAACTGGCACCAACGGCAAAACCAGTACGGTAGATTTTCTGCGGCAGATTTTTACGCTTGCTGGACGCAAGGCAGCTTCCATTGGTACCCTGGGTATGGTTGCGCCTGGTCACGGACCTTCGGATAGTCTGACGACGCCCGACCCGGTAACGCTAGCCCGTACTCTAGCCGGACTCGCGCAAGAAGATGTAACCGATGTAGCGATGGAGGCTTCTAGCCACGGGCTAGACCAGCACAGGCTGGACGGATTGCGCTTTGCCGCTGCCGGGTTCACTAACTTTACGCGCGATCATTTGGATTATCACGACTCTATGGCAGCATATGGCGCTGCTAAGCTGCGGTTGTTCGAGGCGCTGATGAAACGTGGCGGCGCGGTACGGGTTATGGCCGATCTGAGCCCCGATATACTAACGAGACTTCGTGAAATTGCCTCTGCCAACGGACAAGATTTTGAAGCCGTGACCATTGAACAAGTTCTGCCAAGGCCGGACGGGCAGGTGCTACACATAAACGGCGAAGCTTTTGAGTTGCATTTGCCGGGCCGCTTTCAGGCGGATAATGCTGCCTTGGCAGCAAGCTTAGCGGAAGCTGTGGGCGTGCTGGATGCGTACGCTTTTTTGCCGTATCTTCTTGGTGTGCGCGGACGTTTGGAACGGGTATCGGTTTTGCCTAACGGTGCCGCGGCTTATGTTGACTATGCCCATACACCAGATGCGATCACACGCGTTCTTTCAGCGTTGCGCCCTCATGCTTCGCAGCGGTTGCATATTGTACTTGGTGCGGGAGGGGATCGTGATCCTGGCAAGCGTCCCTTAATGGGCGTTGCGGCACGTTTGGGTGCTGACGTTGTCATCGTCACCGATGATAACCCACGCAGTGAGGAGCCAGCGCGGATTCGGCAAGCGATTATGGAAGCAGTTCCTGGCGCCGTCGAAATAGGTGATCGTCGGGCCGCAATTGCCGCAGCTCTGGAGGGGTTGCGCGAGGGAGACGTTTTGGTAGTGGCGGGCAAGGGGCATGAACAGGGGCAGATCGTAAAAGGGGAGGTAATCCCCTTCGACGATGCCACTGTTATTCGTGAATTGAGCAACACACCGTGAACATCCTTTGGACAGCAGAAGAACTGAAAACTCTGTTCTCCGCGGAGCGAGGATGGGATGTTTCAGGTGTTTCGATAGATACGCGCAGCTTGCAGCCAGGGGATTTATTCGTGGCTTTGGCTGGTGCACGGGATGGGCATGAATTTGTCGAGGATGCGTTTTCCAAAGGTGCGGCTGCAGCACTCGTTTCCCGTCCGATGGCCGGCAACACCATTTGCGTGCCGGATACACTTAAAGCTGTGGAAGCTTTAGGTAGGCTGGCCAGAGCGCGATCCCGGGCAAAAGCCCTGGCGGTGACAGGTTCGGTTGGCAAGACTACGGTAAAGGAAATGCTCCGCCGAACGCTCTCGGCCTTTGGTAAGGTTCATGCTGCCGAAGCGAGTTTCAACAACCATATCGGGGTTCCACTTTCTTTGGCGCGGATGCCGCGGGACTCGCAGTTTGGCATCTTCGAGATTGGAATGAACCATCCGGGCGAGATTGCGCCCCTCGCTGCTATGGTGCAGCCGGATGTTGCCTTAATAACCTGTGTCGATAAGGCGCATCTCGGACTTATGGGTTCGGAATTGGCGATCGCCAGGGAAAAAGCCAGCATCTATTCGGCCTTGGCGCCAGGCGGTGCAGCCATTATCCCCGGCGAGACCGCTTATCTGCAAGTGTTGCGCGAAGCTCTGCCCCCAGGCTGCCAAGCGTTCCTGTTCAATGGTCCAGAGGCGCGGCTGCTAGACGTACTAAGTGGGCCGGAGAACGCTGAAATCGCGGCCGAAGTTTTTGACCTTCGGCTGTATTTCCGGTTGGCGGCGCCCGGCCGGCACATGGCAAGCAATGCTTTGGCGGCGCTCACTGCTGCCGCTGCATTGGGCTTGGATGTCGAAAAGGCAGCGGCAGCATTGAGCGGTTTCGCTCCCTATTCAGGGCGCGGTGTGCAGCGAAGTCTCAACTTGTCCGGCGGCAGGAAAATTCTCTTGCTCGACGAAAGCTACAATGCCTCTGGCGCATCGATGCGCGCGGCTTTTTCTGTTTTGAAATTGCAGCCAGGCCGTCATGTGGCGGTGCTTGGTGACATGCTGGAGTTGGGCGAATACACCAACGCCGAGCATTTGGCCTTAGCGCCCGCTTTGCGGGACGCCGCAGACGTGGTTTTTGCCGCTGGGGCAGGGTGCGAAGTTTTGTTTGACGCGTTACCGCAGGCCATGCAGGGCGCGCATGCGCCTGATGCGGTTTCGCTTGCGCCCATGGTTAAAGCTGCATTGCGCGATGGTGATGCCGTGTTGGTTAAGGGGAGTTACGGGAGCCGCATGCGCGATGTAATTTCTGCCCTGGAAAGTGGCGGCTAATGTTTTATTGGTTCCTCCTCCCGCTGGCC
>JAGXAE010000068.1 GCA_018971725.1 Pseudomonadota bacterium | reverse complement strand
GGCTATGGCACGGCGCATCTGGAAAGCCGCCTCGCCGTGGGGGGGGATGCGCTGCGCCATTATGCCGGTTTCTTCTCGGCCCATACGCGCTCTGCCAGCCGCCTTGCCAATATGGTGGCGGATTACCTTGGCCGCCCAGTGGAAATTCAGGAATTCGCCGGCGCCTGGCTGCCCGTGGCGCCAGACCAGCAAAGCCGGCTGCCGCGCGGGCGCGTGTCGGGGGCGTTTTGCGCGTTGGGGGTGAATGCAGCCATCGGCACCCGTGCCTGGGACCAGCAGGCGCGATTTATTGTGCGCATTGGCCCGCTCTCCCGCGCCGGGTTCGAGGCGTTGCTGCCGGACAAGCGGCAATTGCCGGCGCTTGTCTCGCTCATCCGCGCCTATGTGGGGTGGGAAGCGGATTTCGCCATCAATCTGGTGTTGGATGCGCGAGAAATTCCGCCTCTCAGCCTGGGTGGCGGGGCGGGTGCGCCACGCCTTGGCTGGACCAGCTGGGTTCCATCCTCCACCGCCACAATCAAAGGGCGCGCCATGGTGGATGAGGCGATGTTCACCGCCGAGACGGTAGAAAGGCTGTCGGCTTGAGCGAGTTCGTTGCTCTCGCCAAATCATCTGTTCGCGGCTACAATCCTGGCCAATCGAGGAGGTTCCAGACCATGCGCAAAACCTATTTTTCCACCGCTCTCTCCGGCGCGCTGTTCGCCGCGGTGCTCTGTGGCCCAGCGCTGGCGCAGAGCAATCCCAGCGCCGAGCAGCTCATCAACCAATTGAAACCAGACGGCTCACTCAGCGCCACCACGCGCGGGATCAAGCCCATCAGCCCCGGCGAAACCCCGGTGCCGGCCATGCAGGCCAGCCCGGCTTCCATGCCGGCGATGAGCGCGCCCGTTGCCGCCCCGCAGGCCATGCCTGCCGAACCCTCCGCCAATTTGATGGTGGATTTCGCCATGGGCTCCGCCAATCTCACCCCCCAGGCCAAGGCCACGCTGGACCAGCTTGGCCAGGCGCTTACCAGCCAGCAGCTGGCGGCCTATAATTTCAAGATCGTCGGCCACACTGACACCACCGGCAACGCGGACGCGAATCAGGTGCTATCCGAACAGCGTGCCGATGCCGTGAAATCCTATCTGCAATCCAAGTTCGGTGTTGCCGGGTCGCGCTTGCAGGCCAGCGGTGTGGGCGAGGCGGATCTTGCCGTGCAGACCCCGCCCAACACGCCTAACCGCCAGAACCGGCGCGTCGAGATCATCAATATCGGCCAATAAACACCCGTTATGCGGGGGCTGCCGGGTAATGAAGACGATACGATCATTGTCCGGGCCTCTGTGCCGGCGGTGCCGGTGCGGCGGCGGTCTCTGCTCTACGCCGGGCTGGGCGGCGGTGCCGCGTTATTCGCGGCGGCAGGGCTAGGCGCATTCTGGTGGCAACGCCGGGCGAAGCCCATTCCCATTGGCATCGCCACCGAAGCCGAGATCGACCAGACCCAACCCTGCGAAACCATTGTGACCTATCTGGCGCCGGACAAAAGCGTCGTGGTCATCGATTTTCCTTCCTTGCTGGCCCAGGGCCTCACGCTGGACCGCGTGGCCGCCTTCGTCGAAAAAGCCGGTGTGCCGCATAATCGTTTGCTGGACGATGCAGCACTGGACGCTGCCATCACCGCCGGCGGCGATACGGTGGCGAGCTATTATTACGGGCATGATTATCAGGCCGCCGATCTCGCGCGGTTCTTCGCACTGGCGCAGTCGGAAGGCATCGCGCTCTACCCTCAGGAATTATGGCTGAAGCAGCTTCTGCGGCAACTCGGCTGGCTGCAATCGGGCGCCAATGGCGCCATCATCACGTTGCCTGGCACTGGCGGCGACGTTTCGCCCGAAATGCGCGCGGTGATTTTACGGCACGAGATTTCCCATGGCGCTTTCTACACCGTTCCGGAATACCGCCGTTACGTTGAGCAGTTCTGGGCCAGCCTCACCTCGTCAGATCGCACGGCCTTCACTGCTTTTCTCGGCCGCCAGGGTTACGATACCAGCCTGACCGAATTGATGCTGAATGAAACCCAGGCCTATCTGATTTTCACCCGCGACCCGCGTTTCTTCAATGCCGCCGCTATTGGAAAAACCGAAGCAGAGGTAGATCAACTCCGCCAGGGCTTCATCGCCAGCATGCCAAATTTCTGGTTAACGCCGCTGGCAAATTCACCCTTGCCGCCAGTGCCGCAGTCCATGCCAGCCTGCCCGGAGAAGCAGGCGATGCTGGCACCGGGCAAGCGGCTCTGCTTGTGTTATCGGCGCGCTGGATTTGCCTGCGGATAAGGCGCTCCGGCGCGACGATTATTCCGGATTAGTAAGATTATAGAAAACCCCGCCGGTATGCGGCGGGGTTTTCTGCATGTTTGATGCGACTCTATGTATTACGGAAGGACTTTGATCAGCCCGGCCATGTAGCCATCTTGGCCGGGGCCATTGAAGCTGTTGGACATGGACCAGTGGCTCGGGCCATCGCATTTGATGATGCAGTGCCACTTGTACTCACCCGCCTTTTCCGGGGTGAAGGTGTAGGTGGTAATGCCAGGCTTGATGCTGCCGTCGGCCTCATCGGTGCCGGGATTGATCATGATGTTCATGAGGCCAGGCGCGGTCATCGAGTGGCCGCCGTCATCGAAGTTGATCACGGTGAAGGTAACCGGCACGCCCTTCTTGAGCACGAAAAAGGAAGGAGAGATGGTATCATGATGCTGGCCATCCGGGCCGACGAAGCCCATGCCGCCGGGGAGCACGTAAACAGTGTAATGCTGCGCCGTAACGCCCGCGAAAGCAGAGTCGATGGCCGATTGAGTGCCTGGAGTGTTGTCGGCCAGGGCTGGTTGTGCCACGGCAAGGCCCAGGCCGAGCAGGCCACAAGCAGTGAGAATCGTTTTCATCTGGCTATTCCTTATATGTTGAGAAACTTAGACGACGCCGTACACTAATGGATCGTCTCACTCGCCGCCAGATTTAGCAACCGCTCGCTAACATTTTGTAACACGGCACTTAGGCGTCGCCCCATTTAACGCCTTTGTTCAAGTGCATAAGTAGAGAAATTCAACTACCGCTTTTTGGCAGCGTCACCACCGGGATCGCTGCCACGGAAATTTGCGCGCCGGCGGACGCCGCATTCTGCAACGCTGCTCGCAATGCTGGCAGATAATCACTCGCATTTTCATCTTGCGGGCGCAATTTTGTGAACAGCGGCACCGAGGATGCGATGGTGATGATCATATCGGTGCCGTAGGGGGCGCTGATCTGCCAGTTGGCGCCGCCATGCACGGGGTCGCCAAGAACCTTGGTGCTGCCAGCGGGAAATTCTTGCGCTGCGTCGGTGGTGGTGGGATAGAGGTGCAGCACGGTGCCATCGTTGGAGAAGTAATCCGTCTCCAGATAGCCGTTAAATCCGGGCATGGTCTGGTCGACGGTGAGCAGATCGCCATCGCGCAGCACGGTCTTGCCGCCGGCTAAGGCCAGGCGAAGCGCATTGCCTGCGCCCATGAAAAGCGGATGATAGGGCCGGATCGCGTCCAGCGCCGCGCAATACGGTCCGTCGATGGTTTGGATCTGATTTTGAATCGTGCCTGAACTTGGCAGGGAGTTTACCGCCGCCGTCAATGCCGCCTGCGGCGCGCCCGCCCCGGCGAGGCCGGTTAGCACCGGTGCGCTGCCTTGGTCGGTGGCGTTCAGAAGCGTGCAAGGCAGGGCACCGAGTGTGGAGGTGAACGTGGCCTCGCGCTGGGCCGCCGTCATTGGCGGCGGGGCGGCTGGTTGTGTGGCGGGCTGAGGTTGCACGGGCTGGGCCGGCGGCGTTGTGGTGGCGGCTGTTTGTGGCGCGGCCTGCTTGTGGCCACCGAATAGCATGTATCCGCCGCCGCCCAGAACGGCGAGCAGCACGATGGCGCCGCTGCCGAGCAGCATCGGGCTCGGCCCTTTCTTCGCGGCGGGAGTGGGCGTTGGTGCGGGTGCGGGCGGCGGCGGTGCCGCCGGTGTCGCCTTGCGTGGTGCCACCATCGTCGCGTCGCCACCGAAATCATCTAGGCTCAGGCTGAAACTTTCGGCAGGAGCAGTTTTTGCTTCGGCGGCATCGCGCAGCGCCTGGGCGAAGTCAGATGCCGAATCAAAACGATCTCCCGGCTGCTTCGCCATCGCCTTCTTCACCACCGCATCCATCGCTGGGGTGACCGAGACGGACAAGGCGGAGGGTGCTGGCGGCTCCGTATGCAGCACCTTGTGCATGATCGCGGTCAACCCGCCATCGAACGGTTTTTCGCCTGTGAGAAGCTGATAGAGCATCACGCCGGAGGAATAGAGATCCGTGCGCGCATCCACTGTCTGGCCCATGAACTGCTCGGGCGACATGTAAGACGGGGTGCCCAGCATCGTGCCCGCCTGGGTCATCGAACTGCTTTCGATCCGCGCTATGCCGAAATCCGCGATTTTTACCTCGCCCGCCTTGGTAAGCATGATGTTCGCGGGCTTAACATCCCGGTGAACGACGCCGCGCCCGTGGCTGAATTGCAGCCCGGTCATCAAACCGTCCATGATCCGCACGATCTCGGGAATTCCGAACCGCTCGCCTTTGTCCAGCACCTGCTTCAGTGTGGTGCCGTCCACAAATTCCATGACGATATAGGCCAACTCCGGTGTCTCGCCGTAGTCGAACACGCCGACAATGTTGGGATGGCTGAGCCGCCCGGCGGCCTGTGCCTCGCGCTTGAAGCGGGCCAGCTCCTCCTGCGCCTCCACATCCTCCTGATCCGGCAGTTTGACGGTTTTAATCGCCACGCGCCGGTCGATGATGGGGTCGTACCCCTCATAAACGGTGCCCATGGCGCCCTTGCCGAGCACGTGGCGGAGTTCGTACTTTCCCAGCATTTCGGTCATAATGGCTTATAGACTTGGGGATGCGCTGGCGGAAAGAGGCTCGGCGCCGCCATCGCCGATCACGGTAAATGCCGCCCAGTAGAACGGGTCCGCGATCTGCGCCGGGAAGCCTTTCCCAGCCCCGCCGATCAGTGCCAGTTGTGCCGCCCGCAGGCTGCCCGCCGCGCCGCCCGCCTTGCCTGCATGCAGCCGTGAGAGCGTGTCCGCCACCAGATAGGCGGAGACCTGGTCGTTCACCGACCATTGCGTCACCATCATTGCCCGCGCCCCGGCATAGAAGAAGCTGCGGGCCAACCCTGAGAGCGCTTCGCCGCCCGCTTCGCCGCCGCCTGTGTTGCAGGCGGAGAGCACCACGAGATTTGCATCCAGCTTCAGTCCGGTCACGTCGCTCGTTGTCAGCAGCGCGTTATTCGCGGAGTTGGCGCCTGCGGGGGCAGAGGTGACGATGGCCGGTTCCGGCTGGCAGGGCAGGTCCGTCGGCAGCAGCGCGTGGGTGGCGAAATGCAGGATCTGGAAATTCCGCAAATCCGCTTTCTGCACATCCGGTACGGTGAAGCCTGACCCCAGCAGTTCGTCCTGCGGACCGGCGCCGAATACCGCCGCCGCTGCCTGCAATTCCAGCTTCGCATAGGGCAGCTGCGGCAGCCCGGCGAATTCGGCGGCACTTTCAGGGCAAGTGGCGGGGTTATACGTTTCTTGCGCCTGGGCCAGCGACACCGGCTGGAAATCGCCAAAGCCGAACCAAGGCTGCTTTGCGGCGGAAGTTCCCTGCGCGCGCCGCAATGAAACGAAATTCGCTGCCGCCGGCACATAAGCGAGGGTGGTTTCACGGATCAGCCAGGGTGCGGCGGCGAGATCATCCGCGCTGGCAGGGCCGGTGGGCAGCAGCGAGAAGGGCAGCGCCAGCAATGCGCCGGAGGGCGCCACGACAAGGCTGTGCACTTGCTTCATCTCAGCTGCGAACGGCCCCAGCGTGGCGGCGTAAATCTTCGCCGCATCGTTCATGTCGAATGCCGGCAGGCCGTTGGCGCCGGGTTCGATGCTGGCGCGAACAGCTTTCACCAATTTTGCCATTCCGGCTTCGTTCACGGTGGAATGCGCCACCGTCACCTTGCCGTCATGCATAAAGAACATCCAACTATCGTTGGGCGTGGTGGTGATGCCCAGGAATGCTTCGTCCGGCTTCAACAGCTTCAGCACATCTGCGGCGGGCACAACCTGCTGCACAAGCTGGCCATAATTAGGCGCGGCGGCTTGTTCGGCGAGCCCAGCCTGCTGCAACGTGGCATTCGCTGCGGCGATCTGCTTGTCCAATATGGCGAGTGTTGCGCCGTTATTGGCCGCATGCGCCGCCTGGTCCCGCTCCTGGTAAAGGTTCTCAAGCTGGCGCTGCGCATCCTGCTGGGCGCGGATGGCGGCCGCCACTTTGGGGTCGGCGGCGCTGGAGGAAAGCCGTGCCGCTGCTTCGGCGATTTCCTGCGCCGTCACGCTGCCCTGGGTCAGTTCCGCGGCCTCGAACATCTCGGCGCGCAGCGCCTCCGCATGGGTAGGGTCGGCTGCGGCCGTGGCGGCATAAACATCAAGGCACGGCCCGATCAACGCGGCCGTGCTGCCAAGGCGCAGGTTGCGGAGCAGCGCCACGCCGCTGCGGCATACCTTCAGGGCGCCCTGTTCGTCACCCGCCTGGGCCAGGGCCGCGCCACGCAGCAAAGCGGTTTCCGCCACCGGCCGCGTGCCGGGTAGTGCGGCGTTGAAAGCCGTCGCGGCGCTGGCGAGGTCATTTGCCGCAGTCAGTGGCTGGTCATTGGCCGCTGCCAGGGCCGCGCCTGTCCTGTACAGCCTTGCCGTCAGCGAGGGTGGTTGCAGCCCGTTATCGTCAGCAATGCGCCTGGCATTGGCGATCGCCTGGTCACTGCCTTGCTTGTTACCTAGTTTATCCAGTGCCAGCGCCTGATAGCGCCAGGTTTCGATAACGCCCAGCAAGGCCGCCTGAGTCACCGGGCTGTTCAGTGTCACTTGCGAGGCCATCAGCGTGTCGCTGGCAGTGGAGGCGCTAATCGCGAACAGCGCGCTGCTGCGCGTTGCATCGGGGCGCGGCTGCAATAGTTCCGGCGGCACCAAGCTTGCGTATAGCTGGCGGGACTGATCAAGCAGGGCTAGAGCCTTCTGGTTGTGTCCCTGGTTAAGCTGGTCCAGCGCCTCGTCATAAAGCAGCATGGCGGGTGCTGTCGGGTCGCTGGCGCGCGGCGCGAGGCGCACGGCGGCGGCGAACTGGGCCCGTGCCTCGGGGTATAGCCCTTGGTCTGAAAGGTTGAGCGCCAGGGATAGCATTGGCACGACAGTGCCGGGGTTGTCCGCCCCCAATTTCTTTTGCTGCAACGCCAGCGCGGCGCGGTAGGCGATCACTGCCGTCGGGAAATCCTCGGCCTGGTTGGCCTTGGCGCCAAGATCCATGAGCGCGTCATACTGACCGACATCGCCGGAACTGAACGCGTGCGCGGCCAGGCGTTGCGCGAGAAGCTGGTCGGAATCCGCCACCGTCATCTGGTCTGCTGCTTGGGCTGAGACCTTGCCGCTCAGCACGCCAATGGCCCGCTGCATCGCGGGCAGAGCGGGCAGCACGCCATCGGCATAATACACTTGGCCGTCAATTTCAGCGGCGAGCGCGACATAAGGCCAACCGCCGAAGCGCTGGGTGCAGGGCAGAATTTCGGCTGGCACACCGTCCAGGATTCGCGCGGATTGCGGTGCCTCGCAGGCATAGGCGGCATCCAGCCCGGCGCGCCAGGGGCTGCTTGTGGCCAGCGCCGGTAGCTGCCCGGCACTGGCGGCGCCACCTGCCTGCACATGGGCGCTGGGCTGGTCCCAACTGCCGCAATACACATCGCCATGCTGGCCGGTGCGTTGCAGCGTGCAGCTTTCCCCGGCGCTGTTCTGGCCAACGGGCAGGCCCACCGCCACGCTGGTGGCTTGCGTGCTGCTGTACGCACTGGCCGGCGGCTTGGCGCATCCCCCCAGGCTGAGAACCAGCAGCAGCGCCAGAGCGGTGCCTGTGCGCGTCACACCTGCGAGTCCCATGGCCACCCCTTAAAAATCCCGCGCGGCCACGCCGGGCAGCGTCACATTCTTGTCCAGCCGCCGCCGCTTGCGGGGCGAAAGATCAAAATTCTGCAATGGATTGGCCTGAGGCAGCCCCTCAATCGGGAGAATGGTGCAATTCACCGAGCCGATGGGGCAGCTATTGAACCGGTAGCCCGGCTGCGGGAAGGGGAACGCCGTGCCCTTGCCCGCCGCGGTGGGGCCGGTGATGGAGCCGATTGACCCGGTCATCTGCACCGATTGCGCGCCCAGCACTTCCAAATTCAAAACATTCACATTGCCGCTCACCACGCCAGCTGTACCCGCCGAAAGCACGAGAGCTGTGTTTGGCGCGTTCAGCACGCCGGGTGCCGGCGCCAGTGCGATGGTGCCGCTGGAGGCGAGGCTCATGAACAGCGTCGCCAGCGGGCTGGCATTGCCGAGATAAGAAGCGAGATTCGGCCCAGAACTGATATAGAATGTGCCGTATTGCGTGATCGACGGGTTGCCGCCGGTGACCGCTAGCAGCGAATCTATGCCGGTACGGGGCGTAACGGCTGCGCCGGCGATGGTGCTGCCGCTCAGGAACAGCCCGCCATTGGCGCTACCCTGAAGAATGAGTGCGCCGGCGGCGGTGATGCTTACGGCATTGGCGACCACCGGGCCGATGAGAGTCAGAGGCGCATCGTTAGTCAGCATGAATACGCTGTCAGCCATCAGGAAGCTGCCCAGCGTGCTGATATCCGTGATGGCACCGAATTCGGCGAGCTGCCCGGCTGTGCCAGTGAGGGTGCTTGCCTTCAGGCTGCCGGATTCATGGACGATGTCACCGCTGACCCGCAGCGCCAGCGCGTTGGTCACGTCTGTCGCCCCCGAGAGGGTGATGGAGGGGGCGGTGATTGTCGCCGTGGCGGCGCTGATCGTTCCGCTGGTCTGCACCATCGGTCCGGCTGCGGTGATGTACAGGGCGTTGCCGATTTGTGCATCGCCGCTGGCGGTAAAGCCGCCATTCGACCCCAACGTGGCGTTTTGGGCGGTCAGCGTGCCCGCCAGCCCGCCCGCATTGGCGATGCGCACGTCGCCCGCCGCCGAAACATTGCCGAGCAAGCCGATATTGGTCCCGCCGAGGTCGATGGAGGTGCCGCTGGCGTTCAGCCGGGCCGCGCTGATGGACCCGCCGCTTTGGCCGATGGCCCCGCCGCTGTACAGGCTGAGCGTGCCGCCGGCGGCCACACTGCCCGCCACGGTGAGCGCGCCGCTTGTGTTGAGCAGCAGATTGCCATGCGCCGCGAAATTGCCAAGCACGGGAATTGTGTTGCCTGCTTGCCCGAACAGGGCGTTGCCGCCAACCGTGCCGCCATCGCTGGCGAGCGCGGCGGCGGTGATGCTGCCGCCGGTCTGGGTGATGTTGCTGGCATCCCAAAGTGCTAATGTTCCGCCAAGCGAAACCGGCGCGCCGATGGCAAGCGCCGCGCCATCGGCCAAGGTCAATCCGCCGCCGGCGGTAAAGGCGCCGAGGTTCGCGATGCTGTTGGCCGTGTTGTTGAAAACCGCATTGCCCGAAAGCGAGCCGCCCCCGGTGGTGAGCAGCGCGGCGTCGATGACAGCGCCGGCCCCTTCACTGGCGCTGCCGCCGTTGAGCTGCAGCGTGCCGGGTGCGCTCGCCGTGCCATTCAGGGCCAGGCTAGGTGCCGTCAGAGTCACCGCACTGGCGGAAAGCAGCCCGCTCTGGCTCAACCCGGTGCCGGAGGTCAGTTCGATCACGCCAGTGGCGGCGAGATTCCGCACAGCGGGGAACTGGTCGCCCGCCTGGGTCATGATGATATTGCCATTGACGGTGCCAAGGCTGCTCAGCACGCCGGTATTCACGCTGCCGCCGCCTTGCGACACGCCGTTGGAACTGCCCACAACCAGCGTGCCGGGGGTAGTGACGCGGCCGGTGAAATTCAGCCCCGCGGCCGAAAGCGTGGCGTTGGTGGCGGAAAGGTAGCCTGCCTGCGTCAGCGCCCTGCCGTCAGCCAGGCTCAGCGAGCCGGTATCAGTGAAATTCGCCAGTGTGCCGATACTGTTCGTGGTATCGTTGAATGCCGCGGTGCCGGAAACACTGCCGGTGAGCGTGGTTACATTCAGCGCGCCGCCGATCTGGTTTACGCCATTGCTGTCGGTAAGCGTCAGGATTCCGGTGTTCACCGGCGCGCTTAGTGTAAGGCTGGTACCGGCGAGGCTGATGGCGCTGGCCGAGAGCGGCCCGTTCACCACCAAAGCCGTGGCATCCGTCAGGCTCAGGCTGCCGCCATTCAGCGTGATGCTGCCCAGCGTGTTGATGGAGTTGGTGCTTTGGGTGAGATCGAAATTGCCGGTGATTGGCCCGCCCGCCAGCAAGGTGCCTGCGGTGAGATGGCTGGCGGTGCTGGCGGTAACGCCCGCCCCGCTGGAAAGCGCCAGGATGCCCGGTGCGCTGAATGTGCCGGCGAAGGTGATGCCGTTACCCGAGAGAGAGAGCAGCGCCGTGGAGAGGCTGACCGCGCCTTCGGTAATGATGCTGCCCTGGGTGGTAATATCCAGCGCCGAGGCGGTCAGGGCGCCCAGCAACGAGCCGGAAAGATCAAGCCCGGGGGCGCTGCCGCCAAGATCTACGACGAGATTGGAGATGTATGGCGCGATGCTCACTGTACCGCCCGGGGCGGTTACGGCTCCGTTCACATCGGTGATGCTGTCGGTAATGAGGCTCACCTCCCTGCCATGCAGCGTGTTGTTAAGCGTGAGCGTGGGCGCAAGGAGCGACAAGCTGTTCCCCGCCGAAACCGTGCCCTGCACTGTGAGTGCCGTGATATCCTGGAGGTTGATGTTCCCGATTGCGGTTAGTGCGCCCAGCGTGCCGATGCTGTTGGCGCCGCCGAGCAGGATGTTGCCTGATGTGGTGCCGGTGCCGGCGAGGGTGGAGAGGTTCAGCGCGCTGGTGCTGGCCTGGGTGACGGCTCCGCTGGCGTTGAGGTTGAGCAGGGTG
>JAGXAE010000067.1 GCA_018971725.1 Pseudomonadota bacterium | reverse complement strand
GTCGATCCCGAAACCGCCACCCCTCGCGAAGCCTGGCTTCGCGGCGTGGTGCAGGATATTGCCGAACTGATGGCCCACGGGGCGGAGATCATCGTCGTCTCCTCCGGCGCCATTGCGCTCGCCCGCCGCCAGCTTGGCCTGGGCGGAGCAAAATTGCGGCTGGATGAGAAGCAGGCCGCCGCCGCCGTGGGACAGATCCGCTTGGCGCAGGCCTGGGCGCAGACCTTGGCGGAGAAAGACCTCACCGCCGCCCAGCTACTTATCACCTTGAGCGATACTGAAAACCGCCGTCACTACCTTAATGCTCGCGCCACCCTGGCCACCCTGCTCTCGCTGGGCTGCGTGCCGGTCATCAACGAGAACGATTCCGTCGCCACCGCCGAAATCCGCTATGGCGATAATGACCGCCTGGCCGCTCGCGTGGCGGAAATGGTGCAAGCAGACGCGCTGGTGCTGCTCTCGGACATTGACGGCCTCTACACTGCCGACCCGCGCAAAGACCCGGACGCCGCCCATATCCCGGTGGTGGAGGCGCTCACACCCGAAATCATGGCCATGGGCGGCGAGCCCCCGCCCGGCTATTCCTCCGGCGGCATGCGCACCAAGCTGGTGGCGGCGCAGATCGCCACCCAGGCGGGCTGCACCATGGCCATCGCCATCGGTAACCGGGAAAACCCCCTCGCCGCAGTGGCGGCCGGAGCCAAATGCACCTGGTTTCTGCCCGCGCCAGAGGGCCGTTCCGCCCGTAAGAACTGGATCGCCGGGCATCTCGCGCCCGCCGGCACCCTCACCATTGATGAAGGCGCCGCCCGCGCCCTCGCCAAAGGTTCATCCCTGCTGCCGGCCGGCATCCGCAAGGTCTCGGGAGATTTCGAGCGTGGCGACCCGGTGGACGTGCTGACCCAGGAAGGCAACCGCATCGCCCGTGGCCTCACCACCTATTCCAGCGCGGATGCCGCCACCATCGCCGGCCACCGTTCCGAGGATTTCGAAACGCTGCTGGGCTATCGCGGGCGCGACGAGGTTATCCACCGCGACGATTTGGTGCTGCTCTAAGAAGCTGCCCGAAACCGCTCTGGTGGGCCGCCAGAGTAGAGTTATGGAACAGTCTCTAAACGTCTGGCAGCTTCACGGCGGGTGAAACAAGGAACTTCTTCTCCCGGCTCGCCCGCCCTGCCACCTGCGTCACCGTACCGGGCTTCACCCCCAGCCACGCCGCCAGCACCTCGATAATCGCCGCATTCGCCTTGCCATCCTCCGGCGGGGCGGTCACGGCCACCTTCAGCAGCGCCGGCGGCCAGCCGGACGCCTGCGCCGTCGCCAGCACCGGGCCAATCGTCACGCGTTTGCCCCCGGCTGCGCCTTCACCGCCAGGCAAAGCCCAACCGCCCCCTCTTCCCAAAACCGCAGCGCGTCCGTCATTCCAGCCTTCTCCACATAAAAAAAACCCGCCAGCCAATGGCCAGCGGGTCAAGTCAACAGGGAGGCTTCACGTCTGGGAGACGTAGGGACCGAAGTCCCTTATCCGGCTCAACACCGGATATGTTGTATATAAGCCACAAAAGAGATTTTTTAAGTATGAAAATCGTAACATAGTTGATTTTCTGTAACAGCATGTTCCAGTCGTGCGCCGAATCCGGCTGAATGCCTGGTTTTAGCTCTTCACCCCGTTGCGTTCAGCAATAGAATTCACCAGGAAGTCACGGAATACAGAGACCCGTTTGGAATTCCGCAGCTCCTCCGGGTACACGAAATACATTTCCACCGGCGGATTTTTCACTTCCGGCAGAACATTCACCAGCCCCGTGGCATCCCCCACCAGATAGTCAGGCACCGCGCCGATGCCGATTCCGGCCCTGATGCAGGCCAGCATGGCCTGAAGCGAGTTCACTTCCAGAATCCCCCGCCGCGCGGTGCCGTCCTTGCGGCCCAGTTCGCCCAGCCAGTTCACATCCGGCACGGGCGGTTTGCGGTCCCCGAATAGAATCAGCTTGTGCTTGTCGAGGTCCTCAGGCGTTTCCGGCGTGCCATGTGCCTTCAAATAATCGGGCGAGGCCCAGATATGGCTGCGGATTTCGCCCAAATGCCGCTGCACAAGGTCCGGCTGGCGCGGTGGGTGCATGCGGATCGCCACATCCGCCTCGCGCATCGCAAGGTCGAGATCCGTATCGTCCAGCAGCAGGGAAACCGTCACGTCCGGATGCGCGTTCAGGAAGGTCTTCAGCCTTGGCGCCAGCCACGTCACCCCAAAGCTATGGGTTGTGGTTACTTTCAGCCGCCCGGCCGGTTTTTCCTTGCTCTCCGCCAGCAACGCCTCGGTCATCGCCAGCTTGGCAAACACCTCGCGTACGGTCCGGTTCAGCGCCTCGCCTTGCTCGGTGAGGATCAGCCCGCGCGCGTGGCGGTGGAACAAGGGTACTGAAAGCGCCTCCTCCAGCGCCGAAATCTGCCGTGACACCGCGGACTGGCTGAGATTCAGCGTATCCCCGGCATGCGTGAAGCTGCCAGCCTCGGCGACAGCATGAAAAACCCGAAGCTTGTCCCAATCCATTTTTTGTCCGGTCATTGTTATGCCGCCTCGCTGACGTGCAGGGGAATATTACCCAGGAATTTCTCAACCTCCAGCGCGGCCATGCAGCCCGTGCCGGCGGCCGTCACCGCCTGGCGGAATATCTTGTCCTGCACATCCCCTGCGGCGAACACGCCCGGCACGGAGGTCTCAGTCGTGCCAGGCCTGGTAAGGATATAGCCCTCGTCATCCGTGCGCAGCTGGCCTTTGAACAGCGCGGTCGTGGGGGAATGGCCAATGGCGATAAACACCCCATCGACCGTCAATTCCTGCGTCTCACCACTTGCCGCGTGCTTCAACCGCAAACCGGTCACCACGCTTGGCGTGCCGGAGCCCGTGACCTCATCCACCACATGGTCCCAGATGACAGAGATTTTCGGGTTCTCGAACAGGCGTTGCTGCAAAATCCGCTCGGCGCGCAAACTGTCGCGCCGGTGCACCAGCGTTACATGGCTGGCATGGTGGGTGAGGTAAAGCGCTTCTTCCACCGCCGTGTTGCCGCCGCCGATCACCGCGACTTTCTTGCCGCGGTAGAAAAATCCGTCGCAGGTGGCACAGGCGGACACACCAGCGCCCTGGTAGGCTTGCTCGGATGGCAGCCCCAACCAGCGCGCCTGCGCACCGGTGGCGATGATCACCGCCTCCGCCTCGAATTCCAGCCCCGCATCGGTCCAGGCCCTAAACGGGCGCTCGGAGAAATCCACCCGCGTCACGATATCGTAGAGAATCTCGGTGCCCACGTGCTCGGCCTGCTTGGCCATCTGCTCCATCAGCCAGGGGCCCTGGATCGGGTCGGCGAAGCCGGGGTAATTCTCGACATCGGTGGTAATGGTAAGCTGCCCGCCTGGCTGCAAACCGGCCACCAGTACCGGCGCCAGATTGGCGCGCGCGGCGTAAATCGCCGCCGTATAACCCGCCGGGCCGGCGCCAATAATCAAAACCCGGGTTTTCTTCACCTCAACCATCGATGATCGGTCCATAATTCTTGTCGAGGACTACAATATCCGTTGCCTTGGCGCCGATACAAGAGACCGCCACCCCGCGCGCGCACTTAACAGCTTGTATCAAGCGTCTCAGGCCCATTTAACCACCCTGTGGCCATTCCAATATCATGGGCATGGGCATCCCTGAAACCGATCATTTCGATGGCACACATTTCTTCAACCCCGAACCCTCCCCCCACTCTCCCACCCGCCGCCGCGCCGGCCTGCTGCGCCTGATCCGCGCCCGCATGCGGCGAGATCCCGCCAGTTGGGCCAGTTGGCCCGAGCATATCGAGAACAAGCCCTATCCCCCGCCAGACCCGGCCACGCCCAGCATCACCTGGATAGGCCACAGTTCTTTCCTGCTCTGCCTTGAAGGAATGACTGTGCTGACCGACCCGGTATTCTCCGAGCGCTGCTCACCGGTGCGTTTCACCGGGCCGAAGCGGGTGCGCGCCCCAGGCCTTTCGATCGCGGCATTGCCGAAGATCGACCTTATCCTGCTGTCCCACAATCACTACGACCATATGGACATCGCCTCCCTCCGGCTCATCCGTAAGCGGTTTCCGGCGGCACATATCGTCACCAGCCTCGGCAACGCGGCCTTTCTCAAGCGCCAACGTCTGCCCGGCGCCATCGAGCTAGATTGGTGGGACACAACCTCTTTCCACACCGCCCATATCACTGCCACCCCGGCCCGGCACTTCGCCGCCCGCACGTTATGGGACAGGAACGAGACCCTCTGGGCCGGCTTCATGCTCAACCATCGCGGCCGCAAGATCTATTTCACGGGCGACAGCGGTTACACGAGATTTTTTAGCGAAATCCATCACCGTCTCGGCGCGCCGGACCTCGCTCTGCTGCCCATCGGCGCCTACGAACCAAGGGAGATGATGGCGACGGCGCATGTAAACCCCGCCGAGGCCGTGCGGGCGTTCCAGGACCTGCACGCAAAACGCGCCATCGGCATGCATTTCGGCACGTTTCAACTCACCGCGGAAGCCATCGACGCACCGGAACGGGATCTTGCCATTGCACGCGCCGAGGCAGGCATCCCGCCGGAGGCATTCTTTACACTGGATGTGGGCGAAACCACTTCATTATAGCTCCAGCGCGGTCTCAAGCGGCTCAGAATGCCTCCACCCAGGGGCGCAGCTCAACCTCCCAGCTCCAGGCGCTGCGCGGCTGGGCCAGCGCCGCCAGATAAGCTTTCGCCACTGCATCGGGGTCGAGCGTGCTGTCCGGGCTGCCGGCGGGGTCTGGCCTTGCGGCGCTGCGCACACCACCATCAATAATGAAGTGCGCGACATGGATGCCCAGCGGGGAAAATTCCCGCGCGGCACTTTGCGCGAGCCCCCGCAGGGCGAATTTGCCCATGGCGAAGCTGGATGACTGTGCAAAGCCCTTCACACTGGCCGTGGCGCCGGTCAGCAATATCGCGCCATGCCGGTTAGGAACCATCCGCCGCGCGGCCTGCTGGGTTACCAGGAACCCGCCAAACGCCGAAACCTCAATCGCCTTGCGCACCTGTTCCGGGTCCAGCTCCGTAATAGGGCCCCGTACGCGCGCACCGGCGTTATAAACCACCACATCCGGCGGCCCCAGCTTCGCGTCGGCCTCTTCAAACAGGCGCTTCACCGCGTCCGGGTCGGACGCATCCACCGCGAATGTCAGCGCATTCATCCCGTCGGCAATCGCCCTGAGCTTGGCTGTATCCCTCGCGGCGAGGCCCACTTTAAGCCCCGCCGCCGCCAGCGCCCGGCCAACCGAGGCGCTTATGCCCGGCCCTGCACCCACAATCAGCGCCGTGCGATATGGAATTTCAGTCATGGCTGCTCTCCTGATCCAGTTTCCTCCGGCATACCACCAGATTTGGCTAGACGGCGGAATTACCACCATCCACAGGCAACGCCGCGCCGGTGATGAACGCCGCGTCGTCGGAGGACAGAAACGCAATGGCCGCCGCCACATCTTCCGGCCTGCCGAGCCTGCCCAAAGGTATCGCCGCCGCCATCTCGGCAAGCCGCACAGGGTCATTCCGTGCCTCACGGCGCAGCATGGCGGTGTCGGTATCCCCGGGGCACACGGCGTTCACCCGCACCCTTTGGCGCGCATGGTCATTGGCCATCGAGCGGGTAAGCTGCACCACCGCCCCCTTGCTGGCGCCATAGGCAAGCGCCTGGCTCGCCCCCACAAGCCCCCAATCGGAAGCGACATTCACAATCGCCCCGCCACCCTGCCCGATCATCAATTTCACGACCGCGCGTGAAAGCCGGAACAGCGCGGTCACGTTCACCAACATGGTCCTGTCCCAGTCCTCATCCGTGCAATGCACGGCATCACCCCGGAGCAGTACCCCGGCATTATTGACCAGGATATCAACCCGGCCATGCAAATCCATGGCCCAGCCGGTCAGCCTCGCGGGCGTGTCCGCCGCTGCGATATCGGCGCCCAGAAACGCGCCGCCGAGCTCAGCCGCCAAGGCCTCGCCCGCCGCCGCATTGCGGCCCGTCAGCAGCAGCCGTGCCCCGCGCGCCGCGAACAACCGCGCCGTTGCCTCGCCAATGCCCGCCGTGGCACCGGTAATCAGCGCGACTTTTCCATTCAGCATCACGCGGTCTCCTGTACCGAAACCCGCCCAATACCATCTTTATTCGCCAGGCGGAGCAACGCACCCATCGCCCGGTCAAAAGGCCCGGTACCGCCCGTCGCGGCCTGCAGCAGCAATGCACCCTGTACCCGCGCCACCCAGTCCTCGGCAAAATCGCGCGCCCGCACAGGGGTCAGCCCCGCCTCCACGGCCAATGCCTCAACCGCGTCGATCCAACGTGTAAAGGCCTCATGCAGCCGGCGCCGTCCCTCAGCGGCCAATGGCGAGGTGGCAAACTGCCCTAGCAGGCAAGCATTGCGGCCGCCGGCATAAATGCCCTCAATCGCCGCCACGACGTGGCGGATACGCTGCTTCAAGGTCTTCTGGCTGGCATCCGGCTCGGCGAAAACAGCTTCGGTCACCTCCAGCGCCCGCACCAGCACAGCCTCCGCCATCTCCTCCTTGCCGCCGGGGAAGTAATGATAAAGGCTCGACCGCCCCAGCCCCGAGGCGCGCGACAAATCCGCGAGCGACGCGCCCTCGAAGCCGCGATCCCTGAACACCGGAAACAACCGGTCGATGACCTCGTCTTTCGACGCCAGCGCAGCGGGCATCCACACCTCCTATAAATAAGATCGATTGGTACAATATATGGCTATGCCGACCTGACAAAGTCAATAATTGCTTGACTATCATCTGATTTCTTTTTATTGTACCGATCGTTCGGTAATAACTCTTTCATTATAGGATCGTACCATGTCCATGCCCGTCTTCCACAAAACCGTTTCCGTCGCCGACCAGCGCACCGGCACCCCCCTCAACATCTTTTACCGCGAAGCCGGGCACCGGGACGCGCCGGTCCTGCTCCTGCTCCACGGCTTTCCTTCCTCCAGCCACCAATATCGCGGGTTGATCGGCAAGCTCTCCGACAAATACCGCGTCATCGCGCCGGACCTGCCGGGCTTCGGCTTTTCCGACGCGCCGGAGGCCAAGGCCTTCGGCTACAGCTTCGACCATATCGCCGAGGTGATCGGCGGCTTCGTCGAGACCATCGGCCTCACCCGCTACGCGATCTACGTGTTCGATTACGGCGCCCCCACCGGCTTCCGCTTGGCGATGGCCCACCCTGAGCGCGTCACCGCGATCATCTCCCAGAACGGCAACGCCTATGTCGAGGGCCTCAGCGACGGCTGGAACCCTATCCGCGCCTATTGGGAAAATGCCAGCGCGGAGAACCGCGACAATCTCCGCGCCTTCCTTTCAGCCGACACCACGAAATTCCAGTACCAGCATGGCGAGTCAGATATTTCGCTGATCGCCCCTGAATCCTATACGCTCGACCAGCTTGTCCTCGACCGCCCCGGCAGTGACGATATCCAGCTCGACCTGTTTGGCGACTATAAGAGCAATCTCGCCGCCTATCCCCAATTCCAGGATTATTTCCGCACCCACCGCCCGCCTTTCCTCGCGGTCTGGGGCAAGAACGACCCCTTCTTCCTGCCGCCAGGCGCCGAGGCGTTCCGGCGCGACATCCCGGATGCCGAAATTCATTTTCTCGATGCCGGGCATTTCATCCTGGAAACCCATCTCGACGAAACCGCCCTCATCATCCGCGGCTTCCTGTCCCGCACGCTCGATGCCGAGCCGGGCACGGCATTGTTCGGCGTGCTGGGGGAAAATGCCGCCCCCGCCGAGGCAAAGCCACATTTCGAAACGATGCGCGCGGTGTTCGGCTTCGTGCCCGTTCTCGGCTATGCCATCGCCGCCGAGCCGGCAATCCTCGGCACCTATATCGAGATGCTGAAAACCCTTGGCGCCACCTCGCTGGATCCCATCGCGCAGCAAGTGGCGCTGGTGGCCGCCAGCCATGCCAACGCCGCCGATTACGGTGTCGCCGTGCATGCCACGCTGGCGGGCAAGCTTGGCGCCCCGGCCGAGACCGTGAAGGCGCTGCGCGGCGGCGCGAAGCTCGCCGATGCCAGGCTGGAGGCCGTCCGCCGCTTCGCCACGGCGCTCGTGGTCAACCGCGCCCAGCCATCGGATAGCGACATCAAGGCGCTGAAAGCGGCGGGGTACGATCAGCGCGCCGCCATCGCCATCGCCTTCGCGGTCTCGATCAAGGCGCTCGCCAATGCCGCCGCGCATCTCGCGCGGCCGGAAATCGACGCCGCATTTCTCGGATAAAGCCGTGTGATCTCAGGCGTGCGGCGTCTTGCCCTTATAGGTGCACCAGGCCGCGCCCTCGCAGCGCCAGCATTCCGGTTTGCGCGCCTTGCACACATAGCGCCCGTGCAGAATCAGCCATAAATGCGCCGGTTTCAGCATCTCTTTAGGGATTCTTTTAGTCAACACATCCTCCACCGCGCGGGGCGTGGCCCCTGGGGCAATGCCCGTGCGGTTGCCGAGCCGGAAAATATGCGTGTCCACCGCTATCGTCGGCATCCCGAAAATCTCGTTCAGCACCACATTCGCGGTCTTGCGCCCCACGCCGGGCAACGCCTCCAGCGCCTCACGCTCACCCGGCACCTCGCCGCCATGGCGTTCCACCAGCATCGCCGCCAGCGCCGCCACATTCTTCGCCTTGGCCTTCCACAACCCGATGGTCTTGATCTTCTCGCCGATCCCCGCCTCACCCAGCGCCACCATGCCCGCCGCATCCGGCGCCACGGCGAACAAGCCGGGCGTTGCCTTGTTCACCCCCACATCCGTCGCCTGGGCGGAAAGCACCACCGCCACCAGCAGCTGAAAGGGCGTGCCGTAATCCAGCTCCGTGCGCGGGTCGTCGTTCCCCCTGGCAATGGCGGTCAAAAAAGCGGGCACATCCGCCTTCTTCATCAATTTCGAAGGCTTCGGCTCTTCAATCTTGCCGCTCATTTGGTGCCGAACAGCCGGTCCCCGGCATCGCCAAGCCCGGGCAGAATATAAGCGTTTTCATCCAGCTGGCGGTCCAGCGCGCCGGTATAAACCGGCACATCGGGATGGGCCGCCTCAAACGCCGCCACGCCCTCGGGCGCCGCCAGCAGGCAAACGAATTTAATTCGCCGCGCCCCCGCCTGTTTCAGCTTCGCCACGGCGGCGGCGGCGGAATGGCCCGTGGCCAGCATCGGGTCCACCACCACGCAAAGCCGCTCCTCCAGCGCGTCCGGCACCTTGAAGTAATACTCCACCGGCTCATGCGTCTCATGGTCGCGGTACAGCCCCACATGGCCCACCCTGGCGGCGGGCACCAGGTCAAGCATCCCCTCCAAAATCCCCGCCCCGGCGCGCAGAATGGAGATGAAGCAGAGCTTCTTGCCCTGCACCTGCACCGCCTGCATCCGCTCCATCGGCGTTTCTATGGCCAGCGGCTCCAATGGCAGGTCGCGCAACACCTCATAAGCCAGCAGCAGCGAAATCTCCCGGGCTAGGCGCCGGAACTCGCCGGTCGTCGTCTCCTTCCGGCGCAGCAGCGTCAGCTTATGTTGCACCAGGGGGTGGTCGATGACAGTCAGCATCTTGCTATCCTCCCGCTTTCGGCACCCTGATCACAAAACGTGCCCCGATCACATGGCCCGCCTCATCTCTGCGGTTCTCAGCCGAAATCCGGCCCTGATGCGCCTCGACAATCTGCCGCGAGATGGAAAGCCCCAACCCGGAATGGCTGCCAAACTGCTCGTTCTGCGGCCGCTCGGAATAAAACCGGTCGAAAATCGAGTCCAACTTACCGTCCGGAATGCCCGGCCCCTCGTCTTCCACCGCCAGCTCGATCATGCCGCCCGTTTCCTTCCCGCGCAGCCAGATTTTGGCATTTGGCGGGCTAAAGGAGATGGCGTTGCCGATGAGGTTACGCAGCACCTGCACCAGCCGCACCTCGGAGCCCCTTACCAGCAGTCCCGCCGCCGGCGCTTCCAGCTCCATGAACGGGCTGCCCTCCTTGCGGGTGGCGTCATGTATTTCCGTCAGCGTCGCTAGCACGCGGGCCATGTCGACAATCTCGTACCGGCTACGGGAAAGCTCTGAATCCAGCCGAGAGCTGTCGGAAATATCCGTGATCAGCCGGTCCAGCCGCCCCACATCCTGCGTCACGATGGCGAGCAGCCGCGAGGCCCGGGCCGGGTCCTCCACCCGCGTTAGCGTCTCAACCGCAGAGCGGATCGAGGAAAGTGGGTTCTTGATCTCATGCGCCACATCGGCGGCGAATTTCTCGATCGCATCCATGCGTGACCAAAGCGCCTGGGAGGTGCCCTCCAGTGTGCGCGCCAACGTGCCGATCTCGTCATTGCGGGTGGTGATCGGCTTTGGCAGCGTCTGCGCGCCGGCTCTTCCCTCGCGCATGCGCTCCGCCGCCGCCGCCAGGCGCGAAAGCGGGCGGGCGATGGTCCGGGAGAGGTAAAAAGAAACAATCACGGTCAACGCCAGCGCCAGCGCGAACAAGATCAGGATCGAAATCCGGATCGCCAACACCGCCGCGTCCACCTCTGAAGCCTCGCGGGTCAGCAGCACCGTGCCCACAATCTGCTGTCCATGCGCAATCGGCTCCGCCACGGTGATCAGCAGCACGCCCTGTGAATCCCGCCGCACGAAGGGCGGCGCCTCCTGGAAAGACGCACCAGCGCTCGAACCCGTCATCTGCAGCACGGTGCGCGCATCCGGCTGCCAACCCAGCGTGTCCGGCTGCTGCTGCCCGGCGCCGGAACCAATCAAGTCGGATTCATCCTCTCGCCCGGCCACCGAACCCAAAAGATGATCATAAACAAACCCGACCACGCGGGAGAACAATCCGGTCGGCGGCGGCGGCGCCAGCGGCTCCGTCACAATCGCCCCGCCCGCGCCCGGATGCACCCGGGAATTGGCGATCAATTCGCCATCCGGCCCATAGATCAACGCCTGCGCGCTGGGGGTCGGCTCTGTCAGCGAGTACAAGAGAGGCTGCGCCAGGTCGGGATTGATCGTCTGCTGGCCGTTATTGTCCTGCACAGCGGTCTCGGCCAAGGCGCCGGCGTAAATCCGCGCTTGCTCC
>JAGXAE010000066.1 GCA_018971725.1 Pseudomonadota bacterium | reverse complement strand
CACTTCGGCAGAGCCCTATACTCGGACAAGGTAAGTGTCGTGATATCGCCTATCCCACGCCGATCGAGATTGCCCATGCTTGCATGGTGGGCCGCATGATCCGCGCGCCAGGAGGCATAGGGTGTCAGTGTAAGAACCCCCAAAACCCAGCCGAGCATCTCGTTCGCCCATCTCTGTTCAAAGAACGAACCATGGCCGCAATCATGCTGAAACATGAACAGCCTTACCAGCAATATCGCGCCTACAGGGAAAAGCAGCATCCCCAGCCAGATCCCGTATTCAAGCAGGAAGAACATGGCCGCCATCACAGCGAAGAAAGGCAGGCAAGTCGTCAGCAACTGAATGATCGCCCGCCGCCCATCAGCCTTAAGATAGGGCGCCACCATTTCCCGCCAAGTAGAATTCGTTCCTAGAAGGGCCGTTGAGGTAGCCGGTACTGCCGGCGTCAGGTCCGCGCCCATGAAAACACCGCCCGCAGCGTCTGGTGCCAATCCTCTCTCCGTCATCATTATCTGTGCTCTGCTGTTATTGCCCGGCCATTTGGACGGTATGAAGGGCTACCTATCAGAAAATAGCTACGGACGACAGCATATATAAGACCACGCCGATTTAACTCGGACACATCAGCTTGGACTGCAAAGCCGTGTCGACAGGGCGCTTTGTCAGCGCCCTAAAAAGAATTTCACCCAAGAACATCCTAAGAGAAAATTATGAGGCAGGACCAGCTTGTGCCGATGTCCGGTTTGCGCAATCGAACGCCAGAGAGCTGCCTGGCGGCTATCGGCCCGAGCCTGCCGAGAGCCGAATGTCCGGTATTTCAAGCCATGAACCAGAAGCGGACCGGCAGAAATCCCCCCAATTCGGTCAGCCACCCCAAATTCAGGATTCCTCAAAAGCGGAGGGTATAGGGTAAGGTAGAGCCCTTCGCTGTATCTTACATGATAAGCCATCTGAATCAGGCGACTTTGTTTTAGGATCAATCTTATCCTGCTAAGGCGGAAGTGGTTCACAAAGGAGCAGAGCTACTATGTACACTCCCATGCCCGAAGGTACCGTTTTGTCGACGGAATTGCCGGAATGGGTACGCCTAGCAATTGCTGACGCCGTAGTGCTGTTCGGAAGGTTAGAGCAAGAGGTCATCGAAATCTCGTGGTTACTCACCGACGCTACCCTCCACGAAAAGCTTAAGCTCGCACGCAATCCGGCAACCAACTCCTTTATTGATGTTCTTGAGAGTATTGAGCGGTCACAGCCCGGCTTAAAGCTTGATGCCCTCAAAGACGGTTTTACAATTCTCGCACAGGACCGAAACCTGATGGTTCACGGTGCATGGGCGATGACAGACGCCAAGCCCTGGGTGGTGTGGCACAAATTCTTAGAGGATGACGAAAGCATCATCGGGGAACATTTTGAGACGTGGCGCTTCGAACGGTTCATGAAAAAAGGGGAGGGCATTCTGGATATGCTGCGCCGATTCCATGACATGCTAGAGGGAGGGACCGGTAAGAAGACCAGCCCGATCCCTAGGCTGTAATGCGTTGCATATACGGACTACTGGAGCCGTGCTTAACCTAAATCTGAGAGCAACATGCCGTCGTCTTATAAATGAGACGAAAATTGTGACTCATGATCCTAATTCTATTTAAGCGTGGCTATCCAATCCTGGATAAATCACTTTTTTGGCCATTGAATGAAACCCAACTGATCAGTTTCCAGGTCGGTCAAGCCCCCAAACCTCTGGGTGGCTCTCAATCTGGATATCACTATACCCCCAACGCCAAGCTATCCACAGTATTTTGTGGTATTGGTACAAAATCGCCACAATATGCACTTTTATTGCCGTTCGTCAGAGCTTACACTCCCTGCATGGCGCAGATCAAAACAGACAAATCATGGCACGGCATTCAGTTGACCCGTTTCGACGCCGCGGCGGACCCGGACGCGCCGACGGTTATGGCCACGCTGCCTGCCGCCTGGGGGCAGAAAGCCGCCGACGCGTTGGCGGCTATTCTGCCGGGCAAGCGCATGCTGCATATCGCGGAGGCTGCGGAATCCTGGATCGCGCCCATTGCCGCCCGCGCCGCCGCCGCCGGGCTGGAAGACAATGTCGCCCGCGATTTGCATGCGATGCTGGCCGCGCGCCGTGGCAGCCCCAGCGGCAATGTCTGGCGCAACCGCGCCGCCGGAACGCCGGGTTTTGTGTTCAATCCTTCGGCTTATATGGACGACGCGGCCGGGTTCGATGCGGCGGCGCTGGGGTATGATGTGCGCCTCGCGGTAACGGCGCTCACCCTTGCGGCGCCGGCGGAACACCGGCTGCGGATCGGCTTCACGGATTTCAATCTGTTCCTCGCCCGGCTTGGCATCGCCTATGAATCACAGGAAGCGCGGGACCTCGCGGTTACGCTCGCCGGGTTCATCAGGGCCGAGGCGGACGCCGCCTCCTCCCGGTTGCTGGCCCGCAGCACCGCACCCGGCCACCGTATCTCGGCGCCCACGCTGCCGGCTAGCTGCCCCCTGCCCGGGCTTCTGATGGCAGCAGATGCCGCGCAGGACAGAGCGCTCGACCTGCGCACCCGCCGCCACGAGACATTGCTGGGATTTTCAAACGAACCCGAGATAGAGGCGCTGCTGGGCGCGGAGCAGGTGAACTTCGCGCCGGCGCTTTCGGCGCTGGGCGAAGATGGCAAGTTGGCGCTTTGGGCCGTGCAGTCCTTGGCCGCGCGCGGATTGACCGCCGAGGCCGCCTTGGCCCGGATGCTGGGCGGGGACGAAGTGTTCAGCATACCCCGCATCGCCGCCCATGCCGCGATGCATGACGCGCTGGCCGATCTGGTATCCGTGATGCCCGCGCGCCCTGCCGCGCCGGTGGCACCGCGCCGTGCCTCGGCCAGAGAGATGCTGCCCACCCGGCGTAGCGGCTACACCCAGAAAGTAGCCGTGGGCGGGCATAAACTATTTCTTTCCACCGGCGAGTACAAGGATGGGCGGCTGGGTGAAATCTTCATCGCCCTGCACAAGGAGGGCTCGGCCTTCCGCGGGTTGATGGATGCGTTCGCCATTTCCGTCAGCATCGGGCTGCAGCATGGGGTGAACCTGGAAGACTATGTGGAGGCCTTCACCTTCACCCGTTTCGGCCCCTCCGGCGCGGTGGAGGGCGACCCCGCCGTGCCCGCCGCCACCTCCATGCTGGACTATGCGTTCCGCAACCTGGCAGTGAATTATCTGGGCCGGACCAACCTGGCCCAAGCCAGTATTGACGAGCCGGACGAGGTGGGCGACGGTGCGGTTGAACGCGCGCCGCTGCTGCCGCTGGACCTGCCTGCCCCGGCACCACGGGAGCGCCGCCGCAACTTGAAATTGGTGAGCTGACCCATGAGCATTTCCGAGCGCCTGGCCGAGCTGGGCATAACCTTGCCCAAGGCCATGGCCCCGGTTGCGAATTATGTGCCTGTGAGCATTACCGGCAACCTGGTGACGGTGAGCGGACAACTGCCCGCGATTTCCGGCAAGGTGGCGGTCACCGGCAAGCTCGGCGCCGATGTGTCGCTGGAAGAAGGGCAGCACGCGGCGCGGCTCTGCCTTATCAACGTGCTGGCGCAGCTTGAGGCCGCGCTTCCCGGCGGGCTGGACAGCGTGAGCAAAGTGGTGCGCCTGGGCGGTTTCATCTCCTGCGTGCCGGATTTCACCCAGCACGCGGTGGTGATGAATGGCGCCTCGGACCTCGCGGTGGCGGTGTTCGGCGAAGCCGGGCGGCATGCGCGCTCCACCATCGGTGTTCCTTGCCTGCCATTGGATGCCGCTGTTGAGGTCGAAGGGCTGTTTTATATCGGCTGAAAACTGGTCCCCCGCCGAGATCAAACTTTTTTCTGCCTTTTTCCTGGCTATAAGCGACCCATGAGCCATAGCGAAAACCCGCTCCTGCCTATGCGCATGGCGGTAAACATTATGCTGGATGGCGTGCTGGCGGCGCTGGCCGTGGGGGGGAGCTTCTGGCTTGCCAACCCGGCGGCGCCGATGCCGCAGCCGCATCTGCTGCCGCTGGCCGGGGCGGGCGCCATTTGGCTTATCGGCATTCCCTTCGGGCTGTCGCGCCTGCATTGGCGCTTTGTTTCCCTGCGTGACCTTGTGCTGTTGGGCGCCGCCGCCATCGTCACCACCTTGATGCTGACGCTGCTGATGGTGGGTACGGGGGTTTCGCTCCCCTCCCTTGCCTTCCCGGTTATCCTGGCCCTCATGCTGGCTTCAGCGCTTACCGTGCCGAAGCTGCTCTACCGTCTGGTGCGGCAAAAGCGCGGCGAACAGGGCGCGGCGCAAACCGCACTGCTGGTGGGCGATGGTGAAAATGCCGAGCTGTTTCTCTCCGCCCATGCGCAGCAACCGGGTGCGCCTTATCGAGTAACAGGGCTGATCGCGCTCTCAGAAAAGCATATCGGCCGGCGGGTGCATGGGCTGGATGTGCTGAGCGCCACCGAACTGGGCGAGGCGGCACTGGACCGGCTGGCGGAAAAGCCAGACCTGCTGATTATCACCGCCCCGCATTTCACCGGCGACAGGCTGAACACGCTGATGCGCGCCGCCGAGGCCCGGAACATACGCGTGATGCGCGCGCCATCGCTCACCCGGCTGGCACCGGTGGACCAAAAGGTGACATTGCAACCCATCGCCATCGAGGATCTGCTCAACCGCCGCCAGGTGCGGCTGGACCATCAAGCGATGGCGGCCCTTATCGCCGGACGGCGGGTAATGGTGACAGGGGCTGGCGGCAGCATCGGCGCGGAGCTGTGCCGCCAATTGGCCGGGTTTGGGCCCGCGGAAATATTGCTTCTGGACTCCTCGGAATTCGCGCTCTGGCAAATCGACCTGGAAATCGGGGAAATGGCCCCCGCTTTGCCGCGCCGGACCGTGGTGGCGGATGTGCGAAACGCCGCGCATATCCGCGCCATCGCGCAATCCTTCCGGCCGGAACTGGTATTTCACGCGGCGGCGCTGAAGCATGTGCCGATTGTGGAGGCGAATAGGCTGGAAGGTTTGCGCACCAACGCGCTTGGCACGCGGGTGGTGGCGGACGCCGCCGCCGCCGCCGGGGCGAAGCTGATGGTGTTGATCTCAACCGACAAGGCGGTAAACCCGAGCTCGGTGATGGGGGCTTCCAAGCGCCTCGCGGAGATGTACGCCCAGGCGCTGGACGTGCAGGCCAGGCACGAACGGCAGGGCATGCGTTGCGTGACGGTGCGGTTTGGCAATGTGCTAGGTTCTACAGGCTCCGTGGTGCCGCTTTTCCGCCGCCAGCTTGCCCACGGTGGGCCGCTGACCGTGACCGACCCGGCCATGCAGCGTTATTTCATGACCGTGCGCGAGGCCGTGGGGCTGGTGCTGCAGGCCTCCACCGTTGGCAGCGGCGAAGAAGCCATCCCGGATGGCGGTATTTTTGTGCTGGATATGGGCGAGCCGGTGAAGATCGTGGACCTCGCCCGGCAGATGATCCGGCTGGCGGGGCTAAAGCCGGATGAGGATATCCAGATCCAATTCACCGGTCTGCGGCCAGGGGAGAAGCTGTTCGAGGAGCTGTTCCACGGTGCGGAGGAACCATTGCCGACGGAGCATGAAGGACTGCTGATGGCCACCCCGCGGCTTGTGGACCTGGCCGCCGTGACCGCCGCCATGGCCGAACTGGCACACGCCGCCAGCACCGGCGATGAAACAGGGGCCGTGGCGCTGCTGCACAAGATGGTGCCGGAATTTTTAGCCCCGCCAGGTCTCGCCGTGCCGCGCGCGGCAGAGTAGTCTACCGCCCCATGAACGCACAAAATTTTCCGCCAATTCCGTTTCTCGACCTCAAGGCGCAGCAGGCGCGGCTGGGGCAAGGCTTGAAGGACCGGCTGGAGGCGGTGCTGGCGCATGGGCAATATATTCTCGGACCCGAGGTGCTGGAGCTGGAGGCGAAACTGGCGGCCTTTTGCGGCGCAGCCCATTGCGTGAGTGTGAGTTCCGGCACGGATGCGCTGCAAATCGCGTTGATGGCCGAGGGCATAGGGCGCGGAGACGCAGTGTTTCTACCCGCTTTCACCTACACCGCCACGGCCGAGGTGCCGCTGCTGCTGGGGGCCACGCCGGTATTTGTGGATGTCGACCCCCGGACCTTCCAGATCGACCTGAACAACCTGCGAGAGCGCATCGAGACCGTGAAGCACGCGGGCAAGCTGAAGCCGCGCGCGGTGATTGGCGTGGACCTGTTTGGCCAGCCGGCGGATTGGCTCGGTATCCGCGCCACTGCCGTAGAGTACGGCTTGTTCACGCTGGATGATTGCGCGCAGAGCTTCGGCGCGGCGCAAAATGGCGAGCGACTGGGCAAGGCGGCGGACGCCACGGCCACCAGCTTCTTTCCCTCCAAGCCGCTGGGCGCTTATGGCGATGGTGGCGCGCTGTTCACCGAATCAGCGGAGCGCGCTGCGCTTTACCGCTCGCTGCGCAGCCATGGCGAGGGAAACACCCGCTACGAGGTGTTGCGAACCGGCATGAATGGCCGGCTGGATTCCATGCAGGCCGCCGTGCTGCTGGCCAAGCTGGAGGTGTTCGAGGGCGAAATCGCAAGGCGCGAGGAGATTGCCCGCATCTATGATGCCGCATTGAAAGATGTGCTGGAGATTCCGGTGCGCATGCAGGGCGGGCAAAGCGCCTGGGCCGTGTATTCCGTGCTGCTGCCCGATGAAGCCACGCGTGACGCCGCCAAGGCGGCACTCGCCGCCGCCAGCATCGGCCATGCGGTATATTATCCCCGCGCCTTGCACCAGCAGCCCGCCTATCAGGCCGCGCATGACGGCGCCACCCTGCCGGTGGCGGAAAGTCTTGGCGGGCGGATTTTGGCGTTGCCGATCCACCCGGACCTGACCGACGAGCAGGCCGGACGCGTGGCGGCAACTCTGCGCCAGGCGCTGGAACGATAGCATGCCGCGTGGCGACCTGTTCCCGGAAATAGGGCCATTTGAAACTGGCTATCTGCCGCTTTCGGACGGGCACGTGATGTATTGGGAACAGGTGGGCAACCCCGCAGGCAAGCCGGTGCTGTTCCTGCATGGCGGGCCGGGCGCAGGCGCCGGGGCCGTGCACCGGCGGTTTTTCGACCCTGCGATCTGGCGCGTTATCATCTTCGACCAGCGCGGCGCCGGGCGTTCCCGCCCGCTGGGCAGCCTTGAGAACAACAACACACCGCAATTGATCGAAGACATCGAGACGTTGCGCAAATTCATGAATATCGGGCGGATGCTGCTGTTCGGCGGCTCCTGGGGGTCAACCTTGGCGCTGGCCTATGCGCAGGCATATCCGAAACATGTGGCCGGGGCTGTGCTGCGGGGCATTTTCCTGGGCCGGGACCATGAGGTGGAATGGTTCCTCTACGGCTTGCAGCGGGTGTTTCCGGATGCGCATGCCGCCTTCGCGGGGTTTTTACCGCCCGAGGAGCAGAATGACCTGCTGGCCGGGTTTTTCAAACGCCTTACCAGCCCGGACCCACAGGTGCAGGCCGCGGCGGCGCGGGCCTGGAGCATTTACGAAGGCTCCTGCTCTACCCTCCTGCCCAGCATCGAGGCTGTTTCGGCTTTCGCGCAGGACCGCACCGCCATCGGGCTGGCGCGAATAGAGGCGCATTATTTCCGCAACGACCTGTTCCTGCCGCCTGGCGGCCTGCTGGCGCATATGGAAAAGCTGCGGGACATTCCCGGAGAAATTGTGCAGGGCCGTTATGACATGATCTGCCCCGCGCAATCGGCCTTTGACCTGGCCGCCGCCTGGGGCCGGGCGCGCCTGACACTGGTGCCGGATGCCGGGCATTCAGCGCTGGAACCGGGGGTACGCGCGGCGCTGCTCGCAGCCCTTGAACGCTGCCGGAGCTTGCTGTGAAGCTGGCGCGGCGGGGATTGCTTGGCGCGGCCCTAAGCCTTCCGCTGGCCCAGGCGGGGCAAAGCGCCCAACCGCCTTGGCGCGGCGCCTTGATTATGGGAACCGGGCGGCCGGGCGGGGCTTTCGCCATCTTCGGCCCGGCCTGGGGCCAGCTTGTAAAAAACACCACAGGGATCGACGTCGCTTACCGCGCTACCGGCGGTTCCAGCGCCAATCTGCTACTAATCGACGAAGGCACGGCGCAACTTGGCCTTTCCACCATTGCCGTGGCGGCGCAAGCGCGCGCCGGCACAGGAAGCTGGACCGCCGGGGTGAAGCTGAACAGCTTCCGGGCGCTATTTCCGGCCTATTCGTCGGCGCTGCAAATTATCTCCACCCAAAACGGAATATCCAGCCTGGCGGCGCTGAATGGCGTAGAGATAGGCGTGGGGCCAGACGGCGCCAGCGGCGCCGCCGCCGTTCCAGCGATTCTGGCGAGCCTTGGCATACATCCAAGCCGCGTGGAAACCAGCGATTACGAAGAGCAGGTCAAGGGGATGCTGGAAGGCAAACTCGCAGCCTGCGCCTTTATCGGCGCGCCGCCACTGCCCGCCATCGCCGCCATGGCGATGGGGCGCAAGCTGCGGCTTATCGGGTTTTCCCTGGCGCAAGCCGCCCAAGCCGCGCGCGCGGTACCTGGGCTTTCACGCGTGGTGCTGCCCGCCAACACTTTCCCCGGCCAGAATGTTGACGTGGGCACCGTCGGCACGCTGAACATCGCCGTCGGCGCTGCCTCATTGCCTGATAATATCGCGCAGGCGGTGACGGCGGCGGCGCTGAAAAATCGGCATCTGCTGAGCGCTGCCGTGCCGGCAGCGGCACAGACCCCACCCGTGCAGCCGGTTTACGAAGCCGGAATCAGCTTTCACCCAGGGGCCGCGAAAGCGCTGCGGGAGGCGGGCTTCAGCCTACCCCGCCACGCTGTGCAAAGTTAGACCAGCCGGCCATCGCGCAAATTCACCTGCCGGTCCATGCGCGCCGCAAGGTCCGGGTTATGGGTGGCGATGAGTGCCGCTGTGTTCTCGCTGCGCACCACATGCAGCAATTCCTCAAACACAATGTTAGAAGTGGCGACATCGAGATTGCCGGTGGGCTCGTCCGCCAGCAGCAGCGCGGGATGGTTGGCGAGCGCGCGGGCAATGGCCACACGTTGTTTTTCACCGCCCGAGAGCTTACCCGGCAGATGCGACGCACGCGGGCCGAGGCCGAATTTCTCTAGCAATTCCAGGGAGCGTTGGTTGGCCTGCGCTTGCGGCACGCCCGCGACCATTTGCGGAATGGAGATGTTCTCCAGCGCCGTGAACTCCGCCAGCAGATGATGGAACTGATAGACGAACCCAATATGCCGCAGCCGCAAGGCGGTGCGCCCGGCATCGTTCAGCGCGCCAGTGTTCTGACCGTCAATGATCACCGAACCGTCATCAGGTTTTTCCAGAAGCCCTGCCAGATGCAGCAAGGTTGACTTGCCGGCGCCCGAAGGCGCGACCAGCGCCACGATCTCGCCACGCGAAAGGGTGAGTTCCGCGCCATTGAGCACGGTGAGCGCGCCCTCGCCAGACTGATAGGTGCGGCGGATGGCTTTCATGGAGAGGAGATATTCACTCACTGCGCAAGGTCTCCACCGGGTCGATCTTGGCGGCGCGCCAACTGGGATAGATGGTGGCCAGCACCGACAGCACGAGGGACATGACGATGACTTCCGTGACCTCCCGCCAATCTAGCTGGGCTGGCAAGGATTCCAGGTAATAGATGGTGGGGTTGAAAAGCTGCTGGCCAGTGAGGCCCTGGATGAACAGCCGTATCTGATTGATATGCTGGCAGAACAAAACGCCCAGCACGAAGCCGATGAAGGTGCCCAGCACGCCCACAGACGCCCCCGCCATCAGGAAGATGCGCATGATGGAGCCGGAACTGGCCCCCATGGTGCACAGAATCGCGATGTCCTTCGCTTTGTCCTTCACCATCATGATCAGCGAGGAGATGACGTTGAACGCCGCGACGATGATGATGAGGGTGAGAATGAGGAACATCACGTTGCGTTCCACCGTGACGGCGGCGAGGAAGGAATCATTGTTCTGCTTCCAGTCCTGAATGTTCAAGCCAAGGCCAGGAAAAGCGTTGAGGATGGCCTGCTTCACCGCCTCGTCATGGTCGGGGTCTTTCACGAAAACCTGGATCTGCGTGGCGGTGCCGTTCTGCTGGAACAGCGTTTGCGCGGCGGCAAGCGGCAGGAACACGAAGCTGGAATCATATTGCTGCATGCCGGTCTGAAAGATCGCCACCACCTTGAAAGATTCAATTGAGGGGATGGTGCCAATGACCGTGGCTTTTCCTTGAGGCAGGATCAGCGAAATTTGTGAGCCGACGGAGAGGTTGAATTGCTGCGCCAACGCCCCGCCGATGGCGATGGTATCACCGCCGGTGAGATCCGCGAGACTGCCGGCGATGACATGATGCGAAACCGTGGGAAGCTGCACAAGCCCTTGGGGCGTAATACCCCGGGCAATGCCTCCGGTGGCACCGCCTTGCGGGCCGGACATCAGCACCTCACCCTGAGCGATGGGGAAAGCGCCTGTCACACCTTTGATGGTTGCGATCTTGGCAGCCATCTGGTCATAATTGCTCAACGGCGCACTGGTTCCATACACACCGATATCACCGTTCAACCCCAGAATCTGACTCAGCAATTCCTGGCGGAAGCCGTTCATCACACTCATTACGATGATGAGTGTCGCCACCCCCAGCGCGATACCGACGAGCGAAAAAATGGCGATGACGGAGACAAAACGCTCACCCCGCCTGGCGCGCAGGTAACGTGCCGCGATCTTCCGCTCGAAGGCATTGAACATCAGGCGTTAACCTTCGCCAGAGCTTCCTCGACGGGAAGCTCGAACCGCTCGCCGGTGACGCGGCGTTTCAGCTCCACCACGCCATTGGCGGCGCCGCGCGGGCCAATGATGATCTGCCAGGGATGGCCGAGCAGGTCAGCCTCCGCGAATTTCGCGCCCGCCCGTTCCTCGCGGTCGTCATAAAGCGCGTCATTGCCGAAGCTGGTGTAGATTTTTTCGCACAGCGCGTCCGTGGTGGCATCGCCCTGGCGGAGATTGAGGATGGCCGCCTTGAAGGGCGCGATGGCGTCCGGCCAGATGATGCCGGCTTCGTCGTGCTTCGCCTCGATAATGGCGCCGACGAGGCGGGAGACGCCAATGCCGTAAGAGCCCATCTCGGGGAAGAATTTCTGGCCATCTTGGCCGGTGACGGCGAAGTTCATCGCCTGCGAATATTTGGTGCCGAAATAGAAGATCTGCCC
>JAGXAE010000065.1 GCA_018971725.1 Pseudomonadota bacterium | reverse complement strand
CTGGTAGCGGCGGAAGGATTTGAACCTCCGACCAAGGGATTATGATTCCCCTGCTCTACCACTGAGCTACGCCGCCGTTGAGGTGAGGCTGCGGGTACTTCGCCTCGTCTGAGAAGTCAATGCCCGCAAAAAAGCCCCAGGCTCTCGCCTGGGGCCGGAAAAGGCGCGTTGCTCAGCCTTCCATGTCACTGGCGATGCTGGCCAGCACCTGCGGAGATTTGCTCTTCAGCACCAGGAACCACACCAGCCCGATAACCATATAGATCACGAAGGCCGGGGGCAGGGCGTTGAAGGGCGCCGCGGGGTAAGGCACCACGGAGCTGTAGATCACGAAGCCCATCAGCGCCGTGCCCAGCACGCCCAGCACGATATGCACCGGGCTGCCCGCGCCGTTGCGGTAGGCATCCACCGGGGCGGTGATGCACACCGCGAAATACACCACCACGAAACCATAGGTGGCGATGGTGCCGGTCAGGCCGAAGGCGTTCAGGAAGCCTTCCGGCAGCAGCGCCAGAATCAGGATCAGCGTCAGCACGCCGGAGGCCAGCACCGCCATATGCGGGGTCTTGTGGGTCTTGTGCACCAGCCCCATGGAGCCGTGCAGGAACTGGTAGCGCCCCATGGAGTACAGGATGCGCGAGCTGGCGTTGATGCAGGCCAGCGCGCAGGCAAAGGCGGAGATAAGGGCGGCGAAATATACAATTGCCGCGGCCCAGGGCAGACCCGCCTTGTTGGTCATCGCCGCGAAGGGTGAGGAGGAGCCGCCGATGGCGCCGGCATTGTCGTCCATGCCCATCACCATGCAGTAGGAGATGATAACGAAGAAAATCCCAGCCACGGCGGCGGAGCCAACCACGGCGAAGGGCACGTTCTTATGCGGGTTGGCGGATTCCTTGGCCAGTGTGGCGGCGCTCTCAAAGCCTACGAAGCTGAACACGCCGAACACCAAAGCGGACATCACCGCGCCGAAATTGATCTTGCCGATATTCAGCTGCACCGGGTCCACCAGCGTGCCGTGCTTGCCGATGACGATGGCGGTGATGATGATGATGATGCCGATGGAGATGGATTCCATCACCAGCGCCGCGCGTGAGGAAAGCTGGATATCCCGGTAGGCGGCGAACACCACGAAGCCCAGGAACAATATCGCGATTCCGGTGAGTGTCGCGTTTGAAAGTGTGATCTGGAACACGGCCAGCAAATTGCCGAGGAACAGCGGCACACCAAATACCACGGCGGCAGCGGTGGTCAGGTAAGCCAGGATCATCGCCCAGCCGGCCAGCGCGCCCGCCACCGGGCCGAAATTCCGGCCGATATAAACGAAATACGATCCCGCCTCGGGGTGCCGCCGGGCCAGAATGGCGATGCATGCCCCTACAAACACCAGCCCGATGGTGGCGATCAGATAGGCCATCCACGACCCCACGCCCGCCAGTCCCGCCACCACGGAGATATTCAGCGCGGGCGTCAGCGTGGGAGCGATATTAGCGATGGATTGGCCCATCATCTCAAACCGGTTGAGCACTCCGCGTTTGAGTTGCGAGGGAGCATGAGCGGCAATATCCGTCGTGGCGACCATACAAAAAGCCTCCTGGTTGAAACTAAGCCGCGATTCTGCCGGAGGAGCCACCCGGCAAAATCACAAGCAATAAATGTTGCAATGCAAACAGCATGCCGAGTTTACGTATCGGCATGCCGAAAACGCTTATCCCCCGCAGCAGCTCGTGCCGTGCAGCTTGCTGGCCTTGTTCACGCTGGGGGCGACATCGATACCGGGATTCTGGTCGAAGAACCCTGTCGGCATCAGCTTGAACCCGGTTTTGATGCAGGGCTGCACGGGGAAATCCTCGGTCCGCACCTGATGGTGCAGTCCGAACACATGCCACAGCACAAGGTCCGTATTTTCCAAATTACGGTCCTGCTTCACGAAATCTTCAACCCCGCCCGCGCCGGTGGAATGGTTCATATACTCACCCGCCGGATAGCGCTCCTCCGCGTCAAACTTCGTGACCCAGAGATGGTTTTTCATGAACCCGGAACGGACGCCTGAAGGCGATCCGGGTTTGAAATACGGGGTGAGCGTGGATTCCGGCATCAGCTTATAGCCTACAGGCTTGCCGGTATGGTTGAACTTGTTGGGGTTGATCACCTTCCAGTAGCGATGCGTTTCCGGGTTGGCCTTGCGGCAGGCTGCCAGCTCGGTCTTCAACACAATGTCTTGCTGGTAGAAGGCGTTGCCATAAGGGTTTTTGGCCTCGTCCTCCTCCGCATAGCTGTTGCATTCCACAACGGAATTGCCGGGTCCGTCCACGGCCATCTCCAGCCGCGCGCAGAAGGCGTGCTGGTGAATATGCCCCTGCACGCCTGGCGCCACTTCCACCCCATATTTGCCCGGCTGACCAGGAATACAGGCGGAGGTGTTGATGATGCCGGTGGCCTTCATCTCGAACTGGATCATCCCCGCCTGATCGAAATGCCAGTAGAACGCATATTCGTAATTGCCGACGGTACAGATGGAGGAGATCACCAGCTTGCGTCCGCGCCGCACCTCCGTGCGCTCGGTGCGGAAATCCCAATGTTTCCAGAGAATCCCATCATCTTCCTCATGGATGCAGATGGCTTTCTCGATATGGAAAATATCGCCATGCATCGTGTTTAAAGCGGCGTCGAGGTAAGCAATGTGCCCCAAGCAATCGCATCCAAGCGTCAGCGAGTTGGTGAGTTTCCCCAGCCCATATTCGCCGATATCAAACACGTTTTTGCGGAAATGCCCGTTCTCCGGCACGCCATAAGGCACCACCATTTCGGCGATGGAAGCGCGGTTCACAATCGGCCGTCCATCATAGGAAATGTCGTGCAGCGTCAGCCCCTCGCGGGCATTAAATCCGATTACGCAGCGCCATTTGTCCCAGGTGATCACGCGGCCATCCAGCACAAAGCTGGCACCTTCCGGCTGGATGATATCTAGCGGCTTCAGCGCCTTGCGGAACTCGGTGCGGAATTGTGCTTCGTAATTGAACTCGCCCATCGGCACCGGCACGCTGGCGCCATAATCATCCACGCGGATCACCTTGCCCGCCTTGATGTCCACCACGGCGTTGATGCCCTCGATCGGGTGGGCGTAGAAATTCTCGTTCTCATAAAGCCGCAGCCAGCAGAATGTGTGGGAGAGATAGCCGCCCTCCTCGCCCGGCACATTGAAATTCCCGGCGGACCAGGGGTCCACGCATACCTTGCTCATGTCCGTGACGCCGCGTTTGGCACAGGCGGCGATAAAATCCGGGTGCGCGCGCACGATGTCCTCGATCTGGATGAACTGCTCCAGCTGGATCATCGGCCGTGCTTCGGGGTGGAAGCTCTTGGCTGTCACCACGCCGTCGGCCAGGGAGACGTTCAGCCGCCACACGCCCGGCTTGTCCGCCAGGAACACATTGGCCCGCGCCTCTCGTGGCCAGGCTTTTCCGTCCCCGCAGGCGGCTGGCTCCTTCAGCTCGATCACCTCGAACAGGAAGTCTTCACCAAACGCCGCATCAGCGCGGATGATCGCCACAACCTGGCGGATCTCGCCAGCGTCCAGCGGGGTCATTGGGTGGCGCGGCGTGCTGGCCAGGCCAGGGCCCGCGCTCGCGGGTAAATGCAGATCGTCCATCCGTGTACTCCTTTATTTTTCGCCGCCTCTTCGTTGGGCAGCGAAATGCCAATTGAATTTCAGGCGATGATAAGACGGTATCCCGACCGACCGCCGCTTGACATTTGGCGTCAAATTAAGCTGAAAAATTACTCTCTATTTTTGTTTGTTTATAGAATAAACCAATTATGCACGTTTATTGTGCGAATGCTTTATGTTGAAATGAGTCTTGCCCTCGCATAAACAAAATTTCCTGGAAGGCGATTGGCATGGGTATGGACCCGCGTATCTCCGCCGCGGCGGCTTTGGGCGTTGGCGGCGTGATTGGCCAGTGCGGCGGCGATGCCGAGCGCATTTTCGGCGCCGCACGCCTGCGCCTGGCGGAGCTGGAAAACCCCTCCATTCGTCTCAGCCTGAATCACTATTGCCACCTCTTCGAGGTCGCGGCCCGGCAAACCGGCGCGGATGATTTCGGCCTGCGCTTCGGGCTGCAATATCAGGTGGAGCAGATGGGTCCGCTCGGCGCGCTGGTGCTGGCTTCGCCCAACCTGGGGGCGGCGCTGCGGAATCTGTGCGCCTATTTCCCCGCCTTGCAGGACCATTCGGCTCTGCGCCTGCGGGCGGAGGCCGGGCTGATGGTGCTGGAATATCAGATCACCGATGGCCGCATCGCCCACCGCCGGCAGGATGCGGAGCTGTCCATCGCCATCTTCGCCAGCGTTTTCCGGCGCTGCCTGGGCGCCTCCTGGGCGCCCACGGAGGTGCAGTTCGAGCATCTGCGTGCGGCGGATGCCGGGCGGATGGAAGCCGCCTTCAACGCCCCGGTTTATTATGCCGCCGGGCGCAACGCCATTTTATTTTCTCCCGCCTGCCTCGCGGCGCCGATGCCCGGCAGCCGCCCAGCCAGCCTGCCCGCGCTGGAGGCTACGTTGCGCCGGCAGGCCGCCGCCGCCACGCCAGAGGATTTTCTTGGCCAGGTACTCAGCCTCATCCGTTCAGGCTTTACCAGCGGCGAGGCGAATATCGACCACGTCGCTACCCGCCTCGGCCTCAGCCGTGCGGGGCTCTACCGCCGCTTGGCGCTGGAAGGGGCGGATTTTTCTGAACTCACCCAGCGCATCCGCCGCGAGCTGGCGGAAAGCTACGCCGCCCAGCCCGGCATCGCCTTCACCGATCTCGCCTTGCTGTTGGGTTATTCGGAACTTAGCGCCTTCTCCCGGGCCTTCAGCCGCTGGACGGGGCTTTCCCTCGCGCGCTACAGGCAGGCGTGCCAAAAACGCCACGCCTGATCCTCGCCAGCATTTCCGCCAGCCGCAAAGCCATCTTGGCAGGTGCCGGTGTGCCGTTTGAGGCGATGCCCTCGCAAGTCGATGAAGCCGCACTGAAAACCGGCTTCTCCGGCCCGCCCGCTTCGCTGGCCTCCGCCCTGGCTTTGGCCAAGGCCCAGGCCATCTCCGCCCAATATCCAGATGCGTTGGTGATCGGGGCAGACCAGCTATTGGTCTGCGGCGCCCGCATTTACGACAAGCCACGCGACCTGACCGAGGCCGCCGCCCATCTGCGGTCTCTCTCCGGCCAGACGCATGAACTGGTCACCGCAATCTGCTTGGTGCGGGGCGGCGCGCTTGTCTGGCCGCATATGGAAACCGCCCATCTCACCATGCGCGGCTTTTCAGAGGATTTCCTGCGGGATTATCTCGCCGCCGAGGGTGAGGAGATCCTGCATTGCGTCGGCGCCTACCGGCTGGAAGGGCTGGGCGCGCAGCTTTTCACCCGGGTACAGGGCGATTATTTCACGGTGCTCGGCCTGCCGTTGTTGGCTTTGCTCGGCGCCTTGCGCGGGCGGGGTGCGCTGGCGGCGTAACCGGCCGAGCCTGGTCCAGCAGCGCCTGGATAGCCAATACCGTTTCCGGGTCCAGGTTGCGCAGTTCCTTGGCCAGCCGGTTGGCCAGGGCGGTTTGCTCGGCGGTCAGCCCGGCGCTGTTCAGCTTCAGCCGTGGGCGGGATTGCTTGGCGAGCGCCGTCAGCTCGTCGGCATCGTCCCAGATCAGCCCGAAAAACTGGCAGATCTGATGGATCAGCCCGGCTGATGGCGCGCCGCGCCGCCCATGCTCCAGCGCCGAAAGATAAGCTGAGGATACTTGCAGCGCCGCCGCCATGTCCTTCAGCAATATGCCGCGGGCCTGGCGCAATTCGCGCAGCTTCTGGCCAAGCGGCGTCATGCGCGCCGCCGGCGCAGCAATACCCTAATCGCCCCGGCATTGCGCGCATGCGGGTGGGCAATGCCCAGAATCAGGGGCCGCAGGCTGGGCGTGTTCAGCCAATGCGGCAGTTCCTTGGCCAGAATCTCGCCATTGCCAGTCACAATCTCCACGCAGCGCAGCCCTGCGGCATGCGCCATCTCCACAAACCGCATCACCTCCCGGTGCGCCTTCGCGGCGGTGTGGCCGTGCAGGTCCAGCTTGGCTTCGGCGCGGATTTTCTGGGCGCGGAATTTACCCCAGGTGGATTTATCCACCCCGGCGGGCGTTGCATTCACGCCCAGCGCGGCGGGTGTCGCCCCGCGTTTCACGGGTGTGGGCGGCACTTCCACCACTGGCGGCGGGGCAGGCGCTGGTGGCGCGGGTGGGGCTGGAGGCTTTGATTTTCCAGGCATAAGCCGCGTCAAGGTGCGGCTATACGCCGCCCACAGCTCGATATCCTCCGGTGTCAAACCCCGCCGCCGCGCCATGGCGCCAGCCAACCCTCACGCCCCGGCGGGCGGTTTGAAAAACAGGGCCGCCGCCGCCGCGTGGGCCTGCTTGGCTTTTATCGCCTCGCGCACCCGGGCGATCTCGGCTTCAAGCTCTGCAATGTAGAGTGTCAGCTCCTCCACGCCCATGCTGTCCAGCACGGGTGGTTCCAGCAATTTTTTCTTGCGCGGCGGCAGGTCTTCTTCGGAAATTGTCATGAATCGGTCTTGACCTTAGGGTGGCGCGGGCTTGATAACCCGCGCCAGTTGAACTTGCGTGGCCGAAGCGAGTAACTATGTCCGTTCCGGGCGCCTCGGCCCGAAACGTATAAAGGTATTCGATCCATGTCCTTGCCCCTGATGCCCAAAGCTACCGCAGTCTGGCTGATTGACAAGACCGGGCTGACCTTCGAGCAGATCGCCGATTTCTGTGGCATGCACCCGCTGGAGGTCCAGGCCATCGCGGATGGCGAGGTGGCGCAGGGGATTAATGGCTACGACCCCGTGGCCAACAAGCAGATCACCGCCGAGGATATCCAGCGTTGCGAGGCTGATTCTTCCCGCCGCCTCAAGCTGTTGCCGCAGCCGGAAATGCACAAGAAGCAAAAGGGCGGGCGCTATACTCCTGTGGCCAAGCGTAACGACCGGCCGGACGCGATCGCCTTCCTGCTGCGCTCCTACCCGCATCTCACCGATGCGCAGATCGTCAAGCTGCTCGGCACCACCAAGGACACGATTCAGAAAATCCGCGACCGCTCGCACTGGAACAGCGCCAATATCAAGCCGCGTGACCCGGTGATCCTGGGCCTGTGCAAGCAGTCCGACCTGAACGACGCCATTGCCGCCGCCAATGACCGCCTGGCGCGGGAAGGACTTACCCCGCCGCCGCCGCCAGGCCCCAGCACCGAAGCCGCCTGAGGCCGCACAACCGGGGTGATATCCACGAAAAAGGGGGCCATTTGGCCCCCTTTTCCGTATTCGCTTTTTGTTACTGCGTTCTTAACCGTTCCATTTCTTCCTTGAGCCGCAATTTCTCCAACTTCAGGCGGGATATGGCCGACATGTCAGGCTGTGGCCGCCGGTCTTCGGCGGCAATCTTGTTTTCCAGGCTGGCATGCCGCCCCTTCAGGGCGTCGAGACGCGATTGCAGGTTCATGGTGTATGGTGTCTCCTGTGGCTGTGGCCAACGAAACTCCGGGCTGCCCCCAATTACCTCGGCGAGCAGCAGCCGGATGGTCAGGCTAAACCTGATGCCACCAAACTGTCACCTAAAATCCGGGCCAGATCGTTCGCACCCAGATCAATTTTGGGGATAACCGAATTTTTCCATGACCTGGCCATGCGTGGCCCAGATTTTCGCGGCCTGTTCCGGCGTCAGTTTTTCCCGCCAGCCGCCCGCCACGCCTGAGCGGAAAAATTTTCCGCCCCCTGCCCCGTTGGCCCGGTAGCCTTCCCGCGCCTCCTGGCCCGCCAGCGTATCGAAACTGCTGAACGCAATAGCCCGTTGCAGCCGTTCAGGCTCCGGTGTGGCATCCGCGGCGCCCAGAAATCGGATGATCCGCCCGAACCCGCGTGCCGGGTCCGCGACCAAATCCTCATATCGCACCAGCAGCCGCCGGGGTGCCCCCACCCAGGACAGCGCATGGGCTGACCAGGAGGACAGCAGCTCAAACACCTGCACCCCGTCGCTGGCATTGGCCGCCCCCTCGTTGCCCATGAAATCGATGATCTCGTCCACGCTCTTGCCGGCGAAGGCCGCGTAGGAAAGCGCCACATCCCTCGGATCGCGGACGATATAAATCGCCCCCGCCGTGACCCCCGGCGTGCAGAGGGAAACGCCGTGAACCGATAAATTCGCGTTATGGGTTTTCACGAAAACGAGGTCGTCATGCAGACCTGTCAGCGCTTCGTGCACCTCCGGGCGCTTCGCCTGCACCGCGTGCGGGTCCATCACCTCGCCCGGCACCCCAAAAAACGCCATGGCGCATTCGGAGACGGAAAAATCCACCAGGCTGTTGATGCTATGCGGCGTCTCCGCATTGACGATGTAGTTATGCAGAAACGCCCGCACCCAGGTGTTGCCGGATTTCGGGTAGGAGGCGAGCCAGACGAGCTTGCCCATGGCCTGTCAGGCCGCCTCGGCGGCTTCCTCGGCCGGCTGGTCCTGCCCGAACAGGAAGTCGATATCGTCCGCGTTGAACGCCATGCCGCCCGCCTCCTGGAAGGCGATGCTCGCCAGCTCCGCCTTGCGCTGCTGCAATTCCAGAATCCGCTCCTCCACCGTTTCGGTAGCGATCAGCTTGTACACGAACACCGATTTGGTTTGGCCGATACGGTGCGCGCGGTCTGAGGCCTGGGCCTCCACCGCCGGGTTCCACCACGGGTCGTAATGGATCACCGTATCCGCCGAGGTCAGGTTCAAACCGCGTCCGCCGGCTTTCAGCGAGATCAGGAACAACGGTACCTCGCCAGCCTCGAAACGCTGCACCGGGGTGGCGCGGTCGCGCGTGTCGCCGCGCAGTTCCACGAAGGGAATCCCGGCCTCATCCAGCCGGGGCTTGATCAGGTCCAGCATCGAGGTGAATTGCGAGAACACCAGGATGCGCCGCCCCTCGGGGATCAGCTCCTGCACCATCTCCATCAGATCATCCAGCTTGGCGGAGCTTTCAGTGCCGCGCGAATTGCCGAGCTTCACCAAACGCGGGTCGCAGCAGGCCTGGCGCAGTTTCAGCAGCGCATCCAGCACAATCACCCGGCTCTGCGCCAAGGTGCGCTCGGCCATCTGCTCCTTCACGGTCTCATACAGCGTGCCGCGAATGGTTTCGTAGAGTTCGCGCTGGTCCGGCGCCAAGGTGATGCGGCGCAGAATGGTGTGCTTGGGCGGCAGCTCCGTCGCCACCTCCTGCTTCGTGCGGCGCAGAATAAACGGCTGAATCCGGCTGATAAGCTGCCCGCGCACCACCGGGTCGCCGTTTTTCTCAATCGGCGTGCGGAAGCGCTTGGTGAAGCCGCGCCGGTCGCCCAGCAAACCGGGCATGAGAAACGCGAACTGCGACCACAGCTCGTCCAGGTTATTCTCGATCGGCGTGCCGGAGAGGCACATCTTGTTCTCGGCCTTCAACTGGCACACCGCGCGCGTGGCCCGCGCCTCAGGGGATTTGATGGCCTGCGCCTCGTCCAGCACCACCAGATGCCAGGGCAGCGCGCGCATGAATTCGATATCGCGGGTCAGCACCGTGTAGGTGGTCACCACCACATTGATATCAGCCAGATTGTCGCGCTTCTCGTGCCGCTCCATGCCGTGCAGCACCACGACGCTGAGATGCGGCGCGAATTTGCGCAGCTCGGCGGTCCAGTTCGCCACCAGCGAGGTCGGCACCACGATCAGCGCCGGGGCGGTCTGCCGGCCCTCGGCGTGTTCCACGCAGATATGGGCGATGGTCTGGGCGGTTTTGCCTAGGCCCATGTCGTCCGCCAGGAAAGCGCCCAGCCCGTGGCTGGCCAGATGCTGTAACCAGTCCACGCCTTCCTGCTGGTAGGGGCGCAGCACGCCTTTGAACGTATCCGGCACTTCGACGGGAATAATCTCCGGCTCGCCCCGGAACCGTTCCACATAGGCTTCGATATCCGCCGCGTTTTGCCAGGAAGTGGTGAGAACATCCTCAAGGTCCAGCACCGTGGCGGCAGCACCCACGGGCAGCACCAGATTCTTCTCCGCCGAGCGCCCGGCCGCTTCGATCAGGTCGCCCATCACGTTCAGCAGGCGCTTGATGCGCTCTGCGGGCAGCTTGATGACGCGGCCGTCATCAAGCGAGGTGATGATTTCGCCATCCACGATCTGCGCGGCCTCCATGCCGCCGCGCGCCAATAGATGCTCCAGGATGGGCAGCAGCGGGTGGCGCTCGCCGTCGATCTCGATGCCGAATTCCAGGCTGAAACTGCCCTTCTCGCCATCCTGCACCACCACGTCCAGATTGCCGACATTGTCGGCCATTTGCGGGCCGAAATTCGCGTCGATCTGTGTTTGCCAGCCGAGTGCGGTCAGCTCCGGCACGCGCACGGCGATGAAATGGTGCCATTTGGCGGAAGCTTCCTCGCCCCGGAACACCAGCACGCGCTGGCCGCGGGCGGCTTTTCCGTCCGCCACGCGCATCTGCACGAACCCATCCGGGCGCAGCGCGTCCAGCGCCTCGGCTTCGGCGGCGGGGTCGCGGCGGATGAACACGATCTGCCCGCCCGAGCGCACGCGCAGGAACTGGTTTTCCTCCGAGCCATCCACCCGCACGCCGCCGTAATCGAAATCCAGCGTCAGCACGTCGATCATGCGGGGGCGGTTGAATTCGTCCGGCCCATGCACGCGGCGCAGGCGCAGCACCGGCATGGCCTTGCGTTCCAGCACGGTGGCCCCAGGCTCCGGCGCTTCCGGCGCCATCGGCAGCAAGGCGGCTGCGGGGCGGGCGCGCCGCCCGGTGGGGCGCGGGCGCACCGGCTGTGGGGTGTAGGTCCGCTCGGCGGCGGGCACGATGGTGTCGATCAGCCCCTTGGGCTCGGCTTTCCGCAATTCCGGGAATTTCGCCAGGGCGGCCAGCGCCGTGGCGGCCAGATGCCGGCAGCCACGCTCCCCGCAGGTGCATTCACGTTCGGCGAAGGAGATCCGGCTGCCTTTCTTCTCGGGTGTGATGGAGGTGGTGCGGCGGGTGCCGTCCATGTCCTCAACAATGCCGTCGATGGTGTCGCCCGCAAGCGTCACATCCTTCACGAAGCCAAGCGCGATCACGCTCTGGGCTCGGCGGATGATGGCTGAATCGAAAATCCGGTCAAAATCTTCGGCGGAAAACGGCACCGGCATCGTCTATCCCTTAACCCCCAAGCAATTGGCCCCCAGAATCACCCGGGCGAAAGGGTGTAATACCGGCTTTGCCGGAAAAGGCCAGAGGAAAGAGCGTGAATCTTGCGGGA
>JAGXAE010000064.1 GCA_018971725.1 Pseudomonadota bacterium | reverse complement strand
CGCCGCCCAGGTGGCGGCGCGCAACACCGTGGCGGCTTATGACGATCTTGAAGCCCTGCGCGCCTTCGCGGAGGCGGTGGATGTGATCACCTTCGAGTTCGAAAACCTGCCCGCCGCCTCTCTGGAATTGCTGGAGAGTCTGAAGCCGGTGCGGCCGGGGGCAAAAATCCTGGCGATCAGCCAGGACCGCACGCTGGAAAAACAGTTTTTGAACGATGCCGGCATTGCGACAGCGCCTTGGGTGAAGGTGGAGAGCCTGCAAGAGTTGGAGGCGGCGGTGGCGCGGCTTGGTCTGCCTGCCGTGCTGAAGACCACAAGGCTTGGCTATGACGGCAAGGGCCAGGCGATGCTGCGTGCCCCGGAAGATCTGGCGCCTGCGTTCGCGCGGCTGGAGCCGAAGCCGCTGGTGCTGGAAGGTTTCGTGGATTTCGGCGCCGAGATTTCCGTGATGGTGGCGCGTGGGGTGGATGGCACGATCCGCTGTTTCGACACGGTGGAGAACCGCCACAAGCACCATATTCTGGACATGACTTTGGCCCCGGCTCCGCTGGGCCCCGATATTCTGCAAGAGGCTCAGGGCATTGCCCGCGTGGTGGCGGAGCGGCTGGAGCTGGTGGGGCTGATGGGCGTGGAGATGTTCGTGACCGCCAAAGGCGAGGTGGTGGTGAACGAGATTGCCCCCCGCCCGCATAATTCCGGGCACTGGACCATGGATGCCTGTCCCTGTGGGCAGTTTGAGATGCATATTCGCGCTGTGGCCGGGCTGCCCTTGCCGCCGGCGGTGCGCCATTCCGACGCGGTGATGAAAAACTTGATCGGCCCGGATGATATGGCGCTCTGGCCGCAGATTCTGGCAACGCCAGGGCTGATTGCGCATCATTACGGCAAGACCGAAGCCCGGCCGGGGCGGAAGATGGGGCATTTCAACCGGCTGTTCGCCAAAGGCGCGTTGCCGGGGGCATTGGGAATTGAGGATGCGCTGAGGTTGGCTGACGGTTCCGCTTAAAGAAACATTTGCACGGCCTGGGCTTTAATCTCGCGCAGCCTTTCCCCCAGGCCGCGATGCCGCCAGGCTTGCAGCGTGACTTGCTTGGAGTGCGCTTCGTCGTTCTTGAACATCGTCTGCATCTGCTGGCCGAAGCTGTGGCCTATCACCACCGCGTCGATCTCGTTATTGGAGACGGTGCTGCGCCAGTCCAGGTTGGAGGAGCCGACGACGGACCAGATACCGTCGATGACCGCGGTTTTGGCATGCAGCACCACGCCCTGGCGTTCATAGATTTTCACACCAGCTTTCAGCAGACTACCGTAATCCGCGCGTCCGGCGGCGATGGCGCTGCCGCTGGTGCTGCGGCTGGGCAAGATGATGCGCACATCCACCCCGCGCTGGGCCGCGCATTCTAGTGCCTCGGAGAGTTCCGGCGGCGGTACGAAGAAGCCGGTGGTGAGGTGCACGGAATGCCGCGCTGTGGCGATGGCGGTGAGCAGGGAATCATAAATCGCGGGATGATTGTCGCGCGGGGAGCCATCGATCGCCTGCACCACCGTGTTACCTTGCGGGGTTTCCACGGGCGGCAGCAGCTGAAAGGGTTTGCCGCCCTCCTTCACCCAGGTTTTCTCGAACATCGCATCGAAATCCGCCGCCACGGGGCCGGTGATGGCGATGTCCGTGTCCCGCCAGGGGAGCGCGCCCGCCGGACCGGCATCGGGCGGCGGGGTGGTGTTATTCTCGTAAAACTGGGCGATGTTCACGCCCCCGGTGATGACGCTGCGGCCATCCACCACCAGCAGCTTGCGGTGGTCGCGCTTGTTCAGGTCCAGGGATTTCAGCTTAAGCGGGTCGAAGGGGGAATATTCCTCCACCTGCACGCCGCCTTTCTCTAATGCGGTGAACATGCTGGCGGGCTCGTGGTGGGAGCCGAAAGCGTCGTAGATCAGGCGCACTTGCACCCCTTCACCCGCCTTCTGGATTAACAGCGCGCCAAACTCGGCGGCGGCCTGGCCGTCGAACTCATAGCTTTCCATGTCGATCTGGTGATGCGCGCCTTTTATGGCCGCCATCATCGCCGCGTAGGTGGCGGGGCCGTTTTTCAGCAATTCCACGCTGTTGCCGCCGTGGAAGGGCGTGCCGGCGGCGGTCTCGTTTTCGCTTTTGAGGATTTGCAGCGCGGATTGCTCGCTATTCGTGGGAATATGGCAGGCGAGCTGGGGGTTGTAGGGCGGCGCTACCGCGCAGCCCGCGACGAGAATGAGAAGCCCAGCCGTGCTGAGTGGTTTCAATCGATGCTGTTCCGCAAACGTTTGATCGAGGACCGGCGGGATTTGGCGTCGAGCCGCCGGGTTTTCGAGGCCTTGGTGGGTTTCGTGCGGCGCCGTGTTTTTGGCACCACGCTCGCCTCGCGGATCAAGGCGAAGAGTTTTTCCCGCGCTTCCTCGCGGTTGCGCAGCTGGGAGCGGTGCTCCTCGGACTCGATGAGGATGACGCCGCTTTGCGTGAGCCGTTTGCCGGCGAGTTGGGCGAGGCGGGTTTTGACCGCCTCAGGCAGCGTGGTGTTGGCGGCCAGGTTGAACCGCAGCTGTACGGCGGTTGAGACCTTGTTGACGTTCTGTCCCCCGGGACCGGTGGCGGGGGTAAAAAATTCCTCCAGATCAGAATCGCTGATCTGGAGGCTCCATGTAACCGGTATCAGCATCGGAGCCTCCTGAAAGCGGCTCCGGCGGGGGTTTTAAGCGGCCTTGGCCTCTTTCTTGGCCATGGCGCGTTCCAGGCGGCGCTTCAGGGCAAGACCCTCGCCGGTCAGCTTGGCGTCGGTATGGGCGAGCAGATAAGCATCCAGCCCGCCATTATGTTCGATCGTGCGGATGGCACGGGTAGAAAGGCGCAGGCGCACGGCACCCAGCGTATCCGAGAGCAGCGTGGTGACCTGCAGGTTGGGCAGGAACCGGCGGCGGCTCTTGTTGTTCGCATGGCTGACGTTATTGCCAGCTTGCACGGTCTTTCCGGTGAGGTCGCAACGGCGGGCCATAATACTTTTCCTCAAACAAACGCAAAGCGGGCTGGCAGGGGCCAGCCCGGAATATCGGGGCGGCTTATGGCCGAAGGCAAAGCCAGCGTCAAGTCAATCCGCGCGGGGCAGGGACGAGGTTTTCGGCGCCGCTCAGGCCTAGCCGGCGTGATCCTTGCCGGAGGCTTCGTTCATCTCACCGGATTCGATGCTTTTGATGGCGTTTTGCAAAATCTGGATCACCACCCCATCCGGCAAAGAGCGGGTGAGCAGCCCCATGGCCCCGCCCAGCAGCGCCGAGGCGATGGCAAGATCTGAAAGGTTCTGGCCGATCATGTATTCGATCGCCTTGTCCACCACCGAGCCGGCATGGTTCAATTCGCGTTCCGGCGGTGATTGTCTGTCACTCATCTTATAAATCCCAAATCTGCGGCGCCTCTTATCTTGTGCGCCGGAGTAGTACTGCCAACCCGAATTTCATTCGGCGGCGTTCTGGGGTGTTTTTTCCATGGCTGTGTCGTCCGTGCCATCGGCCAGGGGCTCCTCCCTCTCGATGACCGCCTGCGCCGCCCACATGGTGGCGTAAACGCCGTCTGCGGCCAGCAGGGCAGTGTGGGTGCCGCGCTCCACCACCACGCCTTCGCGCAGCACCAGGATTTCATCGGAATCGGTGACGGTGGAAAGCCGGTGGGCGATGACCAGCGTGGTGCGGTGCTGGGCGACGGAGCGGAGCGCGGCGGAGATGCCTTGCTCGGTTGCGGTGTCCAGCGCGGAAGTCGCTTCGTCCAGAATCAGGATGCGGGGGTTTTTCAGGATGGTGCGGGCGATGGCCACGCGCTGCTTCTCGCCGCCGGAGAGCTTCAGCCCGCGCTCACCCACCTTGGTGTTGTAGCCCTGCGGCAGGGAGGCGACGAAGTCATGCACTTGTGCCAGGCGGGCGGCGTGTTCCACCTCTTCCTTGGTCGCGCCGGGGCGGCCATAGGCGATGTTGTAGAAGATGCTGTCGTTGAACAGCACTGTGTCTTGTGGGACGACGCCGATGGCGGCGCGCAGGTCGTGCTGGCGCAAATCCCGCACATCCTGCCCATCCACCAGCACCTGGCCGCCGGTGACATCGTAGAACCGGAATACGAGGCGGGAGATGGTGGATTTGCCGGAGCCGGTGGGGCCGACAATGGCGATCTTCTTGCCCGGAGCTGCGGTGAAGCTGACCCCTTTTAGAATCTGCCGGTCAGGGTTGTAGGCGAAGCGTACATCCTCGAACCGGATTTCGGCGGGTGCCCCGTGGGAGGCGAGCGGCAGGGCCTCTGGTTTGTCCTGCACCTCCTGGTGCACGCGCAGCAGCGAGAACATCTGCTCCATATCCACCAGCCCCTGGTTGAGGGTGAGGTAGGTGAAGCCGAGGAAATTCAGCGGCACGTAAAGCTGCATGAGATAAGTGTTCACCAGGACGAAGCTGCCCACGGTGACGCGATGATGCACCACGCCATTGGCGGCCATCAGCATCATCGCGCCCAGCGCCAGGGAGATGATGATGGCCTGGCCGATATTCAGCGCGTTCAACGAAACCTGTGATTTTACTGAGGCTTTCTCGAACCGGGCGAGGCTTTCATCGAAGCGTTTGGCTTCGTGCGCCTCGTTACCGAAATACTTCACCGTCTCGAAATTCAGCAGGGAGTCGATGGCCTTGGTTTGGGCCTCGTTATCGCTCTCGTTCATCGTGCGGCGGAATTTTGTCCGCCAGGCGGTGAAACCGAAAGTGAAGGTGATATAAAACCCGATGGCGACAAAGGTGATCAGCGCGTACCACACGTTGAACAGATGCCAGAGCATGAAGGTGGTGAGCAGAAGCTCGACGATCGTGGGCACCAGATTGAAGGTGGCGAGGCGCAGCACGGACTGGATGCCCAGCGTGCCGCGCAGGATGATGTTGGAGAGCCCGCCGGTCTGCCGGTCCATATGGAAGCGCATGGAAAGCGCATGCAGATGCTCGAAGGTTTTACGTGCCACCACGCGGGAGGCGCGCATCTGCACGCCGGCGAACAGCGCATCTCGCATCTCACCGAAGGCGGCGGAGGTGATGCGCACCGCGACATAGCCGCCGATGAGCGCCATGGGCAGAAACAGCGCTCCGGCGGGGTGGGAGAGCTTGTCCACCAGATGGCCGTAGACCACCGGCACATAAACCGTGCCCACCTTGGCCAAAAGCATCGCGATGGAAGCCAGAACCAGCTTCACCCGCAAGGATGTTTCGCCCGCGGGCCAAAGATAGGGAAACAGCGAGAGAATGGTCTTCAGGGAGCCCTTGGCGGTTTTCGCGGTCGCATTTGGGGCCAGGTGGGGGTTGGCACGGGCGGCGGATCGGGTCATGAGCCAGCACATGGCACCTGACGCACAAATTGCAAAGCTTTTAAGGGATATCGACTTTTGCCACTCAGCCATGCTGCCGGGCGCAAGGCTGGCGCTGCATGCGGGGCCGCATCACATCGGTTTTGTGAAACCGGAGCTGGCGGAGCGGCTGTGTGGGGTGGACCCCGCCATCAAAATGTCACCCGGGCGGGTGGACATGCCCGTGGCGTTGCTGCCCCGGCTGAATGAGCTGGCCGCCGCTGTGGGTATTCCCACACGCGCTGAGGATTTCGACGTGCGCGCCACGCCGGAGGGCGAGGTGCTGGGCGTGTTGGACCGTGGCGCCCTGCCCAGTTTCGGTGTGATTGGTGTGGGGGTGCATCTGAACGGGCTGGTGAGAAAGCCGGAGGGGCTGCATCTTTGGGTGGCCAAGCGCGCCGCCAACAAGAAGCTGGACCCCGGCAAGCTGGACCATCTGGTGGCGGGCGGCGTGCCGGCGGGCCATTCCCCATTCGCCGCCATGTTGAAGGAAGCCTGGGAAGAAGCCGGGTTGGAGGAGCGCAGCGCCGCTCAGGCGCGGGAGGTGGCGCGGTTCCGTTATAATATGGAGCGCCCTGAAGGGCTGCGCCGCGACGTGGTTTATGCCTATGACCTGGAGCTGCCGGCGGATTTCATCCCAAAGCCGATGGATGGCGAGGTGGAGAGCTTCATGCTCTGGCCGCTGGAGCAAGTGAAGCAGGCGCTTTGCACCCCGAATGAGTTTAAATTCAACGTCGTGCTGGTGCTGCTGGACTTGCTGCTGCGCCAGGGACTGTTCACGCCGGAGGAGGCGGAAATATTGAAACCAGCATTATACGCATAAATTTAAACATGCGTTAACCTATGCGATAAACTCTTGGGAAGGTTTCCAAGAGGCTGGCCATGGACATCCAACTGGTTTTCGACACGACGACCTCGGCGGCGCCGAATGGCTTCACCGCCGCGGTGGATTATGCGGCGAGCCAACTCGACAGCTTGATTACCAATAATGTCACCGTGACCATCGATGTAAGTTGGGATAATTCCGGCACGGTGCTGGGGGAGGCGCAACCGTATTTCGCCTCGGGTGGGCTCTATAGCTACGCGTCGGTGGTGGCGGCGCTGCGCGCCAATGCGCAAACCTCCACGCAGCTTGCCGCCGTGAACAATATGCCCGCCACGGACCCGACCGGGGGAAAGGGCGTTTACCTTACCATCGCGCAGGCCGAGGCGCTGAAGTTGCCCGCCACGGCACTGTCCAACCAGCTTGGCGGGATCGACGGGGCCGTGACTTTTGGCACTGGCGGCGGGGTTTTGAATTTCAGCACCACCAACGGGGCGGTGGCGGGTGAGATTGATTTCACCGGCACCGCCGAACACGAACTCTCCCACGCTTTGGGGCGTGCGGATTTCAATGATGGCTCCAACTACACGTTGATGGACCTTTACGCCTATTCCTCGCCCGGCACGCTGCAATCCACGCCTTATGCCCCAACGTATTTTTCAATTAACGATGGCCAGACCACCCTCGCCAGTTTCGACACCACCAGCGATTACAGCGACTGGGCGGACCAGACGCAATATCGCAACGATGCGTTTGGTGCCTATACCTATCCTGGTTATGCCACCACGATCTCGGCGGTGGACACCACGCTGATGAGCGTGCTGGGGTTCGATGTTGCCTGTTTCTGCCCCGGCACGATGATACTGACGCCGGGCGGCGAGGTGGCGGTGGAGTGCCTTTCCATAGGCGATGAGGTAGTGACGCCGAACGGCCCGGCGCGGATAAAATGGATCGGCCGCAGCGCCTATGAAGGGCGTTTTTTAGCCGGAAATCCGCTGATGCTGCCGGTGATTTTTCTGCCGGGCGCGTTGGGGGAGGGATTGCCCCGCAGGAAGATGAGCGTTTCCTCCGGCCATGGCGTGTTTCTGCATGGCGTGCTGGTGCCAGCCTGGCGGCTGGTGAATCAGGTGAGCGTGTTGCAGGGGGAGGTGGAAGGTGTGGTGGAATATCTGCATATCGACCTCGACCGGCATGATCTGCTGACCGCTGATGGGTGTTTGAGCGAGAGCTGGGGAAATGGCGTGCCGCGGAGCTGGTTTCAGAATGCGGCCGAATATGCGGCACTGTATCCGGGGGAGGATAAGACTTACGCACCCTGCGCGCCCCGCGTGGAAGACGGGCTGGTGTTGGAGGCGCTGCGGGAGTGGGTAAACGGCCAAACCGGGTTGCCGCGTGCCGTGGAGCCGCAAGGGGCGTTGCACGGCGCGGTGGAACAGGCTGGGCCTGATATTTGCGCCGGCTGGGCGCAATGCCCGCAAGCGCCTGAGCAGCCGGTGAGCCTGCTGGTGATGGCGGGCGGTGAAATTCTTGCCCGGCTGGCGGCTAACATATACCGGGCGGATTTACGCGCGGCGGGAATCGGCAAAGGCTGCTGTGGCTTTGCCGTAAAGTTGCCGGAAGGGATTACCGGCGAGATTTCCGTGCGTCGCGCCAGTGATGGCGCGGTGCTGGGGTGGATGGAGCGCAAGGCGGCTTAGCGCGGCGCGAACAAATCCGGCAAAGGCGCAGCTGACAGGCTGAGCCAATTAAAGTGTTTGGCAGAATACGGCACAAGAATTGCCGTCCCGTGGCTTATTTTTACAGCTAAGGGAAGATGATTTGCGCGCGACTATAGATCACAACGGCCAGGATTGGGACGCGCCAGAGCTTGGCACGCCCAAGGCGGCGGCTATCGCGCTTCTGTTGATGGCGCTGCTTTTCGGGCTGGCGATGTGGGCTTCCACGGAGTTTAAGAACAAGCCGGCTCTCCAGGCCATTCAGGTGACGCAGGCAAGCCTGACAAGCCTGCCTCAACCCAAGCCACCACCGCCCCCGCCGCCCAAGGTGGTGCCACCGCCGAAGCCATTGCCGGCGGTCATCCCTAAACCCCCGCCGGTGCCAAGCAAGATTGTGGTGGCTACGAAGCCGCCCCCGCCGGTGCGCCATATAGTGCGCCCGCCGCCCAGGCCGGTTATTCATCATACTGTGGCGCCGCCGCGGCCAACACCGCCACAGCCCGCAGTGCCGGTGCATGCGGCGCCCCGGCAACCCCATCCTGCCCCGCCCGCTGCCGCGCCAACAAGCGGCATTGGGCCTTACGGCCAGACGATGCATGCAATCATTCAGGCGAACCAAAATGTGCCGCCGGGCATCTCGCAGATGGGGCTTTCGGGTACGGCGTTCATTAAGATAGAGGTGCCGCCAAGCGGACAAGTAATTGCCGCATCTATTATACGTTCCAGCGGTAACCCATTGATCGACCAGACGGCGCTGGAACATGCCCGTGACGCGCATTTTCCCCCCGTTCAACAGCCAGATGCCAGGCAGCGCCCTGACTTTCGAGGTGCCGGTGGAAATTGAACCAAATGACAGCAATGATTAACGGGCCCTGAACACAAGCGCCTAAAGCGCGACCAAGAATGGCATGGATTTTGACCCATCGACTAAATGCTCACCACCAAATGGTGAACGTTTTCTTTTGATCCCGTAATGTGGAAGATATTTTTAAAATCGAGAAGATTTTGACCAAAAAGTTACTTGGTGAAACTTTAGACGACAGTCATCAGGTTGTCATGAAACAAATGGGCAGCAATTTAGACGTTTGAAGCAACCTTATATTTTACTGATTACATCTGGCAGAAAGCCAGATGCGATGACCGGCAATTGGCATCATCATTGCTTTTGAGCCCCCAACTGCCCCGTTCGTGAATTCAAAACACGGGGCAGGCGCGATTAACAATAAGGGGCTTCGCATGAAGGACAGATCGAACACCTTACGCCGAAAACTGCTTTTATTCACTGCCTGTTCAATTGCCGGGGCTGGGCTGACATATCATATCGCCGAGGCGCAAACCGCCACATCCGCGCCGCTGGTTGTAATCCCCGGCGACGGTAACAATGTAACAAACGCAGACAGTACTTACGAAATCCAAAAATCCGCATCCGGTATCAGAAAAATCTTCTGAAGGAGAAGGACCTTCCAAGTTCGATCACGCATCTTGATGCGGATAGCGTTAAAACCGTGAACCCCACCATGGGTTCCGTCCAGACATTGCTGAAACAGGCGCCGTCCGTGACGGCGTATTCGCAAGGCCCGGGCCAAAGCGCGCCGACATTGGCGATTCGCGGCGTTAAGAACGACGAGTTGGCGGAAACATTGGATGGCGTGCCCATCAGCAGCTTCTTGGGCGGTACGGGTGATTATCTTTCCAACAATATCGGATCCCCGGTGACACTGCCGGAAATTGCAAGCGCTACGGTTTATCCGGGTGTTGCGCCGCCGGAGCGGCAAGGATTCGGCACGGTTGGTGGAACCATCGCCTACGAGACCAAGCAGGCGACCAACAAACCCTATGCCGAACTTGAGGGCGGCTATGGCTCGTTTGATACCTCGCATATCGGTTTCACCATCAATACCGGCAAATGGTATAATGATGTGGATGCGCCGAAGACCTTGCTGCTCTTTGACCAGAGCCAGACGGCGGGTTATGTTGCGAACACGCCGGCGCAGTATCACAGCTTTTTGTTCAACACGATTAAACCGTTCGATGATGGCCTGACGCAGGTTGGGCTGACGATCATCTTCAACCAGGGCAAGGGCTCCATTCAGACGACTCCGACGCCGGTTGCATTGCAGCAGCAATATGGCTGGAATTATAACTTCCCGCGCAGCGAGGGTTTCTATAACCAGACGGGCAAGTTCCTCACGACCATCCTGAACGATAAGAGCTATATCAACCAATATCTGGATTTCCAGGGTGCCGTTTTCTATTCTCATAGTAGTTCGACCGCATAACACCATCGCCATTGGCGGTTTGATTGCGAAAGAAACCACTGGCCCGGTTGGTGGAGACACCTATATTTACGGCGGCACGGGCGCGCAGTTTAATCAAGATAACGGCTACAACTCCCTGATATTTGGCGGCGGGCAGCAACGCACCGTTTATGTAGGCTATATCTCAGACAAGATCGATCTGTTTAATGACAAGCTGCATATCGAGCCCGCCTTCCGTGTAACCTCCGCGTACACAAGCAACATCGTCCAGCAGGAATATTCGTATAACCCTGGGAAGTATAAAACTTCACGAAGGTTGGCGAGCCATATATCGGCATTTCCTACGATTTACCTGAGCATCTGACGGCCTATGCCACCTATGGCAAAGGCTCGCTCTTCTCGCCGGTGAGCCAGTATGGCTCGGGCGCCAACCCGCTGGCCGGTACGGAAACCGCTCCGACGCCGGAAATCGTGCACATGTATGAAGCCGGTCTGCGTTACGACACGCCGAGCCTTTATCTTTCTGCTGATTATTTCTATCAGAAGGTCAATGACGGTTTCTCGTTCTATCAGGACTATCTGACGCAGCAATCTTTCTACGCAAATCTCGGCGGGTTTATCGTACGCGGTGTGGAGGTCGCCGGTAAGGCCGAACTGCCTGCTGGTTTCAGCATGTCTGGAAACTTCTCTTACAACAACACAGACTATACGGACAGTGCTTTTCAGTTTGTGACGCTGGCGAATGACCAGTTCGGTTATGCGTATCATGGAACGCCATTCTCCAATACGCCGAGTTATCTTGCCAACATCGCTCTGGATTACGACCGCGGCCCATGGCACGCCGAGGTTTCAGGGCAATATACCGGCCGTGAATACCAGACGACGGATATCTTGACCCCAAATGATCCGACAAGCCAGCTATCTGGTGCGACGATCACGGATCTTAACAACACCAATGATCCGAACTTTATCGTTAACCTTAACGCCAGCTATAAGTTCAAAATTCAGAATCGCAGGATCAAGAGCCTGAAGCTTACGTTTACGGCACTGAACGTTCTTGGTGTCCATTATTATACCTACAAGTATAATTCTGAAATTGCCCAGGGCGGTGTTTATTCAATCTTGCCGCAATACGAGTCGGGCCTGATTGGGCCGCCGCGTTCCTTGCAGCTTGATCTTGTGGCCCGGTTCTAAGCCTCTTATACC
>JAGXAE010000242.1 GCA_018971725.1 Pseudomonadota bacterium | reverse complement strand
TGGTGCCGATCACGGCACTTATATCCGCGACGCTATATTCGTTTAACGAAATGAAGAATGATTCCCGCGCTTTGCTAAGGGCGCCACGAAGCCGGCAGGATGGGCGCAGTGAACAGTTCCCGCCATCGCGATGAAAGCATTCGACCAACGCTTGATCGCGGGCGAGATAATGGGCCACTTCTCCCAGTTGTATTTGTGCTGGTGGATAGGCCAGCTTCACGCCTCCGGCAGCGCCGCGTACACTGACCAAGTACCCGCCGATAACGAGATCTTGCAGGATTTTGGCAAGATGATGCCGCGAAATATCTAACTGCATGGCCAACGAAATCGTCGACTGGACCTTCTGGGGATTGGAAGCCAGCACCATCAGCGCCCGCAAACCATAATCCGTGTAGCTTGTGAGTATCATGTTGCCCAATTCTGCGGACATAAGTCAGCATTGACAATGCGTGTATTGTCCCTCTAATCCGGCATTGTCAATGCCTATTTCGGTGGCAGCCCAGATATGGTTGCAGCTTTCGTAAGGAGCTATGGATGCGGATTTTGGGCAAGGACGCAGGTTAGGACGAGGCATCATCCACAAATGGAGACCGACGCAAGACCGCGCGATGATATAGCCGAAAAGAGATGAGCATCTGGCAAAGCCTGCCTTGCGGCAATTCTTGTTAAAAAACTGTTGGGAGTTCTAGGATGCCAAACGTCATATTCGTAAACTCAAAGGGCTCTCGCAAGTCCGTGACAATTGAGACGGGAACAAGCGTCATGGCAGGCGCCGTTGAAAACGGCGTTGATGGAATTGTTGGTGAATGCGGCGGCAATGCCATCTGCGGTACCTGTCATGTCTACGTCAATCCAGACCAACTCTCACTGCTTGAGCCAATTGCGGATGATGAAGGCGCTACGCTCGAAATCGTGGCCGCGGAGAGGCGCTCAAATAGCCGGCTGAGCTGCCAGATAGCGATGAAGCCAGAACTTGATGGGCTGATCGTTGAAACGCCGGAGTATCAGATTTGACACGCGCTTCCACGGTTGTGATTGCCGGGGCCGGGCAGGCCGGTTTTCAGGCCGCGGCATCGTTGCGCGAGCGGGGGTTCGAGGGCAGGGTCGTTCTGGTAGGTGATGAGCCCACATTGCCGTATCAGCATCCCCCTTTGTCCAAAACCTATCTCATGGGCAAAATGGAGCGTGCCGCGCTGCGGTTCCGGCCAGAGGCTTTCTTTGTTGATCATGACATCGAATATCGCGCGGGCAGCAGGATCGAAAAAATTGACCGGAGCGCAAAACAGGTTGGCCTACAGGGCGGCGAAGTCATTGGGTATGATCACCTTATCCTCGCTCTAGGTGCGCGAAACCGGCCTTTGCCAGTGCCCGGCTTCGAGCTTGATGGCGTTGTGCAACTGCGTACGGTGGACGATGCGGACGCGCTCCGTGGATGCCTGGATAAAGGCGGGCGGATCGTTGTGATCGGCGCTGGTTTTATCGGCCTGGAATTCGCGAGCGTCGCGGCGGAGCGTGGCGCTGACGTCACGGTGATCGAAGCGGCGGATCGTCCGATGGCGCGGGTGCTTTCGAAAGAAATGTCCGAGTATTTCCGTGCGGCGCACGAAGCGAATGGCATTCGGTTCGTATTCGGCGCGACGGCCGCCAAGCTGACGGGCGGCGGTCCACGGGTCGAGGCGGTTGAAGCCGGCGATGGGCAGCGTTTTCCCGCGGATCTCGTGCTTGTTGGCATTGGCGTTATCCCAAATACGGAGATCGCCGCGCAAGCCGGCCTCGCTACCGGTAACGGCATAATCGTCAACGAGCATCTGACAACCGATGATCCCTCAATATCAGCCATAGGTGATTGTGCGCTCCATCCAAACCCTTATGCGGCGAGCGGTATGATCCGGCTGGAATCGGTTCAGGGGGCTGTGGATCAGGCGCGTTGTGTTGCCGATTGCCTCACCGGTCATCCGGCGCCTTACCAGAGTTTGCCGTGGTTCTGGAGCGAGCAGGGGGCGTTGAAGTTGCAGATCGCCGGCCTCACGCAGCCGCATGACCAGATTGTTGTGCGCAAAGCGGCGCAGGGCGAGAAAGAGGGGATGTCGGTATTTTGCTTCCGATCTGGCAGGCTGATCGGCGTGGAATCCGTCAACCGGCCGCTTGATCATGTGCTCGCCCGGAAGCTGCTTGCC
>JAGXAE010000241.1 GCA_018971725.1 Pseudomonadota bacterium | reverse complement strand
GAGAGCAAACGCCGCACCGCCCGCTCGGCTGCCTCGGCGGATAATGCCTCGCCATTGGTCTTCCGCCCAACCAGCATCTGCTCTAATTGCGCCCGTGTCGGCACCTGCCCCGCATCCAGCCCAAAAATCTGCGCCAGTGGCAGGCTCGAGGCGCGCCGCACCTTCCCTTCGATGGCGCCGCCATCGGCGCGCTGGCCATTCAACAGGCACGCCACCTCATCTGGCTTCAGCCCGCGCCGCGGCTCAATCCCCAGCCGCCGCGCCAGCAGCGGGTTCATATCCCGCCTCGGCGTTGCCGTGGCGCTGCTGCGGTCGGGCGTACTGGCGGCCGTGGCCATCGCGGCGTCCAAACGTTCACCTATGCCCTCGGTGAAAGCGGCTTCTGTACTATCCACACCACCTTCATTGCCACTGCCGATGCCAAAACCAGATCCAGCCCCAAACAAACGCGTCAGACAGGCCAATGCCTCGTCCCGGCCCGCCAGCCCCGCCGCCGCGAAGGCCGCGACGGCATGCAAGACCAGCGCATCCCCGCTTTGTTCCAGGCCCGTCCCCCAAGACACGCCACTCTCAGCAAGGCGCGCCATTTCCGCTTGCACCAGCCCATCCAGCATATCCCCCGCCAACGGCGCGCCACCCGTCATAAGCCGGCCGTAACGCGAGGCGGCGGCATCGGCGAGCGTCGGCGGGGTCACGCCCTGCTCGTAATATTCCGCCATCGCCGCCATTTCCGGGGACAAGGTCTGCTGCAATAAATGTTCGCTCATGAACCGCGCGGCACCGGGTGCCCCTGCTGCGCCGGTGCGATAGGTCAGCATTCAACCGCCCTCGCCATCCATGGCCGGCCCCTGCGGCCACTCCGGACCGTTCTGACTAGACGAAGCTTCGGCAGGCGGTCCGCCAAAGGCCATGCTCAGAATTTGCGCCAGCCCATCGAATTTGCGTTCCACATCCCCAACCGACGCATCCAGCTCCATGATCGCGGCGGTGAGACCCTGCAGGGTCGTGAGCAGCGGCGAAGGTGCTGCATCCTCGGCGGCGAACTCGTTGAGCTTGCGCAGCAGCGTGGTCTGCACATGCAGCGTATCCAGCATCAGCCCCAACGCACCATTCATCGCCGCCTGCCCGGCATCTAATGCCACCAGCCGTGCGGCAATCGCCTCCAGGGATAAAGGTGGCGCTGGCTGCCCCCTGCGATGTTCCGCCTTGTCGCTCTGGCGTTCCATCACAGGAGCGGAGGAATGCCGAAGCAACCCGGCGCGGAACCACCAAGGATTGTCACGGCGTCAGCCGCCGTCGATGCGCCACGTCCAAGGGCGGTGCGTCCAGATCATTGAGCGTTGGCTGGCGTGCGCTGTCAGGGATACGCGCCTCCGCCCGCGCCTCGCGCAACAGGCTCGCCGCCCGGGTGAGGGCCGCATTCTTCTCCGGCGTGGATTTGCTGGCCACGGACAGCCAATACGCGGCGGCGGCACGGTCGAGATCGGCATCGATTTCAGACATTGGGTTATGCTCCTTCCCGGTTTGATTGCTGCTTGGCGCCGGTCTGATGTGCCGGCTTGTGGAAGCGGTTTTCCGCCACGCGCGCGCGCATCTCGGGACGCCTAAAATAAATCGCCCGTCCGCAGCGCAGCGGCGCCATGCCGCGCGCCAGCACGAACATCTCATCATCACGCACATCGTGCATCAACTCCGCTCTGCGGATCAGCGGCCGTCCGATTTCATGATAAGAAATATTCGAACCGCGTGAGAGCGAAGAAGATTGCATCGCTTTGCCGGATTTACCGGTATTCATGCCCTCGGAGCTTGCCATGACACCGAAGGTGCCAAACGAATTTTCCAACTCGGTGGCGGTGTCCAGATCCTGTACCGCCGCATAGCAGCGATAAGACACACCGTCATACCAGGACCGCTTGCCCTGCTCGCCCCATTGTTCGACGATCTGCCCGCTCGACTGGTAGAGCAGCTGCATGGTGATGCCGTATTTGCGTCCGGCATCGCGCGCGGTCTCCAGAATTTTCATATAGCCAAGCCGGGCCGCCTCATCGAGCAGGAACAATACCCGCCCCTGCATCTCTCCATCGGCCTCGTACACGGCGTTGAGCAACGCGCCGATAATGGTGCGCGATATGCCAGGCTCTGTCTCCAGCGCCTTCAACGGCATTTTGAGAAAGACGGTTGCCTTGCCCGCCA
>JAGXAE010000240.1 GCA_018971725.1 Pseudomonadota bacterium | reverse complement strand
GGCGTGTTATGAACGTCTCCCACCAGCCAATAACGCCCCTCACGCCGCCCGGCGGGCAGATAATACCGGCACACAGCCTCGGCTTGCCGTGCCAGCATCTGTGCCAGCTCGGCCGCCGGCATGGAAAAATCAGGCTTGGGCATCGTTGCCCCTCCATCGCTACAGATCGCCGCAAATCCGGCCTGTCCTCGGTGTTGGATCGAACAGCACAGCCTATCGCCCCGCCCTGCCCACGCGCTACTTCCGAATCGGAAGTGAGCCGGCGCCGCCTCGCCGGCACGGGTGACAAGTGGCTGATGGCATCGGCTCTCCGGGGAACTGCGGACATTCATTCCCTTCGGCGCTTGCAGATAATCGTCCCACGCAAAATGGGCCGTCCTGCTGCCAGGTCCGGCCCATCCGCATTGGTCACGGTTGTTCGTGGATCGTTCCGGGCATCCTTCTACCCGTCCTCCTGCCCGGCGATGTCGGCAAGACAATCCGACAGAAACTCCGTGGTCGAGCAGGCTTTGATGGCATCGGCGGTGATGAACAGCGCCATGCCGCCAAACCCGTCGGCGCGCATCTTTGAACAGGTGAACGCCGTCGTCACGGTGATATAGCGCAGCTTGGCGGACCGCCGCACGATGTCCTGAAGAATCACCTCCCACGACACGCCGCTCATATCCAGTTCAACGGATGCATCATCCGATGTGGCGGTTTTGAGCTTCTCCTCCACATAACCACGCACCTGGCTGTCACTGCCGTAGGCCGCGTGCAGCGCCGCGCTGAGTTCGGCGCGATCGACCAAGATCAGATCCGATGGTCCCTGCCAGGAATGGAAATAGGTTCCATCGCCATCCGTGTCCGCATCGAACATATGCGAGAGCAACAACAACTCCAGCTTCGTCATGTCCCCGTTCGGGATGATCTCCGGGATCACGGTCGGTGAAAAATAATCCGCCATGTCAGCCTCCGAAAATGTAAAACCCGGCACGGGGCCGGGTTCTGGGTTGAAAGAAATGGAAGGTAAAAGCTGGTGCTCAGGCAGCATCGACTTCAAAAGGATCAAGCCGCTTGTGCAGCGCGGTGGCCCGGCCCATCCAGGGTTCGGGCCGGATGGCTTTGATCCAATCCGCGAAGCCCGGTATGAAGCCGAGATCTTCCCGGACGTGCTGCTCGCCGATCAAACGCACGGGCACGATACGCCCCGTGGAAATTGTCATGACGGGGCCAAAAAATCTTTCCGCCATGCAAATGCCTTCAGCATGATGGCGAAGTGCCCGATGCCGAAAATCCGCCGAGATCATCTTGCTCTCATCGAACCAGCTATGCAGGTCCAAGAAATCTTCCGCCGTGCCGCCCCATTTTTTCGCGGAGGATAAAGCGTGATGGTAGGGATGTGCCATTGCCGCCTCCTCAAAATTCATGGGAATAATTTTCGGTGGCGGTATAACGCTCATTATAATCGAGCGTGATGCTGCCCGCCGTTACGTCGAAGGTAAAATCGCCATAGGCGCCGTCATTGTTCTCCCAACCGCAATGGGTCTGCGCCAGAAAATCATAGGATAGCGCCTCAATGGCTTCACGCACCGTGTGGGTCTGGCGCTCGATGTCCGGGCTATCCCAGGCCGGGCGGAAAAGCTCGATCCGCTCATCCGGCAATTCCGCGGCAACATCGCCTCTCTGGGCCGTGATGTCCTCAATCTGACCGCTATCGCCATAGCCATCGAAATTGACGATCACGGCGGTGATGCCATGTTCCGCAAGAATACCGAACAGCGCTTTCTTGTTGCCGTCGAGCACGACCGACGCGCGCTCACGATAGGCGCGCTCCTTTTGTTCCCATGAAGCCAAAAATGCATCGGGACTGGCAGGCGGTTGCTGACCAAGTGCCGGATTGTGATGGTCTGACATGATCTGTCTCCAGAAATGCAAAACCCGGCACGAAGCCGGGTTTTGAAGGGTTGGGGGTGGGATAAAGACGTTGAAGGAAGAGAGACGAGGCGGCCCGTGGCCGCCTCGGGGTTCTGGGGTCACTCCGCCGCGATCTCGTGCGGCTCGACCTGTTCGTCATGTTCGGCTGAGGGAAGACCGGCCGCCTCAACCCTCTCGCCGGTCACATCCGCGCTGTCATCAACGGCGGCATCATGCGTGGCCAATGCCGCGGCGTCTGCCGGCATCACTATGGTTTCCACGCCTTTCGTACGCAGCGGTTCGGGCAGCCAGCCGGTGCCTTCCAGCGCCTGCGCGGCGGCTTC
>JAGXAE010000239.1 GCA_018971725.1 Pseudomonadota bacterium | reverse complement strand
CTGGCGGGGGCGGCGGCAAGGGCGTTCACGCCACGCAAGACAGGGCGGGTGATCAACGTGGCCTCCGTTTTGGCGCTGGTCTCCGAGCGGTTCAACCCGGTTTATAACGCCAGCAAGGCGTTCGTCCTCAGCCTGAGCCAGAGCATGCAGAACGAGCTGGGGCCGATTGGCGTGAAGGTGCAGGCGGTGCTGCCGGGGGCCACACGCACCGAAATATGGTCCCGCGCCGGAGCCGATATTTCCGCACTACCGCCAGAAATGGTGATGGGCGTGGACGAGATGGTGGATGCGGCGCTGGTTGGCTTCGACCGCGATGAGGCCGTGACCATCCCTGCCCTGCCCGACGCGGCGGAGTTCGAGGCCTTCACCCAGGCGCGGCTGAAGATGGGGCCAAACCTCTCCCGCGACCACGCCGCCGCGCGCTATCACACGGCTGCCGCCGCATGAGCGGCGCGGCGGCGGCCGGGGCGGTGCCGAAGGGGCGAGGAAAATTGCCCCGCCGTGCCCTGATCTGGGGTGGGGCCGTGATCCTTGCCGCCGCCGCGCTGGGCTGGGGCGTGAATGACTGGCTCTATGGGCAATATATCGAAAGCACGGACGATGCCTATGTGGGCGGCAATGTCTCCGCCCTGGCGCCGCAGGTGAGCGGGCTGGTGACGCAGGTGGCGGTGACCGACAACGAGGCGGTGCATAAGGGGCAATTGCTCATCCAGTTGGATGACCGCCCTTATCGCGCGGCCCTGGCCAAAACACGTGCCGATGTGCAGGCGGCTCAGGCCGCGCTGGCCAATCTGGCGGCGCAGGAGACACTGCAAAACGCCCTGATTGAAGAAGCGCAGACGGCGATTGCCTCGGCGGATGCGGCGGTGACGCTGGGTTTGGCCAATCAGACGCGTTACAGCAATCTGGCCAGTATCAATGCGGGGTCTGTGCAGCAGGCGCAAACGGCGCGGGCCACTTATAAGCAGAATTTGGCGGCTGCGCAGAAAGCCCGCGCGGCGCTGAAGGCGGCGCAGGCCCAACTGGATGTGATCAACACCCAAAAGGCGCAGGCGCAAGCCAGCCTGGCGGCGGCACAGGCCGGAGAGCAGGATGCCGCGCTGAATGAGCAATATACGCAAATCCGCGCGCCGTTTGACGGCACGGTGGGCAACCGCGCTGCGCATGTGGGCGATTACGCCAGCGCCGGCACGCAGCTGATCTCTCTGGTTCCAGCTACGGGGTTGTGGGTGGATGCGAATTTCAAAGAAGACCAGCTTGCCCATATGCGGCCCGGGCAGGAGGTGCAGATAAGCGCCGACATTTCGCCTGGCACAAAGATAACCGGCATTGTGCAAAGCCTCTCCCCGGCCTCGGGCTCCGTATTCAGCCTGCTGCCGGCCGAGAACGCCACAGGAAATTTCACCAAGATCGTGCAGCGCGTGCCGGTACGCATTTTACTGGAAGGCAACGCCGGGAATTTGGGACTGCTGCGGCCGGGGCTTTCCGTTACCGCTTCCGTGAACACCAAATGAAGGCGATTCTGCCCTTTGCCGTGATGTGCATCGGCATGTTCGCGGCGTTGCTGGATATTCAAATTGTCGCTTCATCCCTGCAAGATATCGGCGGCGGGCTTTCAGCCGCGCAGGATGAAATCGGCTGGGTGCAGACGGCCTATCTGATCGCGGAGATTATCGTGATTCCGCTTTCCGGCTGGCTCACACGGGTGTTTTCCACACGCTGGCTGTTCACCGCCTCCGCCGCTGGGTTCACCCTTTCCAGCATGCTCTGCGGGCTGGCCTGGAACATCGAGAGCATGATCGTGTTCCGCGCCCTGCAAGGCTTGCTCGGCGCCTCGATGATCCCGACGGTGTTCACCTCCTCCTTCCACTATTTCCAAGGCCAGAAACGGGTTTATTCGGCGGCGGTGATCGGCACCATCGCTTCCATCGCGCCTACGCTAGGGCCGGTGATCGGCGGCTATATCACCGATGTTTTGAACTGGCATTGGCTGTTTTACATCAACCTCGTCCCGGGCATGCTGGTGACGATTTTCGTGGCGCTGCTGGTGGATATCGACAAACCCGATCTCACTTTGCTGCGGCAGGCGGATTATCCCGGCATCGCGCTGATGGCGCTGGGGCTCGGCACGCTGGAATATTTTCTGGAGGAAGGGTCGCGCTGGAATTGGTTTGATGATGCCACCATCAAACATTGCGCCTGGATCGCGGGAATTTCGCTGAGCGCCTTCATCATCCGCAGCCTGATGCT
>JAGXAE010000063.1 GCA_018971725.1 Pseudomonadota bacterium | reverse complement strand
CGTAACCCTTGCTACAGGGCGCCGGTATTATCAGGAGCCGTTATGCAGCTAACTCGCCGTGAATTTGTTACCACCAGCGCCGTTCTGGGTGCCGGCGCCGCCCTGGCCCGCCCGGCCAGCGCCGAGGATGCGTCCATTTCCTTTCTGCTGGTGGGTGATTGGGGTCGGCATGGCTACCATCACCAACGCGACGTAGCGCGCCAGATGGGCCGCACCGCGCAGGCCATCAACAGTGCCTACACTGTCTCCGTTGGCGATAATTTCTATGAGAATGGGGTGGAATCGGTTGCCGACTGGCAATGGCGCAGCTCGTTCGAAGATGTTTATACCGAAGCCTCCTTGCAAACGCCCTGGAAGGTGGTCCTCGGCAACCATGATTATCGTGGCAATGTGCAGGCGCAGTTGGACTACACTAAGTTAAGTTCGCGCTGGCGGTTGCCCGCCCGCTATTACGTGGAAACCACCGCCCTGCCCGGCGGCGCCACGGCAGCGTTTTATTACCTGGACACCTCGCCCCTCATCAAAAAATACTACGGCACCCGCGTGGCGGTGGATGGGCAGAACAGCCAGGAACAGCTGGACTGGCTGGATGCCAAACTCGCCGCTTCAACCGCGGATTGGAACATCGTCATCGGCCATCACCCGATCTACACCGCACAGTCCGATGCGGACGGGTACGACCACGACCAGCCGGACCTGATCGCGCGGCTGAACCCGATCCTGCAAAAGCACCACGTGCCCATCTATGTTTGCGGACACGACCATCTTTTACAGGCGGTAAAGATGGATGGCATTTCCTATGTTTGCACCGGCGCGGGGTCGGAAACCTACGCGCCTGAACCCGCCATTCGCGGCGGCTTCGCCTCCGGTTCGCATGGTTTCATGGCGGCCCGGCTTTCCGGCAAGCAGCTCGCCTGGTCGTTCGTCGATGCGCAAGGCAACGCGCTTTATTCGCAATCCATCGTGCGGACATAACTGCCTATAAATCCACGCCTGAATAAGACCCGTTGATCGATTTATTGATCAACGGGAAATCCGCGAGAATGGCGGTGGTGGCGGCATATTCCAGCAGCGGCCAGTGCAGCGTGCTGGCATCCGCCACAAACGCATCCTGAATCTGCCCGTTATCGATCTTCAGCCAATGCCAGACGGGGCCCCGGAAACTCTCCGCCACACCCAGCCCCATGCCGCTGGCGGCTTCCGGCGCCAGCGCCAAAGGGCCTTCCGGCAGGCGTTCCAAAATCGCGCGGACCAGCCTGATGCTTTCGGGAATTTCCTCCAGCCGGATTTTAATTCGTGCCGCCACATCGCCTTCCTGCAACACCGGCACGGAAAGGCTCAGCGCCTCATAAGGCGGATAGCCCGGCGCCAGCCGCGCATCCCCGCTTTGGCCGGCGGCGCGGCCCACATAACCACCCGCATTATACGCCGCCGCCAGCGCGGGCGGCACCAGCCCCGTACCCACCACGCGGTCCTGCAGGCTGGCATAATCCTCGAACACGCGCGTCAGGCTGGGCAGCTCGCGCTCCAGCGCGTCCACCGCGTCCTCAATGACCTCCGCGCTACCTTCGGCAATGTCTCCCGCTACGCCGCCCGGCACCACCACATCCATCATCAGCCTATGGCCGAATGCCGCTTCGGCGGCGGCGCAGAGATATTCGCGCATCAGGGCAAAGCGGGACTCCAGAAAGGCGAACCCGGCATCGCCCGCGATGGCGCCAATATCGCTGGTGTGGTTGGCCAGGCGTTCGATCTCCGCCATCAGCGCTCGCAGATAATGGGCGCGCTCAGGCACCTGCGTTCCCAGCGCCGCCTCTGCCGCGCGGGCGAAGGCGATGGCATGGGCCACGGTGGAATCGCCTGATATCCGCGCCGCGTAGCGCGCCGCCTGCCGGGCGGATTTGCCGCGCATAAGCCCCAGCGTGCCTTTATGGGCATAGCCCAGCCGCGCCTCCAGCTTCAGCACCTGATCCCCCACCACAGAGAACCGGAAATGCCCCGGTTCGATAATCCCGGCATGGATCGGCCCCACCGCCACCTGATGCACACCCTCCACATTCGGGGCCTTGAATTCCGGCCAGGCGGCCCGGCCATCCGGCTCGCGGAAATGTTCAACCGCCGTGCGGGTTTCGGCAAAGCCGGTGGCGGTATGGCCGTTCAAATCTTTCGCCAAACGCTGGAACCAGTTGGCGCCGAGGTAACGCAAGGCCGGATAGGCGCCGTCCTGCAATTCCACCGCCACCAGCTCGTCCGGCTCGTATAACGCGTAGGCGCGGATGGAATCCGTCCAGAGCGCGATGAAACGCCCCTGATACGCGGCCCAGGCTTCCTGGTTAAGCAGCTTCATTGCAACGCCTCCGCCGCATGCGAGAGCAGATGCACCAGCGGCAACGGCATGGCGAAGGCCACCAGAAACACCAGCGCCAGATGCGCCGCGATGAGCCAGACACTGCGCCCGGCGGGCTTGGGTTTCTCATGCGGCGCCGTGGCAAACAGCAGCGGCCCGACATTCCGCAGGATCGCCACCGCGCAAAGCAGCAGCCCCAGCCCCAGCGGCAGAGACATATAAGGGTTCTTCTGGATCGTCTGGCTGATGATGATGAACTCGCTGGCGAACAGGCCGGAGGGCGGCAGGCCGGTGAGCGCGAAAATGCAGCCCGCCAGCAGCCAGCCGATTTTCCTGTTCGCCTGCAACAGCCCGCGCAGATGCGAGAACCCGTAATTCCCCGGTGCCGCCGGGCCACGCAGGCTGGCGGCGCGGATCAACGCCAGGAACAGGCCGGATTTCAGCAGCGTGTGCAGCACCATATGCAGCAGCCCGCCGAAGATCGCCGCCGGACCGCCAATACCGAACGCAAAGGCCGAAATCCCGGATTGCTCGATGGAGGAAAACCCGAAAAACCGCCGCGCATCCCGCCGGCGGGAGAAGGAAAACGCCGCCAAAAATAAAGATGCCAGCCCCAAGCTCAGCAGAAACGGCCCCGGGCGCATCGCATCCGGGTTGGCGACCAGCAGATGCCGGAAGCGCAGAATCGCCAGCAGCGCCACGTTGATGAGCAGGCCAGAGAGCGCGGTGGTCAGCGGTGCGGGACCTTCCGCATAGGCATCCGGCAGCCAGCCATGCAGCGGCACCAAGGCCGCCTTGGTGCCATAACCGAACAGAATGAACACGAAGGCCAGCGTCAGCAACTTGCCGTCCATATGCGCGGCATGGACGGAAAGTGCCCTGAAGCTCATTGCCGCGAAACCCGGCCCCAAGGCGGGCTGCGCGGCCAGATAAACCAGCATGGTGCCGAACAAAGCGAGCCCGATGCCGACACCACCCAGGATGAAGTATTTCCACGCGGCTTCCAGCCCCGTCGGCGTGCGGTAGAGGCTCACCCCAAAAGTCATGGCGATGGTGCCGCCTTCCATCGCCGCCCAGAGCACGCCGATATTATCCGCGTAGAGCCCCAATAGGCTCGCCCCCAGCACAATCTGGAACAGCGTATGGTAAAGCCGCCAGCGCCGCGCGGGCATCCGCGCCGCATCTACACTCACGTAACCGATATTCACCAAGGCGGCCGTGAGCCCGACAAACCCCGTGACCGTGCCGAACAAGGCGGCCAGCGGGTCCACCGCCACCAACCCTTCGCTATGACCCCAGAACACCGCCAAGGTGAGTCCAAACAAAGCCAGGCTGGCCACGGCATTGCCAATGGCCCCTTGACGCGGCGTGCCCACCAGCCCCAGCAGAGCCGCTGCCACAAACGGCAGCGCGATGGCGAGAGCTGCGAAATTCATCGCCCCCGCCTTTCAATTTTCTCAAGCCCGGAAAGGTCCAGCGTGTCGAAATGTTCGCGGATACGGAGCAAAAACACCCCCACCACCAGAAATGCCAGCAGCACCAGCAGCGCCACGGAAAACTCAGCCACAAACGGCATGCCCGGCATGCCGATGGCCGCCAGCACCAGCCCGTTTTCCATGGAGAGAAACCCGATGATCTGCGCCAACGCATTGCGCCGCACGATCATCAGCAGCAGCCCCAGCAGCACCACCGAGAGCGCGATGGCCAGATCCTCCCGCGTGAGGGAGATGGAGCTCATGGTCGTCGGCAGTACCACCAGCACCGCGATGCCGATGAGCGCCAACCCCAAAATCATCGACACTGCCATGGGCAGGGCCGTTTCCACCGCGCGCACCATGTTGAAGCGCAATACGATCTCCCGCAGCCCCCAGGGCAGCAGCACCGCCTTCAGGGCGAAGGTAATAATGCCGGTTAGGTAGAGATTGATTTCATGCTGCGCGAAGCCTTGCCAGAAAGCAGCGGCGGAGAGCACCAGCGCCTCAGCCTGATACAGCGTGATCATCGCCGCCAGGCGCCGCTGAGAAAGCTGCAGGAAGGCGCACAGCAGAATGATGCCACCCAGCAGATGCGCGAGGGAAAATGTCAGGCTCATGCGCCGATCCTCGCCGCCACGAACAGGAACACGCTGGCCAGCATGCCCAGCAGCAGCGCCGCACCCAGGAACTCCGGCACCCGGAACACGCGCATCTTCGCGCGCGAAACCTCGAACACCGAGAGGGCCACCGCCATTACCAGCAACTTGCCCACCCACAGCGCCAGCCCGCCAGGCCAGGAAAAAATTTCCGCAACCCGCGCCATGCCGAAGGGCAGGAAAATTGTTCCGATCAGATTCATCCAGGCCAGCAGCCGCAACATCCCGGCGAACTCCAGCAGCGCCAGCAGCCGGCCGGAATATTCCAGCCCCATTGCCTCGTGCACCATGGCCAGCTCCAGATGGCCGGAAGGATTATCCGTGGGGATGCGCCCGGTTTCGGTCAGGGCCACCGTGAGCATCGCCGCCAGGGCGAAGCCAAGCGAGACGGAAATGCCGATATGCGCCGTGCGGAAGGCGGTGGCGATGCCGTCCAGGCTGGTGCTTTGGGCCAGCAGCGCGAAGGCCAGCAGCAGCACCAGCAACGCGCCCTCAGCGAAAATGCCAAACAAGGCTTCCCGCGCAGCACCTGCCCCGCCGAAACTGAACCCAGTTTCCAGCCCGCCCAGCATGGCCGCCGCCCGCGCCAGGGCAAACAGCCCGACAATGGTGACATAATCCCCCGCCGGGGCGGTGAGCATACCGGTGGCGAAGCCGGGGATGAGCATGGTGGCCACAGCCAGAGCCAGAAATGCCCCCAACGGCCAGAAGGCGAACAACTCCGTCGCCGTGTCCGGCACCAAGGTGCTTTTGCGCAACAGCTTGGCCAGATGCCGGTAGGGCTGCAGCACAGGCGGCCCACGCCGCCCCAACAGCCAGGCGCGCAGCTTGTTCACCAGCCCCATCAACAAAGGCGCGCCCATGAAGCAAAGCGCGATATGCAAGACGGTGGCGATAAAAGCGAGGGCAAATGACAGCATGTTCAGCCCCCCTGCCCCAGCCCGAGCGCAAGCAGGAAGGCCACCAACACCGCGAAGACAAAAGCCAGACGTTCCCGGATGGTGGCCCGGCGCACACGCTCCGCCAAGCGGATCAGCCGCGTCTGTACCCGGAATAACGGGGTAAGCAGAAAACGCTCGGCCGGGTCGGTCATGCCGGCCCCCAGCAGCCCCTTGCCCATGACGCGCATCACCGGCTCGGCAAAGCCGGTGGCGCTGGCTTGGGTGTGCGGGTCACCAAAGGGCAGCCAAGCTGGCGGGCGGCCAAACCCACCATTCCAGGCCGGGACCTCCCGCAGGCCGCGCACACCCCAGCGCGTTTGCACGAATCCGGCGGCCAAGGCGGCCAGCCCGGCCAGAATCAGCAACGTAACCGGCGCATAGGCCAGAGGCGGTGTTTGCGCCTCTGGCGCCAGCAGCATGATCACCGGGTTCAGCAGATCCAGCAGCAGCCCCGGCACCAAAGCCACGGGAATGGCCAGCGCGCCCAGCAGTGCCATGGCCACGAAGGGCCCGCGCCGCAAATCCTCAGCCGCCGCCGCATGCAGGCTGCGCGGGCGACCCAGAAATCCCAGGCCGATGACCCGCACCGCTGCCGCCAGCGCCAGCGCCGCGCCAATGCCCAGCACCGCCAGCAGGGCGGAAAACCCAATGCGCGCCAGAATGCCCCCTGTGGCCGCCGCGCCGATGACCGCATGAAACAGCAGAAATTCCGGCGCGAACCCCGGCCCCAAGGGCAGTGCGGCCATGCCCGCCGCGCCCAGCAGCATCAGCGCGCCCAGCCGGGGCATGCCGCGCATCAACCCACCCAGCCAGTTGAGCGAGGTGGTGCCGGTGGCGTGCTTCACCTCGCCTGCGCCGATGAACAAAAGCGGCTTGAACAGCCCATGCGCCACCGCGCATAGCAGCGCCGCCTGCAAAGCCACGCCGGAAAGCTCAGCATCGCCAATGGCCTTGGCGTAAAGGGCGAGCCCCAGCCCCACGGTGATCAGCCCGACATGCTCGACCGTGGAGCAGGCCAGAGCCGTTTTCAGCTCCACCTCCAGCACTGCCCGCAATGCGCCGATAAGCACGGACAGCGCCCCCGCCGCCACCAGCGCCTCGCCCCACCAGGGCTGCTGCGCCGGGGCCAGATTTATGAAGGCGTAGCGGATGAGCACATAGAGCGCGACCTTCACCATCCCACCGGACATCAACGCCGAAACCCCTGCCGGGGGGGCGGGGTGTGCGCGCGGCAGCCAGCTATGCAGCGGCGCCAGCCCCGCCTTAGCCCCTGCCCCAAGTGCCACCAGCACAAAGGCCAAGGATGAGGCGGGCAGAAACAAAGCCGGGATAAGACAAGCGCCGGAGAAAATCGCCACCCCGGCGTAAAGCGTCGCGGGTTTGCGGTCCCCCTGCATCACCAGCAGCCAGGAGGCGGCGCTCATCAGCTCGAACCCGAAGATCAGGGTAAACCCATCGGCCGCCAGCAACGCCAGTGCCATACCCAGCACGAACGCCCAGAACGCCACCGAGGCCCGCATGCCCGCCACCGAAGCCGCCACTACCTGCGGCAGCAAAATGCAGCCAAACAGCAGGGACAAGGCATCGAGATGCAAATGCATCCCCTGCCCCGGCAAGCCGAACATCAGGCCGATGGAATTTCCCACGACTCTCACCTACCAAACCGGCCTCCGCGCCGCCAACAGCGGATACAAAAGAAAAGGCCCTCCCGCGAACGGGAGAGCCTTTGCCTCGACTGGCGTGGTTGAGCTTATTTCAGCAGGTCGGCCACGGCGGCCTGTTCTTCCAGCAGCTCGTTCAGCGTGTGGTCCAGGCGTGACCTGGAGAATTCGTCCACCGGCAACCCCTCGACGCGCTTGTACTTGCCGCCCGCGCAGGTGACCGGCACGCCGAACATCACATCCTCGGGGATGCCATAGGACCCATCGGACGGAATGCCCATGGAGACCCATTTGCCGTTTGTGCCCAAAACCCAGTCCCGCACATGGTCGATGGCGGCATTGGCGGCGGACGCGGCGGAGGAGAGGCCACGCGCCTCGATGATGGCCGCACCACGCTTGCCGACGGCGGAGAGGTAGGTGTTCTTGTACCAGTCCTCGTCATTGATGATCTCGGGCATCGGCTTACCGGCACCGGTGGCATTGCGGTAATCAGCATACATGGTGGGGGAGTGGTTGCCCCACACGGCCACCTTCTCGATCTCCTTCACCGCAACACCGGATTTTTCCGCCAGCATGGAAACCGCACGGTTATGGTCCAACCGCAGCATGGCGGTGAAGTTCTCCTTCGGGAGATCCGGCGCGGATTTCATGGCGATATAGGCGTTGGTGTTGGCTGGGTTGCCGACCACGAGCACCTTCACGTCGCGCTTCGCCACATCGTTCAGCGCCTTGCCCTGAACCTTGAAGATCTCCGCATTGGCGGCCAGCAGGTCGCGGCGCTCCATGCCGGGGCCACGGGGGCGGGAGCCGATGAGAATGGCGATGTCCGCATCCTTGAAAGCGACATTCGGGTCATCAGACGGGGTGACGCCCGCCAGCAGCGGAAAGGCGCAATCGTTCAGTTCCATGATCACGCCGTTCAGCGCCTTTTGCGCCTGCGGCAGGTCCAGGAGATTCAGAATAACCGGCGTATCCTTGCCGAGCAAATCGCCATTGGCGATACGGAACAGAATGGCATAACCGATCTGGCCAGCCGCACCGGTGACAGCCACGCGCACGGGGGATTTCATTTTCTGTCTATCCTTCTTTGAGGGCTGGTTTCTGATAGAACCTTGGCCTGCCCCGTCAACCCCTGCCCGGCTCAACCCACAATCAAGGAAATCGGCGCCTCGGCGCTCACCACCCCATGGGGCGTGAAAGGCAGGGAATCCCCATCCGCCTGGGTAAGAATGGCGGCGTTTGGAGAGGCAAATTCCACATGGCTGCCACTGATGACGCGCACGCCAGGGCAATTTGGCAGCAACCCCAAGGGTAACGCAGCGCCCGAGAGCAAGGCCGGCAGCGTGCCCGGCTTCTCGAACAGCACCACCTGAAAGCCTGGCGCGTCCGGATGCGCGTCCGGTGCCAGCAGGTAGGGCCCGCCATAGAGCCGGCCCTTGCTGACCACGACGCTGGCGGCCTGGTGCGCCACCCCATCCACGGAAAGGCGCACCACCGGAAAATCATACGCGACCGATTCCCAAAGCGACTGCCAGACATACGCCCCCTTGCCGATGGCGCGCTTGAGCATGGGCCTCACGCCTTTTACCACCGCGCCGTCGAACCCCAGCCCCAGCATTTGCACAAAGACATGACGCTGGCCCGGCAATTGCGCGACACCCGGCCATAATTGTTTGCAGCGCTTATAGGCCAGTGTGTTGGCAATGCCGCGCGGGGTGGTGGAAAGCCCATATTCCTTGGCCAGAACATTGGCGGTGCCCAGCGGAATGATTCCCAGCGCGGTTTGCGAGCCGATAAGCCCGTTCGCCACCTCCGCGATCGTGCCATCGCCACCCGCGGCAACCACCATGAACGCGCCATCCGCCGCCGCCTCACGTGCCAGCAGGGTTGCATGGCCGGCATACTGGGTTTCTGCCACTTCGATCTTCACGCCATTTTCAACCAGAAGATCCAGTACACGCCAGAGTGCCGTCGCCCGCCTTCGTCCCGCTACCGGATTGAATATAATCAACATTCTAACTGCTCTGGTGCCTTTGGCGTAAAATTTCTTCATGCACGGATTCGGTGACACCAAGATGGCATATCAGTGACAGGAAAATGACAATACGATTTTAAAAATTCCTTGGCTACGTCATTGAATCTTCACTGTCTCCGGCGCGGCGTAACATCCTATTGCAGCGCCCATGAACGCATCCAGCCAGTTCCGCCCAACGGCTTACCGCAGCGTCTTCATCTCCGACGTGCATATGGGTACGCGCGGCTGCCGGGCAGAGTTTCTGGCAGATTTTTTGAAGCAGAATTCTTGTGAAAATCTGTTTCTGGTCGGTGACATCATCGACGGCTGGCGCCTGAAGCGCTCCTGGTTCTGGGACAAGCATCACGATGAAGTGCTACGGCTGATTTTGAAAGCCGCGCGCTCTGGCAGCAACGTTGTGTATGTGCCGGGGAATCATGACGAGATGCTGCGCAAATATATCAGCCTTGGCATAGAGGTTTGCGGCGTGAAGCTGCAGATGGAAGCCGAGCACACCACTGCCAATGGCAAGCGCCTGCTGATCACCCACGGCGACAATTTCGACAGCGTGGTGCGCCATGCCAAGCTGCTCGCCCTGCTGGGGGACTGGGCCTATACGACAGCCCTGGTGGTGAACCGCTACTTCAATGTTGTGCGCACACGCCTTGGCTATCCTTACTGGTCGCTCTCTGCCTGGCTGAAATTGCAGGTGAAGGAAGCGGTGAAAGCGATCGACCGGTTTGAGACCGCTTTGGCGGACGACGCGAAAGCCCGCGGGTTCGACGGCGTGGTCTGCGGCCATATTCACCATGCCGAGATGCGGCAGGTGAATGGCGTGATGTATCTGAACGATGGCGACTGGGTGGAAAGCTGCACGGCGCTCGTGGAACATTTCGACGGCCGGCTGGAACTTGTGGATTGGGTGGCACGCCAGAAGCTCTCCATGCTCACCCGCCCGGCACCGAAGCTAGGCGCCACACAGTCTGCCGCGTTGCAGGCCGTGGCAGCGGATTTTGCCGCCTTACCGAGTGAGAGCGACGCCGCCAGTGTTATATCAGCAGGAGCCTGATCCCCTGCTCGCATTCGCGGGCCTCTCACGTATTCTCATCGTTACCGACGCCTGGGAGCCCCAGGTGAACGGTGTGGTAAGAACATTGCGCACCATCGCCACCGAAATGCGCGCCATGGGGAAGATTGTGGAAGTGGTAGGGCCAGACAGGTTCAACACCATGCCCATGCCGTCCTACCCTGAGATAAAGCTCGCGCTGTTTCCCGGTCGCAAGCTGGCCAAGATTATCGAGTCGTTCCAACCGGACGCGCTACACGTGGCAACAGAAGGTCCGCTGGGTTTGGCGGCGCGGGCCTATGCGAAGAAAAAAGGGCTGCATTTCACAACGGCTTTCCATACGCGCTTCGCGGAATATCTGGAGGCGCGCACGCGCGTTCCCGCCCGGCTCACCTATGCCTGGCTGCGGCGTTTCCATAATGCCGGGTGTGGCGTAATGGTGGCCACGCAATCACTGCGCGACGAACTAACATCGCGCGGGTTCACAAATATCCGTTCCTGGTCCCGAGGCGTGGATCTGGACGCGTTCCATGCCGCGCCACGCGAGGCGTGGAATCTGCCTGGCCCAATCTTCGCCTATGTCGGCCGCGTGGCGGTGGAGAAAAACCTGCGCGCCTTTCTCACACTGGATCTGCCCGGCTCCAAGCTGGTGGTGGGCGATGGCCCGCAGCGCAAGGCGTTGCAGAAAGAATTTCCAGGCGTGCATTTTGCCGGCGCGCGCCACGGCGCGGATTTGGCAAAAGCCTATGCCGGAGCGGATGTGTTTGTATTTCCTTCTAAAACCGATACGTTTGGTCTGGTGGTGCTGGAAGCGCTCGCCTGCGGCTTGCCGGTGGCGGCTTATCCCGTTACGGGTCCGAAAGATATTCTTGGTGAGGCGCCGCTACCCGTGGGTGCCATGGATGAAGATTTACGCATTGCTTGCCTGAAGGCTTTGGAAGTGGACCGGACGAATTGCCGGCCTTATGCGGAGCAATTCTCCTGGCGGGCCTGCGCGGAGCGGTTCATGGATAATCTGGTACCCGTGCAGGAAATGGCGAAATAAGAAAGGCCCCTTGCGGGGCCTTTGCTTTTCTCAAATCGCCAGGAGCAGGCGGCGGGGATCTTCGAGGCTTTCCTTCACCCGCACCAGGAAGGAGACAGCCTCGCGGCCATCGATGATGCGGTGATCGTAGGAAACCGCCAGATACATCATCGGGCGGATTTCGATCTTGCCGTCGATCGCCACCGGGCGCTCCTGAATTTTGTGCATGCCCAGAATCGCCGATTGCGGCGGGTTGAGGATCGGCGTGCTCATCAGTGAGCCATACACGCCGCCATTGGTGATGGAGAAGGTGCCGCCGGAAAGCTGCTCAAGCTTCAGCGTGCCATCCTTGGCTGCCTTGGCGAAACCAGCGATCTCCGCTTCAATCTCGGCAATGCTCTTGGTCTCCGCGTCGCGGATCACCGGCACTACCAGACCATTCGCACCGCCAACCGCGATGCCCATATTCACGAAGTTCCGATAGACAATGTCGTCGCCGTCGATCTCGGCATTCACCGCCGGGAACTCGGCCAGCGCCGCGCAAACAGCTTTTACGAAGAAGCCGTTGAAGCCCAGGCGGATGCCTTTGTGCTTCTTCTCGAATGCCTCGCGATAGGCGCCGCGCAGCGCCATGATGGCGCTCATATCCACCTCGTTGAAGGTGGTGAGCATGGCGGCGGTGTTCTGCGCCTCCTTCAGCCGGTTGGCGAT
>JAGXAE010000238.1 GCA_018971725.1 Pseudomonadota bacterium | reverse complement strand
TGGGAGATGTCGAACCGCAGGCGGTCCGGCGCGTTGAGCGAGCCTTTTTGCGTGACATGCGCGCCCAAAGCGCGGCGCAGCGCCTCGTGCAGCAGATGGGTGGCGGAATGGTGGGCGCGGATTTTGCCCCGGCGGTCATGGTCCAGCTCCGCCACCACGGCCTGGCCGACGCGGGCCGTGCCCGCCTCCACCACGCCGATATGTACGAACAGCCCGCCCAGCTTCTTCTGCGTGTCGGTAACGCGGATGCGCAGATTGTCCGGCCCGGTGATGAAGCCGGTATCGCCCACCTGGCCGCCGCTTTCGGCGTAGAACGGCGTCTGGTTGAGGATGACGAATACGTTTTGCCCGGGCAGTGCCTCGGTTGTGGGTTGGCCATCCACCACCAGGGCGGTGATGGCGCCCTCGGCGGTTTCGGTGGAGTAGCCGAGGAATTCGGTGCTCCCGAGTTGCTCGTTCAGTTCGAACCAGACGGTTTCGGTCGCGGCCTCGCCGGAACCGGCCCAGGCGGCACGGGCGCGGGCTTTCTGCTCAGCCATGGCGGTGTTGAAGCCCGCCACATCCACGCTTTTGCCTTCCTCGCGCAGCGCGTCCTGCGTGAGGTCCAGCGGGAAGCCGTAAGTGTCGTAAAGCTTGAACGCCACGGCACCCGGCAGGGCGCCGCCGGATGCGATGTTGGCGGATTCGTCCTTCAGCAGCGTGATGCCGCGGTCCAGCATGGCGCGGAAGCGGTTTTCCTCAAGCTGCAAGGTTTCGGTGATGAGCGCCTCGGCCTGGTTCAGTTCCGGGAAGGCTTGGCCCATCTGGCGGGTGAGGGCGGGAACCAGCCGGTACATCAGCGGCTCTTTCGCGCCCATCATATGGGCGTGGCGCATGGCGCGGCGCATGATCCGGCGCAGCACATAGCCGCGGCCTTCGTTGGAGGGCAGCACGCCATCGGCCATGAGGAAGGAGGCAGCGCGCAGATGGTCCGCCACCACGCGATGGCTGGTTTTGAAACTGCCGTCTGGGTCCTGGCCGGTTTCCTCGGCGGAGGCGAGGATGAGGGCGCGCAGTGTGTCCGTGTCGTAATTGTCGTGCTTGCCCTGCAGGATGGCGGCAAAGCGTTCCAGCCCCATGCCGGTATCGATGGAGGGGCGCGGCAGGTCTGTGCGGCCGTTGGCACTCTCCTCATATTGCATGAAGACGAGGTTCCAGATTTCGATGAAACGGTCGCCATCCTCATCCGGGGAGCCGGGTGGACCGCCGGCTATGGATGGGCCGTGATCATAGAAAATCTCGGAGCAGGGGCCGCAGGGCCCGGTATCGCCCATGCGCCAGAAATTATCGTCGGTGGCGATGCGGATGATTTTTTCGTCCGGCAGTCCGGCGATTTTCTTCCAGAGGTTCGCCGCGTCGTCATCCGTATGATAAACGGTGATCAGCAGCTTTTCCTTCGGAAGCGCGAAATCCTTGGTCAGCAGGGTCCAGGCATGCAGAATGGCCTGTTCCTTGAAATAATCGCCGAAGGAGAAATTCCCCAGCATTTCAAAGAAAGTGTGGTGGCGGGCGGTATAGCCCACATTGTCGAGGTCGTTATGCTTGCCGCCGGCGCGCACGCATTTCTGCGACGAGGTGGCGCGGGTGTAGGGGCGCTTTTCCTGACCCGTGAAGACATTCTTGAACGGCACCATGCCAGCCGCGGTGAACATCAACGTTGGGTCGTTACGCGGCACCAGAGGTGCCGAGGGCACGATCTGGTGGCCGTTGCGGCCGAAATAATTCAGGAAAGTGGCGCGGATGTCGTTGCTGGTGACCATGGAAGCTGGATTACAGGGCGGACGGGTTTTCGCCAAGCCCGGCCCATGAAGTGCCGTTGGCCCGAAGTTTCGAAAGTTTTTGGCGCAGCTTTTTTAAGCTGTGAAAAAGCGCCCTCTTTGAAAAAGGGCGCTTCAAAACCGGTTATTAATCGTCCCCGCCATCTTCGCCGCCATCGGCGGCCATCAGCGCTTCCCCAAGTGCCGAGGATTGGTCGCGGATTTTCTTCTCGATGCTTTCCGCCACTTTCGGATTGTCCCGCAGGAACTGTTTGGCATTCTCACGCCCCTGGCCGATGCGCTGGCTGTCGTAAGAGAACCAGGCGCCGGATTTCTCCACCACCCCGGCCTTCACGCCAAGGTCGATCAGCTCGCCGGATTTGGAGATGCCCTCACCGAACATGATGTCGAACTCCACCTGCCGGAAGGGCGGGGCAAGTTTGTTCTTCACCACCTTC
>JAGXAE010000062.1 GCA_018971725.1 Pseudomonadota bacterium | reverse complement strand
GGCGCTGCTGCGCCGGGATGAATGCATCCCCCGCGAGAACCTGAAAAATGGCGACCGCGTGCGCGCTTACATCTATGATGTGCGCGAGGAGCCGCGCGGCCCGCAGATCTTCCTCTCCCGCACGCATCCAGGCTTCCTGGCCAAACTGTTCGCGCAGGAAGTGCCGGAGATTTACGACGGCATCATCGAGATCAAAGCCGTTGCGCGTGATCCCGGCTCCCGCGCCAAGATGGCCGTTATTTCCCGTGATGCCTCCATCGACCCCGTCGGCGCCTGCGTGGGTATGCGCGGCAGCCGCGTACAGGCCGTGGTGGCCGAGTTGCAGGGCGAGAAGATCGATATCATTCCCTGGTCCCCCAATGTGGCCACCTTCGTGGTGAACGCGCTGGCCCCGGCTGAAGTCTCCAAGGTGGTGATGGATGAGGAAGCCGGACGGGTTGAAGTTGTGGTGCCGGATAGCCAATTGTCGCTGGCCATCGGCCGGCGCGGCCAGAATGTCCGCCTCGCCTCGCAGCTCACCCGCTGGGATATCGACATCCTGACCGAAGCTGAGGAATCCGAACGCCGCCAGGAAGAGTTCCGCCGTAAGACCGGCCTTTTCGTTGAGGCGCTGGACGTGGATGACGTGATCGCCGGCCTCTTGGTGCAGGAAGGCTTCGAGAGCATCGAGGACCTGGTGACGACGCCGCTGGAGGAGATCGCGACCATCGAAGGCTTCGATGAGAACGTCGCCACGGAACTCACCCGCCGCGCCACGGCCTTCCTGGAACGCCTGGCTGGCGAGCAGGAGGAGAAGCGCGTGGCGCTGGGTGTCACGGACGACATCGCCGCCATCGAAATCTTCTCCGCCAAGGATCTGATCACCCTGGGCGAGAAAGGCGTGAAGACGCTGGACGATCTGGCCGATCTCGCCGGTGATGAGCTGGTGGAGATTCTGGGCGAGGACGCGATCAACGAGGAGCAGGCCAACGAGATCATCATGGCCGCCCGCGCGCATTGGTTCGAAGGGGAGGATGGCGACGCAGCCTGACCCCCAAACATCGCCGGGCGAGGCATTGCCGGACGAGCCGGAGCAGGGTCCGCTCCGGCGTTGCCTCGTCACCAGAACGCAAGGGCGGCGGGAGGAGATGCTCCGTTTCGTCGCCGCCCCGGACGGGACGCTGGTTTTCGACACCGGCGCAACCCTGCCAGGACGCGGAATGTGGTTGAGTGCCAATGCCGATGTGCTAGATTCGGCAGTCCGGCGTGGAGTATTTCCACGCGCTGCCCGGGCGCCGCTGAAACTGCCCGAGCATCTGCGTACCCAGGTGGAGGCCGCGCTGGCGCGGCGATTGATTGATCTGCTAGGTCTGGCACGCCGAAGCGGTGCTGCGATTTCCGGCTTCGAAAAAGCCAGGGAGTGGCTGAACGCGGGGAAAGGTGGCCTCATCGTCCAGGCCGCCGATGGCAGCGCCGAGGAACGCGCCCGTTTCGTGGGTGGCCGCGCCATTCCATGTGTGGCGGTGCTCTCCGCAGCGGCGCTGGGCAAGGTTTTCGGGCGGGAGCATACGGTGCACGTGGTTATCGCCGACGGGCGGTTGGCACGGATGATCGAAATCGAGGCGCGGCGCCTGCTAGGTGTTGCGAAGGATTGCGTAAGCGGGCAGTAGAGCCCAGCAACAGGGCCGGGGTAAAATCCGGCCACGACGTGAAGATTGGACCGGATTAGGCATGAGTGACGGCAACGACCAGAATGAAACCAAGGGCAGGCTCTCGCTGCGCCCCGCCGCACGCGGGGAAGCCGGGCATACGGTCGATGCCGGGTCCGTGCGGCAAAGCTTCTCGCATGGCCGCTCGAAGGTTGTGCAGGTCGAGGTGCGCAAGAAGCGCGGCGTTGCCGCCGCGCCCGCGCCAACCCCCGCGCCGGCCGCCACATTAACCCTGCGCCCGCAACCGGAGCGCCCGGCCGCACCGGCCGCCGCACCCTCGGGGCAGCGCCCGCGCCAGGGTGGCGGTGGCAATGGCGGCGCGCAGCGCGCCCTAACCGCCGCCGAGCTTGCCAACCGCCAGCGCGTGCTGGCCGCCGCCGCCAAGGCCGAGGCCGAGCGCCGCGAGCAGGAGAAAATCTCCATCCTCTCCGCCGCCGAAGAAGCCCGCCGCAAGGCCGAGGAGGACGCCAAGCGCGAAGCAGAAGAAGCTGTCCGCCGCGAGATGGAGGCCGCCGAAGCCGCCCTTAAGACCAAGGCTGAAACTGCTGCCGCCCAGGCCGCGCCCACAGCTGAGCCCGCACCGCAGGCCCCGGCCGCCAGGCCCGCACCCCGGACGGCACCGCCCCGCGCCGCAACACCTCAGCCCGCACGCCCCGGCTCCACGGCCCCGGCGCCCCGCACCACACTGCAGCTGAAGCCCGGCGGCCGCGCCGCGGGGACAGAGGATGACGACGACGCGCCGCGCGGCCCGCGCCGGCCAGCCACCCCGGCGCCCCGTCGTGGCATGCCCGCCGCGCCCGCCAAGAAAATCGGCGACGGCAACCGCCGCGCTGGCCGTATCGACGTGCAGGCCGCCATCGAGGGCGAGGACGAGAAGACCCGTTCGCTCGCCTCCGTGCGCCGCCAGCGCGAACGCGAACGCCGCCAGGCCGAGTTGGAGCTGCTGCGCTCCGACGGCCTGAAAGTGGTGCGCGAGGTGATTCTGCCGGAGACCATCACCGTGCAGGAGCTCGCCAACCGTATGGCCGCCCCCGGGCGCGATGTGGTGCGTGCGCTGATGAAGATGGGCGTGATGGTCACCATCACCCAGGCCATCGACGCCGACACCGCCGAGCTGGTTGTGCAGGAATTCGGCCATAAGGTCCGCCGCGTCTCCGATTCGGACGTGGAACTTGGACTGGAAGGCGAAGTGGACACGGATGCCGATTTGCAGCCGCGCCCGCCCGTCGTCACCATCATGGGCCATGTCGACCACGGCAAAACCAGCCTCTTGGACGCGCTGCGCCATACGGACGTGGCCGCCGGCGAGGCTGGTGGCATCACCCAGCACATCGGCGCCTATCAGGTGACCCTGCCTTCCGGCCAGGCAATCACCTTCCTGGATACACCGGGCCATGAGGCCTTCACCGCCATGCGCGCGCGCGGCGCCGCCTCCACCGATATCGTGGTGCTGGTCGTCGCGGCGGATGACGGCGTGATGCCGCAGACCATCGAGGCGATCAAACACGCCAAGGCGGCGAATGTGCCCATCATTGTGGCGATCAACAAGATCGACCGCCCCGGTGCCGACCCCAACCGCGTGCGCAACGAGTTGCTGCAGCATGAGATCGTGACCGAAAGCATGGGCGGCGAAACCATCGACGTTGAGGTTTCGGCTCTGAAGAAGACCAACCTCGACAAGCTGGAAGAAGCCATCCTGCTGCAGGCCGAAGTGCTGGAGCTGAAGGCTAATCCGGACCGCTCCGCCGAGGGTGCCATCATCGAATCCCGCCTGGACCGCGGCCGCGGCCCGGTGGCCACGGTGCTGGTGCAGAAAGGCACGCTGAACCAGGGCGATATCGTGGTAGCGGGCGCCCAGTGGGGCCGCATCCGCGCCATGCTGAACGACAAGGGCCAACCATTGAAGGAGGCTCTGCCCTCCTTGCCGGTGGAAATCCTCGGCCTTTCCGGCGCGCCAACGGCGGGCGAACCTTTCGTGGTCGTCGAGAACGAGCAGCGCGCCCGCGAGATTACCGAGTACCGCGCCACCAAGCTGCGCGAACGCCAGGTGGCGGCGCAAACCGCCATGCGCGGCACGATGGAAGAAATGCTCGCCCGCATTCAGGCCGGTGCGCAGAAGGAAGTTGCGGTCGTCATCAAGGCGGATGTGCAGGGCTCGGCCGAGGCGATCGGCGTGGTGCTCGGCAAGCTCGGCAACGAGGAGGTGCGCGTGCGCGTCATCTACTCCGGTGTCGGCCAGATCACCGAGAGCGACGTGCAGCTTGCCAAGGCATCCGATGGCCTCATCATCGCCTTCAATGTCCGCGCCAATGTGCAGGCCCGCGAGTTGGCGCAGCGCGAGAGCGTTGATATCCGCTACTATTCGATCATCTACGAGGTCGGTGACGACATCGAGAAGCTGGTCAAGGGCAAGCTGGCGCCGGTGCATCGCGAGAAATTCCTGGGCTACGCGGAAATCCGCCAGGTGTTCAACATCACCAAGACCGGCAAGGTCGCGGGTTGTTATGTCACCGAGGGCGTGGTCAAGCGCGGCTGCGGCGTGCGCCTGCTGCGCGACAACGTGGTGATTCACCAGGGCGAGCTGTCGCAGCTCAAGCGCTTCAAGGACGATGTGAAGGAAGTGGCCCGCGGCTATGAATGCGGCCTGTCTTTCGCGGGCTTCCAGGATCTGCGCGAAGGCGATGTGGTGGAGTGCTATGAGACCGAAATCGTCGCGGCATAACCCGGACGAGGCTAGAAGATGAAGCGCTCGTCCGCCGGGCCGGGGCAAAAAGCCGGCCCAAGCCAGCGCCAGCTTCGCGTTGGCGAGGAAATCCGGCATCTGCTCTCGGATGTGCTGCTGCGCACCGAGTTCCACGACCCGGATCTCGCCCGCGCGCATCTCACCGTCTCCGAGGTGCGGATGTCGCCGGACCTCAAACACGCCCTGGTTTTCACCACCGTGCTGGGGCAGCAGGACATCCGCCCGCTGCTGCCGGCGCTGAAGCGCGTCTCGCCGTTCCTGCGGTCGCAAATCGCCCCGCGTTTGGGCTTGCGGATTACACCGGAGCTGAAATTCGTCGCTGACGAGGCGCTGGACGAAGCGACGAAGATCAACAAACTCCTGCACAGTCCGGAAGTGGCGCGGGACCTTGACGGCAAACAGGACTGAACCGGAAACAGCCAAGCTGATCACCAGCCCCAAATGCGCCGCCAAATTGTTGCAGGCGGGAAAGCTGGTGGCCTTCGGGACGGAAACGGTTTACGGGCTGGGGGCGGATGCCACCAACGCGCAGGCCGTGGCGGGCATTTACACCGCCAAGGGCCGGCCCAGCTTCAACCCGCTGATCTGCCATTTTGCCTCGGCCGAGGCCGCGTTCCAGCATGTCCGGCCAAACGCCATGGCCCAAAAACTAGCGGAACAATTCTGGCCCGGCCCGCTTACTATGGTGCTGCCGCGCCAAGCTGCCTCACCTGTCTCGCAACTGGCGGGGGCGGGGCTACCCACGCTCGCGGTGCGCGTGCCCGCCCACCCCGTGGCGCATGAGATGCTGGCCTTGGCTGGCCGGCCCATCGCCGCGCCATCGGCCAACCGCTCAGGCCATATCTCGCCCACCAGTGCCGCGCATGTGCTGGCAAGCCTCGGCGGCCGTATCGCTGCTGTGCTCGATTCCGGCCCTTGCGCCGTCGGCCTCGAATCAACCGTGTTGGACCTCTCCGGCCCCGCCGCCGTGCTGCTACGCCCCGGCGGCATCACGCGCGAGGCGCTGGAAGCGGCCATCGGCCCCCTCTCAACCGCCACGGCACCGGGCGCTGCGCTTGCCTCGCCAGGCATGCTCGCATCACATTACGCACCAAGCCTGCCCGTGCGGCTGAATGCCACCGCGCCGGGGCCCGGCGAGGCGTATCTGGCCTTTGGCCCCGCCCCGCCCAGCGCGCTCATGTTCCAGTTGTCCGAAACGCAGAATCTCACCGAAGCCGCCGCCAATTTGTTCGAAGCGCTGCATTGGCTGGACGAACACGCCGCACAACACGGCCTCGTCGCCATCGCCGCTTCGCCCATTCCGGCCATCGGCCTTGGGCTCGCCATCAACGACCGCCTCTCCCGCGCCGCCGCCCCACGCGGCTAACCCCTTGGCAAAATCGTTTCCGCGCAATATCGGAAACACGGCAAGTGCCGTATGGTGATTGTGGCAGTTTTGTCACACACCCCACGGTATGCCTCGCCGGTTTCCTGTCGTATTTTCGTCTACATGCTTGTCTTGCCGCTCGCTACCGGGCGTGGCACCTAAATTGAAACTACTAGATAGGAGGAACTCTCTTTGGTGAAACCCTTGCGCAAGGCCGTGCTTCCGGTTGCAGGCCTCGGTACGCGCTTTCTGCCCGCCACCAAGGCCATGCCGAAGGAGATGCTCCCCGTCGTCGACAAGCCGCTGATCCAATACGCGGTGGATGAGGCCCGCGCCGCGGGCATCGACCAGTTCTGCATGGTCACCGGCCGCGGCAAAACGGCGCTGATCGACCATTTTGACATCGCCTTTGAACTGGAAGCCACGCTGGCGGAGCGTGACAAGCGCGAGGCCCTGGCCCTTCTGCGCGCAGAAGCGATGCCCCCCGGCGCCATCACCACCGTGCGCCAGCAAGTGCCGCTGGGGCTGGGCCACGCCATCTGGTGCGCCCGCACCTTCATTGGCGACGACCCGTTCGCCATTCTGCTGCCGGACGATCTGGTGCTGAGCAAAACCCCCTGCATGGGGCAGCTCGCCAAAGTGTATAACGAGACCGGCGGCAATGTGGTCGCCATCTCCGAAGTACCGCGCGAGCAAACCAACCGCTACGGCATCCTGAAAACCGGCAAGATCGAGGGCGATCTGGTGGAAGTCACCGGCCTGGTCGAGAAGCCGAAGCCGGAGGAAGCCCCCTCCAACCTCTCCATCATCGGCCGCTATGTCATGCTGCCGGAAGTCATCACCTATCTCTCCCGCATGGAGGCCGGTGCCGGCAACGAAGTGCAACTGACCGACGCCATGGCCAAGATGATCGGCGAAAAGCCCTTCCACGGGCTGAAGTTCGAAGGCCAGCGCTTCGATTGCGGCGACAAGGCGGGATTCCTGGAAGCGCAGATCGCGTTTTCCCTCGTCCGGCCGGACCTTGGCCCCTCGGTCCGCGAATTCCTAAAAAAATACATCAACGAATAACCCTGATTTCCGAGAGGAATCGATGAGCTTTACCCATGAATTCCCCGCCAGCAGCCTGCGGGAATACGATATTCGCGGCATTGTCGGGCAGACGCTGGGCGAGGCCGACGCCTTCGCCATTGGCCGCGTGTTCGGCTCCATCGTCGCCGAGACCGACGGCAAGAAAGTCACCGTGGGGCGCGATGGCCGGCTTTCCTCGCCTGCCCTTTCCAAGGCCCTTATCGAGGGGCTGATGGCATCCGGCATGGATGTGGTGGATGTCGGCCAGGGGCCAACCCCGATGCTCTATTTCGCCTCTTTCACCGAGCCCGCCGATGGCGCGGTGATGGTCACCGGCAGCCATAACCCGCCGAATTATAACGGCTTCAAGATGATGCTGAAGAACAAGCCGTTCTTCGGCGCGCAGATCCAGGACCTCGGCGCCCGCGCCGCCAAAGGCCAGGCCGTGCCCGAGGCCAAGGGCAACGTGACGCAGAAGGACGTGTCCGACGCGTATGTCGAGCGCCTGATGAAAGACTGGGACGGCACACGCGAGCTGAAGATCGTCTGGGATAACGGCAATGGCGCCGCCGGCGATGTGCTCACCAAGCTGGTCACCAAGCTGCCGGGCCAGCATACCCTGCTCAATGCCAAGGTGGACGGCAATTTCCCGGCCCATCACCCCGACCCGACCGTGCCGAAAAACCTCGAACAACTCATCGAGGCGGTGAAAAAATCTGGCGCCGATGTCGGCGTGGCTTTCGATGGCGACGCCGACCGTATCGGTCTTGTCGACAATGAAGGCCATATCCTCTTCGGCGACCAGTTCCTGGTGCTGATGGCCCGTGACGTGCTGAAGCACCACCCCGGCGGCACCATCATCGCCGATGTGAAGGCAAGCCAGGTGCTGTTCGACGAGGTGGCCAAGGCTGGCGGCAAGCCCCTGATGTGGAAAACCGGCCACTCGCTCATCAAATCCAAAATGGCGGAAACCAAGGCCCCGCTGGCCGGGGAAATGTCCGGCCATATCTTCTATAACGACAAATGGTACGGCTTCGACGACGCGCTCTATGCCGCCGTGCGCATTCTGGGCGTGATCGCGCGCATGGCGGGCACGGTGGGCGAGTTCCGCGCCTCGCTGCCAAAGGTGCTCAACACCCCAGAATTGCGCTTCGACTGCCCGGAGGAGCGCAAATTCGCGGTCGTCGAGGAAGTCGCGGCACGGCTCAAGGAAAACGGCGCGAAAGTGTCAGACACGGACGGCGTGCGCGTGAATACCGAGGATGGCTGGTGGCTCTTGCGCGCCTCCAACACCCAGGCGGTGCTGGTCGCCAGGGCCGAGGCCAGTTCCGAGGCCGGACTGGGACGGCTGAAATCCGCTCTCGCCGCGCAGCTTTCCGCATCGGGGCTGGCGCCGGATTTTTCCGCGCCAGCCGCGGGGCATTAAAGCCCGATAATCTCAGGCCCGTTCAACCGCGAGCGGGCCTGAAATCTGAATCATTGTCGTTAAAGACTTATTTGGCCTTCAGGCAGCCCGGGGGAAAGGGAAGCGCGGCAGCTTCGCTTTCAGCTTGTTGAAGCGCCCCACGCCCGCCAGCCGCCTGTCCAGAAAGGCGAGCGTTTTTTCAGAATCCAGCGAGTTGTCGCTCAGCCAATAGAGCAGCGTGGCCGACAGCACAGCCCCCAGAATGGCGCGCTTGCTGTACCAGGACATATCCGCGCTTTTATCGCCCGCCGCGAACCACACCGCATCCGCCATGCAAGCGATAATCCGCGCCAAACGCGGGGCTTGGCTTGGCAGCACCAGCCACGCCATGGCGCGGCGCACGGCTTCCTTCTCACCGTTCATCAGTTCCAGCCGCTCCGCCACCGCGGCGCGCACCCGCGCGGTCAGCCCCGCATCCGCCATCTGCCCGCGCCGTGCCGCGATCATCCGCTCATCGCCCAGGGTGAAATAGGCCGCGATCATCTCGGCTCTGCCGCCCGGAAAAGCCAGCGCCGCCTCCTCCGGGTTCCGCCCCAGGGCGGAAAGCGCCATGCGCAGGGTTTTCACTGTCCAGCCGTCGAAGGCCGCGTTCTGCGCCACCGCATCGATCAGCGCCGCCTTTTCCTCGTCGATCATCAGAGTAACTCCTGGGGAAAACGGTCCAGTTCCTCATTGTAGCCAAAATGCCGGAAATCCTCCATCCGCATCGGGTAGAGCACGCCGTCCAGGTGGTCCGCCTCGTGCTGCGCCACTCGCGCCGCGAAACCGGAAAGCCGCTCGTCGATCGCCTCGCCCCGCTCATCCAGGCCGGTAAGCCGAATCTCCCGCCAGCGCGGCACGGCGGCGCGCAAGCCCGGAATGGAAAGGCAACCCTCCCAGCCAAGCTCCCGCCCCGCCTCCTCCACCGGCTCGATCACCGGGTTGATCACGGCGCGCACTGGCATGGCACTGCCCCCGGCGCGGCTCGTGGGCACATGGAACACGAACAGCCGAAGCGGCACATGCACCTGGGGTGCCGCCAGCCCCACCCCGCCCGCATCCGCCATCGTCTCCGCCATGGCGCCGATCAGCGCCAGGATTTCAGGGGCGTTGGCATCCTCAACCTCCGCCGCGCGGGCGAGCAGCACCGGGTGACCCATGCGGGCAATTTTCAGAATCGACATATTTGCATGTTTGCCCCCTCAGATTTGATTTGGCGAGCCTGAAAACTGTGCTATAGGCCCGCCCACAGTTCGCGGACCGCGGCCCCCATTGGTCGTGCGCCGTGTTTGTCCGTTTTTACTTTTTGTTTGGAGCACACAGCCCAGTGCAAGTTCTCGTCCGTGACAACAACGTCGATCAAGCGCTGAAAGCGCTCAAGAAGAAGCTGCAGCGCGAAGGCGTGTTCCGCGAGATGAAGCTCCGCCGCCATTACGAGAAGCCCTCCGAGCGCCGCGCTCGCGAAGCCGCCGAGGCTGTGCGCCGCGCCCGCAAGATGGAGCGCAAGCGGATCGAGCGCGAGGGTTTCTAAACCCCTTTCTTCCGCCTTCGGGCGGTTGTAGCCCAACGTCCCAGAATCAGCCGCAATGCCTTGGGCATTCGCGGCTTTTCCTGTTTCAGCCTTTCTGAATCACCAGGACATGAGTACCGTCCGGCTGCTCCAATAGGTCCAGAAGCTCATGGCCCTGATCCGCCGCCGCGCGGGGCACATTGCGCAGCGGGTCCTCGCCTTTCAGCTTCACCAGTAAGATCTGCCCAGCCTGCAACACGTCCAGCGCAAGCCGGGTACGCACATAGGTCATCGGGCAGGTTTCCGCCGTAATATCGATGGCTTTGTCGTGTTTTGGCAGTGCGCTAACCGTCATATCTGTTCCTTTAAGGCTGGACCGGGCTTGAAGTTTGGGCCACAAGGCTCAGCAATGGATATAAGCATCGAACGCCTGTGCATAGAGAACGGGCTGAAGATGACAGGTCCGCGCCGGGTGATTGCGCGGGTGTTGTCTGAGGCGACCGACCACCCGGATGTAGAGGAACTGCACCGGCGTGCGAACCGTATCGACAATCGGATCTCTCTGGCCACCGTTTACCGCACCGTGCGGCTGCTTGAGGCTAAGGGCATTCTCTCCCGCCGGGATCTTGGCAGCCGCCGCGCCCGGTACGAACCAAGCGGAGAAGGCCACCATTTTCATCTGGTCGACAAGGATTCCGGCAATGTCATCGAGTTCGAGGCGCCGGATGTCGAGTTCTCTCTGCGCGAAATCGCCCGGGCGCGCGGGCTGGAGATCGATGTGATCAAGATCGAGCTTTTTGGGCGGCGGCCCGCCCTATGAACCAGAATATCATACCAGAGTTGCCGCGCTTCACCATCGGCAACGCCGCCCCCGGCTTTGCCGAATTGCGCGCCGGCAATCTCGGTGTACGGCTGGCCACCACGCAGGCGGAACTGAAAGCCGCCCAAGCCCTGCGCTATCGCGTATTCTATGAGGAGATGGGCGCTAAGGCCGACGCCGCCACCCTGACCGCGAAGCTTGACCAGGATGAATTCGATGCCATCGCCGACCATCTGCTGGTGGTGGACCACGATCTCGGCGAGGGTGCTGAAAGCGTGGTGGGCACCTACCGGCTCATCCGGCAGGAAGCGGCGGAAGCCTTCGGGCGATTTTATTCCGAGAGCGAGTACGACATCTCGGCCCTGAAGCGCTTTACGGGCCGCAAGCTGGAACTGGGGCGCAGCTGCACCGCTGCCGCCTACCGCAGCCGGATGGTGATGCAGCTGCTCTGGCGCGGCATCGCGGCTTATGTTTTCCATTACGGCATCGACCTGATGTTCGGCTGCGCCTCGCTCAACGGCACCAACCCGGATGCGCTGGCCGAGGAGTTGACTTATCTGGCCGTGCATCACAGCGCCCCTGAGGCGATCCGCCCGTCCGCGCTGCCTTCGCGCTATGTCGAGATGCGCCGGCTGCCCGCTGAAAAAATCGATCCCAAACAGGCATTGATGCGCCTGCCGCCGCTGATTAAAGGCTACCTGAGACTAGGTGGCTTTGTGGGTGATGGCGCTGTGATCGATAACCAGTTCAATACGACGGATATCGCCATCATCGTGCAGACCGACCTGGTGACCGAAAAATATTACCGCCATTACGAGCGGGATACCCGCTAACAGCGGAAACGGAAGCCGGAGCCCCGGAAAAGCCGGGACTTGAAGGGATTTGGAGCCATGGCCGAAGACGATCTGAACTCACCCGAATCACTGCTGCCTTATGACGAGTGGACGCAGGACGCGCTGCGCCAGGTCGTTATCAGCGCGCTGCGCCATGTGGCGGCCGAGGGTCTGCCCGGCGGGCATCATTTCTACATCACCTTCAAAACCACTTATCCCGGCGTCGCAATCCCGGACCGGCTGCTGGCCCAGTATCCGGATGAAATGACCATCGTGCTTCAGCACCAGTTTCACAGCCTTTCGGTGGACGATACCGCCGTATCCGTGGGGTTGAGCTTCTCCGGCATTCCCACCACCCTCGTCATCCCCATCGCCGCCATCACCAGCTTCGCTGACCCCGAGGTTCGCTTCGGGCTGCAATTCCACGTGGACGTACCCGAGCCCGTGAAAATCGCTGAT
>JAGXAE010000237.1 GCA_018971725.1 Pseudomonadota bacterium | reverse complement strand
CGGCTGGATATTGATTTCGAGACATCAGGAGAAAAACGCGTGCTGGACCGTTTCGTGGAGCGCCAGGATGGCTGAGGAATTGCTGGATTGCATCAGCCTTCGCGTACCTGCCGAGGTGATGGAAACTTTCGAGGCGGCCCTCTCCAGCGTTTGCCGCGCCGTGTCGTTCTATCACGACGAGGACGCGGATGAATGGGATTTGCAAGGTGTTAAGGAACGCGGTGAATATGAGGAAGATCTCGCCGCCGCCTTGATGATCGCCGAAATGGTCTCCGGTTTCTCACCAGAAATCACGCGTGGGCTGGTACCCGTTGGCGGCTGGCTGGCGCGCACCCAGCAGGCCTTCCCGGAACAGCTCATCGGCAAACGATTCGCCGTGCGCGGCACCCATATCCAGGATCCGGAATTGCCGGGGCGCATCACCATCACGCTGGATGCGGGCTTGGCCTTTGGCACCGGCGAGCATAACTCCACCCGCGGCTGCCTCGTCACGCTGGAGGATCTGGTAAAGCACCACCATCCGCAACGCATCCTGGATCTTGGCACCGGCTCAGGCATCCTCGCCATCGCCGCCGCCAAGCTGATGCATAAAAGCGTGCTGGCCACGGATATTGATCCACGCGCCGCCCGCGTGGCTGGAGAAAACGCCAAACTGAATGGGCTTGCGGGCATGGTCCGCGCCGTTCAGGCCGATGGCTGGACCGATCCGCAAATTACCAAGGCCGCTCCATTCGACCTCGTTTTTGCCAACATCCTGGCCCGCCCGCTTTGCGCCATGGCGCATCAGCTCTCAGCGCATCTGGCACCCGGCGGTGTCGCGATTCTAGCCGGGCTGCTGAATACCCAGGTCAACTGGGTGCTCTCCTGCCACCGCCGCGCCGGGCTAAAACTAGAGCGCCGGCTGGTGGATGGGGCTTGGTCGATTCTGACGCTACGGAAGTAGCGCGGCAATAAAAAAGGCCGAGGAATTTCCCCGGCCTTTTGATTTTAGTGCCCGAGCGCCTGAACGATTTCCTCAGTCATCTTCTTGGCGTCACCGAAGAGCATCATGGTGTTGTCGCGGAAGAACAGCTCGTTATCCACACCTGCATAACCAGAGGACATGCCGCGCTTCACAAACAGCACGGTCTTGGCCTTGTCGACCTCCAGGATCGGCATGCCGAAGATCGGGCTTTGCGGGTTGGTTTTGGCGGCAGGGTTGGTCACGTCGTTGGCGCCAATCACGTACACAACGTCCGCGGTGGCGAATTCGTTGTTGATCTGCTCCAGCTCGAACACCTCGTCATACGGCACGTTGGCTTCCGCCAGCAGCACGTTCATGTGTCCAGGCATACGGCCCGCCACCGGATGGATGGCGTATTTAATCTCAACGCCGTCTTCCTTCAGGATGTCGCCCATTTCACGCAGCGCGTGCTGAGCCTGGGACACCGCCATGCCATAGCCGGGCACCACGATCACCTTGGAAGCGTTCTTCATGATGAAGGCCGCGTCGTCGGCGGAACCGTGCTTCACGGCCTTACCCTCGGAGCTGGTGCCAGCCACCGCAGCGGCATCGCCGGAATTGCCGAACCCGCCCGCGATCACGTTGATGATCGAACGGTTCATGCCCTTACACATGATGTAGGACAGAATGGCACCCGAGGAGCCAACCAGCGCACCGGTGATGATCAGCGCCAGATTGCCGATGGTGAAACCGATACCGGCGGCTGCCCAGCCGGAATATGAGTTCAGCATCGAAACCACGACCGGCATGTCAGCGCCGCCGATGGGGATGATCAGCAGGAAGCCGAGCGCAAAGGCCAGCAGCGCGATCAGCGAGAACAGGATGGTGCTGCCACCAGAAGCCACGAAAGCGATGATCAGCACGAAGATCAGAAGGCCGATGCCGCCATTCAGCTGGTGCTGGCCGCGGAACGTGATCGGCGTGCCCTTCATCAGAGCCTGCAACTTCGCGAAGGCGATCAGCGAGCCGGAGAAGGTGATGGCGCCGATGGCCAGACCGATCGACATTTCGACCAGGCTTTCGGTATGGATATGGTGCGGCGTGCCGATGCCGAAGCTCTGCGGCGCGTTGAGCGCCGAAACCGCCACGAACACGGCCGCGAGACCCACCAGCGAGTGGAACGCGGCGACAAGCTGCGGCAGCGCCGTCATCTTGATCTTCTGCGCCACCACCAGGCCGATGGAGCCGCCGATGGCGACGCCCAGCAGAATAACCAGCGCCCAGCCCCAATCCATGCCGCCATGCAGGAAGGTGGCG
>JAGXAE010000236.1 GCA_018971725.1 Pseudomonadota bacterium | reverse complement strand
GTAGCGCGCCCCGGCCCGGCATTTCCAGTCATTCGGCTTGCCCTGCATCAGGTTCCGCTGGAACAGCTTGTAGTTCAGCGTATGCACCAGGGAGGGCGAAATTTCCGTCACCTTCTTATAGGCCGCCATCTGCGCGTCCGAGAGTGCCTTCAGCGCGCCGGAATGGTCGTGCAGCACGCCCACGGAATGCTGGAACCCGTATTTCGCCGCCGTCTCGGCGATGGTGATGACATCGCCCGTGCGCTCGCCCGTCACACCTAGCACGGAGTTCACGTTCACATTGAATTTCGCGTGGTCTTGCAGCAGCTTCAGCCGGCCCTCCACCGAGGACAGGCTTTTCATCGAAATATCGTCCGGCTGGAGATTGTCGATGCTGATCTGCATGCCCTGGAGCTTCGCCGCGTTCAGCCGCTCGATCCAGGATTTGGAGAGCTTGAAGCCATTGGTGATCATGGTCACGATCATGCCCTTGTTGCGGGCATAAAGGATCACCTTGTCCAGATCGGGGTGCAGCAGCGTCTCGCCGCCCGTTACGGTGAGTGAGGCGCAACCCAGCTTCGCCAGATGATCCACCTGCTTCAGCAGCGTCTCGGTGGGCACGGGAGCGGAAAAATCGTCATATTCATTGCAATAGCCGCAGGCGAGGTTGCAGCGGCGGGTGACCACCATCTGCGCCAGCAGCGGTGTATAACGCGTGAAAATCGCCTTGCCGGCAAAGCGCAGCCCAGCACCCAGTGTGTCAAGGCGCTCATTCAATGCGGGTTTTTCCAAAGGCCGTTGCACTTTCCAAGCTGGTTGCGGATTTGTGCTCATAGAACAGAAGCGGCCCGCCGGAAAGGCCGGTGGCCTTTTTACAAGGTATGGCAGCAATCGCCAAAGCCGCATCGCTTGACGAGAATCAAGGACGGTGCCGCCGGAAAGGCGCATCCTTCACTCGTCAAGGCGGAAATGGCGGGTTCTGTAACACCGCCCGCCACGCCCTCCGCCACAGTTTCAACCCCAAGGAGAAACAAAATGGCTGGTAAGGAACTAAACTTGAAGCATGGCGTCCCCGCTGCGCCATGGCGTAGCTTCCGGGACGAATTGGACCGGGTTTTCGACCGTTTCAACCAGGATTTCGCGCCCTGGAACATGTTCGGCAGCAATAGCCTGAAATGGCCGTCGGTCGATATCGCCGAGGATGAGAAGAAATATAGCGTCACCGCCGAATTGCCGGGCTTGGCGGCGGCGGATGTCGATGTGTCGGTGGATGGCAATATGCTGATCATCAAGGGCGAAAAACGCAATGAGACGAAGGCGGATGAAAAGAACTACCATCTGACCGAGCGCAGCTATGGCGCGTTTCAGAGGCTTTTTTCCCTGCCAGAGAGCGTCGACCGCAACGCCATCAATGCGGCTGTTGATAAGGGTGTGCTGACGGTTACGCTGCCCAAGCTGGCGTCCAAAGAGGCGGCTCCGAAGAAAATCGAGGTTAAGCCAGCCAAGTAACACAGGCTGGCCCGCGCCCAACAAAAAACCCCGGCATTTCTGCCGGGGTTTCCTGTTTCAACCTGAGTGGCTGGATTAGAAATCCATACCGCCCATGCCGCCCATGCCGCCCATGTCCGGGGCGCCCATCGGAGCCTTCTTCTCGGGGCGCTCGGTCACACCGGCTTCGGTGGTGATGATCAGCGAGGCCACGGAAGCGGCGTCCTGCAGGGCAGTGCGCACAACCTTGGTCGGGTCGATGATGCCGGCGGCAACCATGTCCTTGAACGCGCCGGTCTGGGCGTCGTAGCCATAGGTGTACTCGCCATTGTCGAGCACCTTGCCGGCGATAACCGCACCGTCTTCACCAGCGTTCTCGGCGATCTGGCGCAGCGGCACCTGGATGGCGCGGCGGATGATCTCAACACCGGTCTGCTGGTCGTTGTTCTCGGTCTTCACGTTCTCCAGCACCTTGGAGGCGCGGGTCAGGGCCACGCCGCCGCCGGGGACGATGCCTTCCTCAACCGCGGCGCGGGTGGCGTGCAGCGCGTCATCAACGCGGTCCTTACGCTCCTTCACCTCAACCTCGGAGGCGCCGCCAACGCGGATCACGGCAACACCGCCAGCCAGCTTGGCCAGGCGCTCCTGCAGCTTCTCGCGGTCGTAGTCCGAGGTGGTTTCCTCGATCTGCGCGCGGATCTGGTTGACGCGGCCGGTGATGTCGTCCTTCGCGCCAACGCCTTCGATGATGGTGGTGTTCTCTTTCTCGATCAGCACCTTCTTGGCGCGGCCCAGC
>JAGXAE010000061.1 GCA_018971725.1 Pseudomonadota bacterium | reverse complement strand
CCATCATTGCGCCGCGCTTCGGGCGGCAAATATCGGCCAGACGGCCCGGCTTTCCGGCTGGGTGCACGCCAAGCGCGACCATGGCGGGCTGTTATTCATCGATCTGCGGGACCATTACGGCCTCACCCAATGCGTATTCCCGGCGGGCTCGGCCTCCTTCGCGGCGGCGGAGGCGGTGCGCGTCGAGTCCGTGATTACCGTGACCGGCGAGGTTGTGGCCCGGGCCGAGGGCACCACCAACGCCAAGCTGCCCACCGGCGATGTGGAACTGCGCGTGGCCGAGATGGCGCTGGAAGGCCCCGCCGACGTGCTGCCCATGCAGGTGGCGGGCAACGAGAACTACCCGGACGAACTGCGGCTGAAATACCGCTTCCTCGATCTGCGCCGCGAGCAGGTGCACAAGAACATCATGCTGCGCGCCGGGGTTATCACCAGCTTCCGCCGCCGGATGACCGAAGCCGGGTTCACCGAATTCCAGACGCCGATCCTTACCGCGTCCTCCCCTGAAGGCGCGCGGGACTTCCTGGTGCCCGCCCGCAACCACCCCGGCAAGTTCTACGCCCTGCCCCAGGCCCCGCAGCAGTTCAAGCAGCTGCTGATGGTGGCGGGCTTCGACCGTTACTTCCAGATCGCCCCCTGCTTTCGCGATGAGGCGAGCCGCGCCGACCGCTCCCCCGGCGAGTTCTACCAGCTCGATTTCGAGATGAGCTTCGTCACGCAGGAAGACGTGTTCAACACCATCGAGCCGATTCTGCACGGCGTGTTCGATGAGTTCGCCAATGGGCGCGATGTCGGCAAGCCGCCCTTTGAGCGTATCGCCTATGACGAAGCCCTGCTGAAATACGGCTCGGACAAGCCGGATCTGCGCAACCCGATCGTCATTTCCGACGTGACGGAAGCCTTCCGTGACTCCTCTTTTGGGCTATTCGCCAAGATCGTCGAAGGCGGCGGCATCGTCCGCGCCATTCCGGCCCCGGGGGCTGGCGGCAATCCGCGCTCGTTCTTTGACAAGCTGAACGAATGGGCCCGCGCCGAGGGCGCTGGCGGGCTTGGCTACATCACCTTCAACGAGGCCGGTGCCCAGGGGCCGATCGCCAAGAATCTCGCCGCCGACCGCGCCGAGGCGATCCGCGAGGCTTGCGGCCTGAAGGCGGGCGATGCCGTGTTCTTTGCCGCAGGCAAGCCCGAAGCCGCCGCCAAGTTCGCGGGCGCGGTGCGCACCAAGCTCGGCAACGATCTCGGCCTGATTAAAGAAGGCGAGTTCAAATTCTGCTGGATCGTCGATTTCCCGATGTTCGAGTATGACGAGGAGCTGAAGCAGGTCGTGTTCTCCCACAACCCGTTCTCCATGCCTCAGGGCGGGATGGACGCACTGGAAAACCAGGACCCGCTCACCATCAAAGCGTTCCAGTACGATATCGTGTGTAACGGCATCGAGCTGTCCTCCGGCGCCATCCGTAACCACCGGCCGGACATCATGCTGAAGGCCTTCGAGATTGCGGGATACGGCCCAGAAGAGGTGGAAGCCCGGTTCGGTGGCATGCTGAACGCCTTCCGCTACGGCGCGCCGCCGCATGGCGGTTCGGCACCGGGCATCGACCGGATCGTGATGCTGCTGGCCGATGAGCCGAATATCCGCGAGGTCATCGCCTTCCCGCTCAACCAGCAGGGCGAGGATCTGATGATGGGCGCGCCCGCGCCGATCCCGGCTAACCGGTTGAAGGAGCTTTCCATCGCCTTGGCCCTGCCGCCGAAAGTGGTGAAGAACTAAAACGCCCTACATTTTCTCGGTTTTCAAACGCCGCCTTTCATTCCGGAAGGCGGCGTTTTTTTGTTGCGGCACAGAATTCTTGACAACCGCCCAGAATCCCTTTTTGGTTCACAACCTGACCATTGCGTGATAAATAACGCGCAAACGTAAAGAAGAAAAATGGGAGATACGATCATGAGGAAAACCCGACTTCTGGCGGGGGCTGCGATGCTTGCCGCGCTGGCCGCCCCTGCGGCGAAGGCAGGCAGCCTGTATGTGTTTGGCGACAGCCTCTCCGATGACGGCAATCTTTATAAACTCACCGGCCTGCCGCCCGCACCCTATTATGAGGGGCGGTTTTCCAACGGGCCGGTATGGGTGGAGTATCTGCCCGCTCTTGCGGGGTTGAATTCCTTCCCGGCAAATAATTTCGCTTATGGCGGCGCTTTCACCGGCGACCTGACCATTGGCGGGGTGAATATAGGCACCAATCTGGAAGCCGCCTCCCTGCCCGGCATCAATACCGAGATTGCCGGCTTCGCGGCGGCGGGCGGGTCGTTCTCCAGCTCGGATGTCGTGACACTCTGGGGCGGGGCGAATAATTATTTCGCCTATGCCGCCGCCGTGCAGGCCAATCCGGCCGCCGCCACCACGCTAATCACGCAAGGGGTCACTACCACCCTCACCCAACTGGCCGTGGATACGGTCTCTCTTACCAATCTCGGCGCGCGGATGCTGATCGTCCCCAATCTGCCGGATCTGGGGCTGACGCCGGAATTCAACACCACCCCGCAAGGGGTGGCGCTGGGGGATGCGTTCTCCCAGGCGCATGACGCCAATCTGCCGGCGCTGATGGAGGGGGTACACGAAGGCACGGGGGCGAATATCATCGTGCTGAACACACAAGCCCTGCTGAACCAGGTGGTGGCGGACCCATCGCTCTATGGCTTCAGCAATGTCACCAATGCCTGCCTTTATACAGTGAGCTGCGTAACCGGCTCCACAGCCACCCAGAACTCCTATCTATTTTGGGATAACGTGCACCCTACCACCCACGCGCAGGAGATCATCGCTGAATACGCCGCCGCCTCGCTGCGCGGGTTTGAGAGTCTGACGATTCCCGCCCGGCTGGGCACCAACGCGGCGCAAAGCTTCACCGGCCTGCTGGGTGGGCGGCTGGATGCGCTGCAAAACGGCGCCAGCGGCGCCTCCTACAGCATCAACGGCGTAAATGGCGGGGTGGCGGACCCGTCCCATCCGTTCGGGTTGTTTCTGGCCGTAACCGGGCAGTTCGGCACGCGGGACAGCAAGGGGTTTGATCTCGGCTACCGCTACCGCAGCGCCGTGACGGCGATCGGCGTGGATTACCGGTTCAATGAAAACCTCACCGCCGGCTTGGCGGTTGCCTATAACAACACCCATGCGGATGTGAGCGGCGGCGGCACGGTGCAGGATAATGGCGTAGATGTGGGGCTCTATGCCCTGGCCACCCAGGGCGATGCCTATGCCAAGCTCATCGGCGGCTATGACCGGGATAATTACAAAACCGAGCAAGCGGGCGTGATTGGCGGCATCACCGGCAAGCCGAATGGCGGCACCTGGAGCGCGAGCGGCGCGGTGGGGCTGAAATTCCACCCGTCGCCGAACCTTGCCGTCGGGCCGGAATTTGGCCTCGCCTATACCAATAGCGGGCTTGGCGCCTATACCGAAAGCGGCGATGCGTTGCTCACCCAATCCGTGGGCTCCCAGAATTTTCAGCAGCTCATCGCCAGCGCGGGGCTGAATGCCTCCACCACGCTACAGATCGGCGGATTCAGCTTCGCCCCCTATGCAAGTGCCGCGGCGCAATTCTTGCTCTCCGGCCAGAACGGGAGATTCACCTCATCCTTCACCGACGAGCCGGGCGTGATGCTCACCAGCACCTACCCGCACGAACCCGGCAGCTGGGGACTGTTTGCAGCCGGGGCCAGCGCCAATCTCAGCCAGCGCCTCAGCGCCAATCTTGATGTCGCCACCACCGCCTTCAAAACCGATGGCAACGACGTGCAATTGACCGGCAATGTAAGCTGGCGCTTCTGATTTGCCCGCGCTAGAGCCGGATGACATGAGATCGAATCGCCACGGCGATCGCTCTCATGTCTGAATCCGTCTCTGAATCAATGAATTAGAGGGCGATTCAGACTTCAGTTCCGCTCGCAAAGCGAGCGAACCTAAAGTCATCGCGCTCTAAGGGGTTCCACCCCTGGGCTGAGTGTGACAAAAAGAACACCATGTGCGATGAAGCTTCCTGTCATGGAAGCTTCACGCTACTGTCATCGTAGTGTCACAGAAGGCGCCTATGGAAGCGCACATGGAAGTCGCGAATCACAACATGACCACTGAAGCTGCACTGCCGCCCTCGCTTAACCAAAGCGAATTTGGAGAGCCGCGGGTTTCCATTCGCAACCTGAATTTTTATTACGGCCAGACGCACGCGCTGAAAAACATCTCGATCGATTTTCCGGACCGCCAGACCACGGCGATGATCGGCCCCTCAGGCTGCGGCAAATCGACGCTGCTGCGCGTTCTCAACCGCATGTACGACCTCTACCCCGGCCAACGTGCCGAGGGCGAGGTGATGATGGGCGGGGACAATCTGGTGGACCCGCGGCTGGATTTGAACAAGCTTCGCCGGCGCGTGGGCATGGTGTTCCAAAAACCCACCCCCTTCCCAAAATCCATTTATGAAAACGTGTTGTTCGGCGTGCGCCTGCACGAGAAACTCTCGAAGGCCGAAGCGAATGAGCGGGTAGAATGGGCGCTCACCCGTGCTGCACTCTGGAACGAGGTGAAGGACAGGCTGCACGCCTCCGCCCTCGGGCTTTCCGGCGGGCAGCAGCAGCGGCTTTGCATCGCGCGCTCCATCGCCGTGCGGCCAGATGTGCTGCTGCTCGATGAACCAACCTCGGCGCTGGACCCGATCAGCACGCTGAAGATCGAGGAATTGATCGACGAACTGAAGCAGGATTTCTGCATCGTCATTGTCACCCACAACATGCAGCAGGCGGGCCGCTGCGCGGATCAGGTGGCGTTCTTCTATCTGGGCGAGCTAGTGGAGGTCGGCCCCTCCAGCCAGATCTTCACCGCCCCGCGTGAGCGCAAAACCCAGGAATATATTACCGGCCGGTTCGGCTAGAGTAGGCCGCCTTGGAACAGACCGCCCTGGTCCAACGCGCCAGCCACCCGCTCAGCCTAAATTGAAAGACCAAGAGATTATGCCCGACGAACCGAAACATATCGTCACCAGCTTCGAAGCCGACCTCAAGAAGCTCCGTGACTTGATCGCGAATATGGGCGGGCTGGTGGAACGCGCCGTGGCGGACGCGACCCAGGCGCTGCTCACTCGCGACCCCGACATTGCCTCCCGCGTTATTGAGGGCGACGCCCGGATCAATGCCGAGCAGCATAATGTCGAGCAATTCGCGGTGAAGCTGCTGGCGCTGCGCCAGCCCGTGGCGGATGATCTGCGCCAGGCGATCCAGGCGCTGAAGGTCGTAACGGACCTGGAACGGATTGGCGATTACGCCGCCAACATCGCCAAGCGCTCCATCGTCATCAACCAGGTGGCCAGCAATTTTCCGCTCGCCGGGCTGGGGCAGATGGCGCTGCTGGTGCAGCAGAATCTGAAGGCCAGCATCGACACCGTGGGCGAAGCCGACCCGCAGAAAGCGATCATGGTCTGGCGCGCCGACCAGATGGTGGATGATTTGTACAATACCATCTTCCGCGAGCTGATCACCTATATGATGGAGGATGCGCGCAATATCTCCGCCTGCACGCATCTCATGTTCATCGCCAAGAATTTGGAACGCATCGGCGACCACACCACCAATATCGCCGAGCTGACCTATTACGCCGTCACCGGCCAAACCCTGCCGGATTACCGCCCCAAGGGCGACATCACCTCCACCTATATGGCCTCGTCCGATTGAACATGTCAGAAACCAGCAAACCCTATGTATTGATCGTCGAAGATGAAGCGCCGCTGGTCACGCTGCTGCGCTATAATCTGGAAAAACAGGGCTTCCGCGTTGAGGATGCGGGCGATGGCGGCGAGGCGCTGACGCGCATCACCGAAGCGCCACCGGACCTGCTGCTGTTGGACTGGATGCTGCCCACCATGTCCGGCATCGAACTTTGCCGCCAGCTGCGCCGCCGCCCAGCCACGCGGGCCTTGCCGATCATCATGCTCACCGCCCGGGCCGAGGAACAGGACGCGGTACGCGGGTTGGATACCGGTGCGGATGACTACATCACCAAGCCATTCTCCACCGAGGCGCTCATCGCCCGCATCCGCGCCCTGCTGCGCCGCACTGGCTCGATGCCGCAGAAAAACAAGCTGAATTTCCACGACATCTCGCTGGATCCGGCTTCCCACCGCGTGCTGCGCAACGGCCGCCCCCTGCATCTGGGCCCCACCGAATTTCGGCTGCTGGAATTCTTCCTGCGGCATCCCAAACGGGTGTTCTCGCGCGAGGATGTGCTGAACGCCGTCTGGGGCCGGGATATTCACGTGGAGCCGCGCACGGTGGATGTGCATATCCGCCGGCTGCGCAAGGCCATCAATGGCCCTGGTGAAATTGACATCGTCCGCACCGTTCGCGCGGCCGGTTACGCGCTGGACCTGGAAGACGCGGCCTGACGGTCAAGCCGATCTGTTATTGATCCGCCCTGCAGGTCAATGAATATCAAATGACGCTAACGCCGGATGAGCGTGTCTCACCCCTGTTTCACGAGAAGCTGTTTTCAAGCCAGGTTTGGGTTACAAAAGCATCATGTGCAGCCTGCGCCTTGCGTAAACAACACGTGAGTTTATGACCGAATTCAGCCTGGGGTATCTAGCTTTAAGAAGTGTTTTTATCGTTGGGTTATGGGAATGACCAAACCTAAATCGATCCGGCTCTAGCGGAACCGCATCGGGTCGATATCGGGGATGATGCCAGCCGCTGCACCCGGGTCCTCGCGCTTTACCATGGCGGCGATAAGCGCGGAAGCGGCAGGTGCTGTTTGGATGCCATAACCGCCCTGCCCCACGGCCCAGAAGAATCCCTCCACCGCATTGTCGTATCCAAAGGCCAAGGAACGGTCTGGTGAGAAGGTGCGAAGCCCCGCCCAGCTATGCTCCACGCGCCGCACTTCAATGGCGAGCGCCTGCTGCATGCGGTCGATCCCGATGGCGACATCCAGCTCCTCCGGCTGTACGTCATGCGGCACGTCCGGCGTCTCATCGCAGGGTGTCACCATTAGTTTGCTGCGCGCCTCGGCCCGCACATACCAGTCATGGGCGGCGGATTGCACCATCGGCCAATGCTCCACCATGTGCGGGGCGGGGTCTATGATCGCGGCAGTGCGCCGGCAGGGCACCAGGCCAATCGGCTGAAGGCCCGCTATCTTCGCCACCTCATCGCCCCAGGCCCCGGCGGCATTCACCACGATGGGCGCGGTGATCGTCAGCCCGCCGGAGGTCTCGACCTCCCACGCGCCGTTCTTACGCTCAATCCGCCCGGCCCGGTTGCGAAGCATGATCTGCCCGCCGCCCTGGCGCAGCTTGCGCAGAAAATACTGGTGCAGCCCGGCCACATCCATGTCGAATCCGTCCGATTCCAGCGCAGCGCGGGTGGCGTAACCTTCGACGATGGCGGGGCAAAACGCCTTGGCTTTGTCGAGGGAAATTTCCTCGATCCCGAGATCCTGCGCGATCAGCGCATCCAGATCCGCGCCCTGGTCCTGCGGTGCCAGATAGAGAATCGCCCTGTCCACCGCCAAATGGTCGGTGCCGATATCCTCAGGCGGGTTCTTGTAAAATTCATACGAAAGTCCGGTGAGCACGCGCACATCCGGTGGACCGTAATTGCGTACCCAAATGGCGGCGGAGCGCCCGGTGGTATGAAACCCCGCCTGGGCCTCAGCCTCCACCAGCGCCACACGATGGGTGGCAATAAGCCGCGCGGAGACAGAGGCGCCGACTATCCCGGCGCCGATCACGATCACATCAAACTGGCTCATTTGGCGAAGAAATCCTGCAACGCGGCAACCACTTCACGGGGCTTCTCGGCATGCAGCCAATGCGAAGCGCCCTCCACCCGCTCAATCCGCGCCTGCGGAAAACGCCGCAGAATCTCCGGCTCGGCACTGGGCGGCACGTAATCCGAATCCGCGCCGCAGAGAAACAGCGCCGGCCCAGCATAAGGCACGGCCCCCGGTGGATCGTCCCAGCGGAACAGATTCGCCATATTGGCGCTAATCTCATCCAGCCCCAGCCGCCAATGCGGCGTCTCGCCCAGCACCAGATTATTGAGCAAGAAAGCCCGCAGCGGCGCCTGTTTCACAGTCGCGGCCATCGCCTTATCGGCCTCGCCGCGGGTAAGCGCGGCCGAGAGCGGCACCGCGCGCATCGCCGCGACAAGGCCCGCATAGTCGTGCCGGTACGTCACTGGGGCAATGTCCATCACCGCCAGCTTTTCCACCATATCCGGCGTGCTCAATGCCAGGGTCATAGCGGTTTTGCCGCCCATGGAATGGCCGCAGATCCGCGCCCGCGCGACGCCCAGCCGCGCCAGCGTTTCCGCCACATCCCCCGCCATCGTGGCGTAATCCATAGTGTCGCCGCGCGGGCTTTCGCCATGGTTGCGCAGGTCGAAGCCAAGCACGCGGAAGGCGGAAGACAAGGCCCTGGAGAGAACGCCGAGATTACGCGCGGCGCCGAAGAGCCCGTGCAACAAAACCAGCGGAGGGCCTTCCCCAGCATCCAAGACATTCAAGATCATGGCGATATTCTCGAACCATTGCATGAAAATCTCAAGCGCGCGGCAGCCGAACAGTCTATGAGGGCGCCATGCTGCAATTCTTGGTTGTGATTCCGGCATTGCTCCTGGCCGGGCTGGCGATGGTCCTACCATGGCTGGGGCTTGTGCTTTGGGTGCTGGTGCTGGCCACCGGGCCGGATTACTGGCTGAACAGCCTGACCGGCACGCCGGAGGCCACGGCGGGATTGCTGAAAGCGTATGGACTGGCGGTGCTGGCAGGGGCCGCCTTGCGCGGTGGGTTAAAAACGAATCGCTGGAACCCCGCCTTCGCGTTTCTGTTCATGTTTTGCACCGGGCTGCTCCACGGGCTGCATCCGGGTTTGAGCCTGCAAGCCTCCTTACGCTCACTGATTGGCTCGGCGGCCCCTCTTCTGTTCAGCTTCGTGCGGTTGGATGAGATATTCCGCCGCCGGGCCATCGCCGCGCTCATCTGGGCGCCGGTTTTCGCCGTGGCGGTGGATGTTGTGCTGGCGCTCTCAGGGGTGGATCAGCTTTACGTGTTGGAGCAAGGCGCACTGCGGCTGGGAGGCAATGGCCAGCCGCCATTTCTGGGCGGTTTCGCGCTCATCGGTTTTTATGCCACGGTGCTGGAACTGGCCGACCGCCCAAGGCCCGGCATGGCCGCCATGGCGGGGCTGAATTTTGTCATCATCCTGCTCACCGGCGCGCGCTCGCCCTTGGCGCTGGCGATTATGATGCTGCTGGCGCTGCTGCTTTTGCAAAAACGGCTGATGGCGCTGGCCGGAGCCGGGGCACTGGCATCTCTGGTGGTGCTGGGCTCCGGGCTATTCGGGTTCTTGCGGGCGGTGGACCTCACCAAACTCGGCGAGGCCACAGACCTTTCCCACCGCATGCTGGTTTGGCCGTTCTTCATCAATGCCATGCGGCAATCGCCCTGGCTCGGCTGGGGTGTGGGTGCTGGCAAGGTCATTCTCCCGGTCACCTCGCAGCTCAGCGCGTTGCTCGGCACCAATGCCGCGCATGACGAATACTTGCGCATCGGCAGCGAGGGCGGGTTTGTGGGCCTGTTTCTGCTCATCGGGCTGATGGCGCTCTGGGCGGCGCGCGGCTCCAGCCGGCTGCCACGCGGCCAGGCCTGGCTAATGCGCCTCACCTTCATCGCCTTCGCCATCCAGTCCATCACCGACAACACCCTTATCGCGTCAACCGGTTCGGCATTCTTTTTGTGGGCAAGCGTCATCTTCGCAGATGCGGAGAACAGGTCTAAACGGGCGGCATGCTCACCCGCCGCTCCACACTTGCCCTTCCCCTCGCCTTCGCCGCCGCAGGCCCCGCCTTGGCCGATTCCGGCGCCCCCCCAGTCGCCATCGTCCTGAACTCGGGCGAAGGCACGGTCAGCGTCATCGACACGGTCACGCGCCAAGTCATCCGCACCGAACCAGCCTATCGCGAGCCCAGCCACTGGGCGCTGACGCCCGACCGCCAGCGGCTTCTGGTGGCTGATGCCTCCGGCAACGCGCTATTCATCTACGACCCAAGCACCGGCGCGCCGATGGGCCATAAGCGCATCGCCGACCCCTACCAGATCGGCTACACCCCGAATAACCGCTATTTCGTGGTGAACGCGCTGCGGCTGGACTTCGTGGACGTGTATGACGGCGCGGATTTCTCCCTGGTGAAGCGCTTCAAGCCCGGCCGCTGGCCGAGCCATCTGGATTTCTCGCCGGACTCGCGCTGGTCCTTCAACTCCATGCAGAATTCCGACACGCTTTGCTCTTTCGACCTTGTGAATATGACCCAGCGCTGGAGCGTGAAGGTGGGCACTACCCCGGCGGGGGTGCTGTGGCTGAACGGGCGGGTAATCGTCTGCCTCATGGGCGAAGGCGGCATCGTGGAGGTGGACCCGATCAGAGGCGGGATCACGCACTTCCAAAAAACCGGCGACGGCGCGCATAACATCTTCCTGGATGAGCGGCGGCACATCCTCTACGTCTCCAATCGCGGGCCGGGGCAAACCTCGCTCACCGCGCTGGACCCGGTAACGCTGCAACCCGTACGCACCTACCCCATTCCCGGCGGACCGGACGATATCGCCATCGACCCCGAAGGCAATATCTGGATCGCCCAGCGTTTCGCGGAATCCGTCGCTGTGCTGGACCCGCAAACAGGCGAATATAGCACCATCCCGGTCGGGCGCTCCCCGCACGGCATCTTTCTCAGCTCCATGCTGCGGCAGCAGGGTCAGGTGACAGCGGAGAGATTATTGTAACATCCCTCGTAAAGCCGAAGCGTGAACCTTATACTCCAGGCGATTGATTTAGGCTGCGCACCGCATGAGTCTCGACCGTCTCTTCTCCATCATCGCCGGATACATGGAACAATGGGTGGTTGTGCCCGTGCTGTTCCGTTTCCATTGGATGGCGTGGGACGATCTTGCCTTCGACTGGTGCCTCATCTGCGTCTACGGCCTGTTCGCCGTGTTCGTCACCTACGCGGTTTGCCTGCCCCTAGAATATTGGCGCCCGGTTGAACGCTGGCCCAACAAGAAGGCGGTGGCGGTGGACGTGTTCTACACGTTGCTCAACCGTGTCGGGGTGGTGCCCATCGTCACCTTCGTGCTATTCTACCAAGCGCAAACCTGGACCACCGGTTTCCTTGTGGAGCGCGGCTATATTCCGCCAACGCTGGAGAGCCTCGTGCCCTTCCTGCTCGACCGCCCGCTGCTCACCTTCCTTATCTACGCGCTCATCCTGGATTGCGCGGATTACTGGCGCCACCGGCTCTCACACAGCTTCCGCTGGTGGTACGCGCTGCATGCCCTGCACCACGCGCAGCGGCAGATGAGCTTCTGGTCCGACGACCGGAATCATCTGCTCGACGACACCATCAGCTTTCTCTGGTTCTTCGTCATCGGCCTCATCATCGGCATTCCGCCGCTGCAATTCCCGCTGCTGGTGCTGGGGCTTAAATTCGTGGAAAGCCTGAGCCACGCCAATATCCGGCTGTCCTTCGGGCCGCTGGAATGGCTGTTCGTCTCGCCGCGCTTCCACCGCTTTCATCACGGCCTACGCGCCGCCGGGCGGCATAGCTGCAACTACGCCTCGGTATTCCCGGTCTGGGACATCCTCTTCCGCACCGCCGATTTCCGGGACGAATACCTGCCCACCGGCGATGCGAAGGCGCCCGAGGCCCTGGCCACCGGCGGTTACATGGCCCAGCAGGCCACGGGCTTAAAATTATTCTGGCAGGCTTTGGGAAAAAGCTGGGCCTCCCTTGGCATTGGCCGCGCGGCGTAATAAGCCGCGCACATGGAACAGAAGATCAAAAAGGTCGTCCTCGCCTATTCCGGCGGGCTGGACACCTCCGTCATTCTCCGCTGGCTGCAAAACACCTATCACTGCGAGGTGGTGACCTTCACCGCCGATCT
>JAGXAE010000060.1 GCA_018971725.1 Pseudomonadota bacterium | reverse complement strand
GTTTGTTCGGCAAAAGCGGACGTAACAGGCTAAATTGAGCTTCATTCAGCCAAAATAGATGCGACATCACATATCCCTCCAATGAAAGACTGTGAATCACAAACAACCGAGCCGCTTAAAGAAATTTATGGGTCCGAAGCCTAAACCACCGTCTCGCCGTGCCAAACATTCGGCGGGGCAGCAAAGCATTGGCTTACATTTTCGCGCCATTGCTGAAAGCCTTGAGATTGGCGGAAGACGACCATGTGCGCCTCCACGCTTTCCCACTGCACCATCAGCAAGAATTTATGCGGCTCCTCCACCGAGCGCTGCACGCCCATGCCAAAGCAGCCTTCCGCCGCCAGGAATATGGGACGGGACTTGGCGGCGCCTTCAAGAAAGGCTTTCTCCATGCCCGGCTTCACCTCGATATGCGCGAATTCAGTGACCATGCTCAGCCTCCCACCGTTTTGGCGCGCTGTTCACCCATCCCCTCAACGCCGAGCCGCAGGTTCTGGCCCGGGCGCAGATAGATCGGCTCGGGCTTGCGGCCCATGCCCACGCCGGCTGGCGTACCCGTGGCAATGATGTCGCCCGGATAAAGCGTGATGAACTGCGATACATAGGCAACGAGCATCTGCACGCCGAAAATCATATTGGCGGTGGTGCCATCCTGCATCATCTTGCCGTCCACCTCGCAGAACAAGCGTAAATTCTGCGGGTCCGGCACTTCGTCCTTGGTGACGAGCCACGGGCCGACGGGACCAAAATGGTCAGCGCTCTTACCCTTGGTCCATCGCCCGGAACGCTCGATCTGGTATTCACGCTCGCTCACATCGTTCACGATGGTGTAGCCAGCGATATAATCCAGCGCGTCTGCCTCCGAAATATGCGAAGCCTTGGCGGACATGACCACGGCAAGCTCAACCTCCCAATCGGTCTTGCGCGAACCGGGCGGGATGATGATGTCGTCATACGGGCCGCAGAAAGCGGAGAGCGATTTAAGGAACAGAATGGGCTCCTTGGGAATTTTGCCTCCCGTTTCGGCCGCGTGGTCAGCATAGTTCAGCCCGACACAAACAAAATTCAGCGGCCGCGGGATAGGCGGGCCAATGCGGTGCGCGGCTTTCAGCAAGGGCAGCTTCGCCGGGTCCAGCTTCTGCAACTGCGCCAGCCAGCCTTCGGTCAGAACGTCACCCGTGACATGCTGCAACGCGTCGTCCAGCGTGCGGATGCCGCCCTCGGCGTCCAGCACGCCCCATTTTTCTTGGCCCTCGTCGCCATAGCGAAGCAGCTTCATCGCCTTCCTCCTTCCGGCCGCATTCGGCGCGCAGCACAAAGCTGGGTGGCGAAGATGCGGCGTGTCAAAGCCCGTGTTTCATACTACCGATAACGGAAAGTGTCAGGAGAGGGTCCAAATCCACATGCCCCTGTATATTCTGCATGCGAAAGACCGGCCCGGCGTGTTGCAGCGCCGGCTGGATTTTTATGCCGCCCACCGCGCCTTTCTGGAAGAACAGCAGGAAGCGGGGCCGGTCTCTGTCATGATGTCTGGCCCGTTGCAGACCGATGACGGCGAGATCATGACCGGGTCGCTGCTGCTGCTGGAAGCGCCGGACCGCGAGGCGGTGGAGCGTTTCGTGGCCGAGGACCCGTTCACCCGCGAAGGAATATGGGGAAAGGTGGATATCTCCCGCTTCTACCGCCGCCTGCAACCCAAGACAGACGCAACACCTCGCTGACCAGCGACGCCGAAACGCCGAATTAAAAAAGGCCGGTCCTGAAGGACCGGCCTTTAGCATCTCTTTAGATGCCTCGTTTCTTGGCTCCCTAAACTTGGCGACTGACATTTATTGTCCCGCTCAACTTTCGCTCTTTTTTGGAGCAATTGCCGACGGTTATATATGTCGCGAGCCGATTTGTGGCGGAAAAGCGGCAAGCTGACAAGCCCCGAATATGATCTTTTTTGCACTTTTGAGTCAGCAAACAGTAGTTTCTTTCACCCTGACGCGCCCAACAGCGTCAGCATCGCCTGCACGACGGCACGCAGCTCCTCCGCCGCCTGGGTGGCGGGCCCCGCCTCGGTAACACCAAGCCCTTCGGCGAAAGCGTTGGCATAACCTGCGCGGTTGGCCAGGGCCGTGGGCAGAAGGTTGAGCCGCCGCGCCGCGATCTCGGCTTCCAGACGTTTGCGCAGCCGGGAGGCGGCGGGAGCACGGTTGAACAATAATGCCGCCGGGCGGCGCTCCTCCGCCGCCAACTTCAAGGTGCCCTCGGCGGCCCATAAATCCGGCGGGGCGGGGTTGAGCGGCACCAGCACCAGATCCGCGCCGCGAATCGCCCGGCGGGCATCACTGTCGATCACAGGCGGGGTGTCGACCAGCACGTAATCATGGGTGGATTTCAGCTTTTCCAGTTCATTGGCAAGGCGCCAGCCGGAGATGGTGAGCACCTCCATCCCCGGTGCGGCCTTGGGCGCGGAGGCACGCAGCCGGCCCCAGGTGGTCAGGCTGCCTTGCGGGTCGATATCCAGCAGCGCCACCCTTGCGTTCTCCGCCAACGCCACGCCAAACTGGGCCGCGATCATGGTCTTGCCCGCACCACCTTTTTGCTGTGCAACCGCGATGATCTTTCCCATATCAGCAGCCTCTTTCTGTGCAGGTGCAGTAAATGGCATATTCCTTTGAACGGCCAGAGAATTTTGCAGGCGCCCTGCTCACCCCCACGCAAATGGGCCGGGCGGACGCGTTGGCCGGAAACCCGGACGCGCTCATGCAGGCCGCCGGGCGGGCCGTGGCACGCAGTATCATGCAGCGTTGCAGGAAAGTGCCCGTGCTGGTGCTGGCGGGGCCGGGGAATAATGGCGGGGATGGCCAGGTGGCCGCATGCTATCTGGCCCAGGAAGGCTGGCCGGTGAAGCTGCGTGATTTCCGGGATGCGACGCCAGAGGATGCGGCGCGGGCGGACCTGGTGATCGACGCGATTTTCGGGGCCGGGCTCTCGCGGGGTCTGGACGAGCGGACCATCGCCCTGCTGAAGGCGGCCAGGCGGATCGTGGCGGTGGATGTTCCCTCTGGGCTGGATGGCGGCACCGGGCAAATACGCGGCTATGCCCCCCAGGCGGAATTCACCGTCACCTTCGTGCGCAAGAAGCCGGGGCATCTGCTGTTCCCCGGCCGGGCTTTGTGCGGTGAGGTGTTGCTGCGCGACATCGGGATGGCGGATGCGATCATCGGGCAAGTGAGACCAGACACCTGGGAAAACGGCCCGGCCTTGTTCCGCCTGCCGCAACGCAGCGCCACGGGGCATAAATATAGCAACGGCGACGTGACCATCCTTTCCGGCACGCTACCGGGGGCGGCGCGCCTGGCGGCCATGGCGGCACGGCGCGCGGGGGCGGGCATGGTGAGCATCGCGGCGGAGGATGCCGCAACCTTGCCGGAAGCCGGGATATTGCTGCGGCGCGAACCCTTGGACGAGCTGTTGCAAGACGAACGGCGGAAGACATGGGTAGTTGGCCCGGGGCTGGGCGTGGCGGCGGCCAGTACCGCGCTGGGCAAAGTGCTAGCGGCGCCGGGCCTGGCGATTCTCGCGGACGCGGATGCGCTGACTGCCTGCGCCGGGGCGCCGGAACGGCTGCGCGGTGTTGCCGTGATTACACCGCATGAAGGGGAATTCACCCGGCTGTTCGGCCCCATCGGCCCGGACAAGCTGGCTGCCGCGCGCCGCGCCGCAGAACTTACCGGCGCCGTGGTGGTGCTGAAAGGGCCTGATACGGTAATCACGGCACCGGACGGTGTGGCTGCGGTCAACGCCAACGCCCCGCCCTGGCTGGCCACTGGCGGCACGGGGGACGTGCTGGCAGGGTTGATCGCCGCCCTGCTGGCCCGCGGCATGGCGCCCTTCCCCGCCGCCTGCGCCGGGGTATGGCTGCATGGCGAGGCCGCGAACGAGGCCGGACCGGGCATGCTGGCGGAGGATCTGCCGCCTCTGCTGGGCAGGCTGGCGCAAGAATGACGCCATGGTCTCGCCAAAAATGAGAAAAGATTTATCACAATTTCAGCTGCGCATGGCCTGGAAAGGTCACACTCGCTCACCATTACTGTTACATTAACAGGAGAACGCGATCATGCGCTTTACTAGAACACTTCTTTCCGGCGTCGCCGCGCTGGCCCTTCTGGCGGGCCCCGCTTTGGCCCAGCCGACGCCCGGCCAGTATCAGCACGATGATGCCCACGGCCAAATGGGCCCGGGCGGGCAGGACCACGGTCCACAGCAGTACCAACAGGACCACGGCCCGCAGCAGTACCAACAGGACCACGGCCCGCAGCAGTATCATGATAGCCAGCGCGGTCCGATGGGGCCCGGCAATATGGGCCACGAGGATGATCATGGTGGCTACCATAACGGCCCAAGCGGCTCGAATGGACGTTGGGCCCGGGGTGATCATTTCGACCGCCAGCGCGAGGTGATTGGCCATGACGACTGGGACCGCTACCACCTGCACGCCCCACCGCCCGGCTATGAGTGGGTCCGTTCCGGCGACCAGTTCATCATGATCGCCATTGCCAGCGGCATTATCGCCAGCATTATCGCCGGCTCCATTTACGGCAATTAAGCCCGGCCCGCGCCAAACCCCGCCCGGCCGGGCGGGGAACGCGTTTTACCGAAACCGGAAACGCATTATAGTGCCTGCATGAACGATATGAGCCAGTGGGAGCACGGCACCGGCAAATTGGAAACGCTCACCGCTATCGAGCGCAAATTACTGTGGCTCTCAGCCTGGATCATCCACAACGCCAATAATATCCGCCCCAACCCAACGGCGGAGAAAATCGGCGGGCACCAGGCCTCCTGCGCCTCTGTCACCACTATCATGACAACACTCTATTTCGACGCGCTGCGCCCGCAGGACCGGGTGGCGGTGAAGCCGCATGCGTCACCGGTGCTGCACGCCGTTAATTACCTTTTCGGCCGGCAGAGCCGCGAGAAGCTGGAGCATTTCCGGCAGTTGGGTGGGGCGCAAGCCTATCCCTCCCGCGCCAAGGACGGCGCGGAGATCGATTTCTCCACGGGTTCTGTGGGGCTTGGGGTGGCGATCACCAGCTTCTCCGCGCTGATTCAGGACTATGTGCAGACGCATGAGATGGTGCCCCCCGGTACAAAGCGAACGCGCAATGTGGCCGTGGCTGGCGATGCCGAGCTGGATGAGGGCAATATCTACGAGGCCCTGCTGGAAGGCTGGAAGCATGACGTGCGCGACGTGTGGTGGGTGGTGGATTGCAACCGCCAAAGCCTGGATTCAGTGATGCCTGACCGGCAGTTCGGCCGGTTTGAAGGGCTGTTCCGCGATATGGGCTGGCGGGTACAGACGCTGCGCTATGGCAGGCGATTGCAGGAGGCATTCACCAGGCCCGGCGGCTCTTCCTTGCGCGGTTGGCTGGATGACTGCCCGAACTCGGTTTATTCCGCCCTTACCTTTCAGGGCGGACCAGCCTGGCGCGAGGCGCTGCTTCGCGACATGAGCAAGAGCCGAGGGGTACGCGCGATCATCGATCCGTTGAGCGATAGCGAGCTGGCGGCGCTGATGACCAATCTGGCCGGGCATGATCTTGGCGTGCTGACCGGGGCCTTCGCCCAGGCGGCAACCACCGACCAGCCGACACTGTTTCTGGCGCATACGATCAAGGGCAACGGGCTGCCTTTGGCCGGACATAAGGACAACCACGCCGGAATGATGACGCCCGAGCAGATGGACGAATTTCGCATGGCGATGAAGATTCGCCCCGGCCATGAATGGGACCGGCTGGAGGGATTGGAGGATTCTGCGGGAGTGGCGCGGCTGCTGGAAAGCGCGCCTTACGCCCAGCCGCTTTCCCCCGCCGGGCGGCGGCTGACAGCACCTACGGTGGAAGTGCCAGCCGCCTTACCCGGCCCGCGCACTGCCGGGCGGCGGATGAGCACGCAGAGCGGATTTGGTGAAATTCTCTCCGAGATCGGCCGCGCCCAGGGCGACAGCAAAGCGCTCTCTCAGGCGATTGTGACCGCGAGCCCGGATGTGGCCACCTCCACCAACCTCACCTCCTGGATCAACCGGCGCGGCATGTTCGCGCGCAAGGCCCAGGAGGACGTGTTTCGCAAGAATAACGTCGCCTCGCTGGCCCGCCGGGAGATGCATCCCGATGGCCAGCATATCGAACTGGGCATTGCCGAGCAGAGCCTGTTCTCGCTTCTGGGCGCGGCGGGGATGGCGCATGAGCTTTATGGCGCAAGGCTGCTGCCGGTGGGCACGGTGTATGACCCATTCGTGAATCGCGGCCATGACGCGCTGTATTACGCCTGTTATCAGGATGCCCGGTTTCTGCTGGTCTCTACACCTTCCGGCATCACGCTGGCGGCCGAGGGCGGGCAGCACCAATCCACCAACACCCCACTGCTGGGAATTGTGCAGGGCGGGCTTGCGACATTCGAACCAGCCTATTGCGACGAATTGCGCATTCTGATGCGCCACGCGTTTGAATATATGCAGCGGCCGGAAGGCTCGGCGGTGTGGCTGCGGCTTTCCAACCTGGCGCTGACGCAACCCGCGCGCACGCTGGATAAAGCGCAGGTGATCGCCGGGGCGCATTGGATTACCCCGCCGGAGCCAGGCGCGGCGTTGGCAATTGCTTACCAAGGCGCGGTGGCGGCGGAGGCGGAAAAAGCCTTCGCGCAGATTCGCGATGAGGTGCCGGGCGCCGGGCTGCTGGCGATTACCAGCCCCAACCGGCTTTATGCGGGTTGGCGCGCGGCACAGCGCCAGAGGCGCGAAGGGGTGAAAGCCAAAACGCATATCGAGGAGATTTTGGCGCCACTGGCGCCGGGCGCGGCGCTGGTGACGGTGCTGGACGGGCATCCGGCGGCGCATTCCTGGCTGGGTGCCGTGCGGGGGCAGAAGGTGATGGCGTTGGGGCCGGACCATTTCGGCCAGTCCGGCACCGTGGCGGAGCTTTACCGGGAATATGAGATGGATTGCGACGCGATACTGGATGCCTGCGCCGAGGCGCTGAGCTAACCTTGCAGCTTGGTCTTGCTGATCTTCCGTAATGCCTTCGCGGTAACGGGATCAAAAATATCTCCCTGCACAGCGGTAAGATTGCCGCCTTGAATTGTCTTGATGTCATCGCCCCAGGGGTTCTGGCTGGCTTTAAGAGTGGTGTGGATGACACTATCCCATGTCTGCACACTGACATCGCATTTTGAGCCGAATTTTTCGAACTCGACATAAGCTGATTTGCCGCTTGTGTGAAACTTGCCCACGGCATCATCCAAATTATAACCGGAGATTCGGCAGGTGAGGCCGAGGCCGGTGGCATATGCGGCAAGCTCCTCCGTCCATACCTCCTTGCGCGCCCCAGCCCGCCAGCCGCGCTTGCTGAGATGCGTGATGCCATAAAGCCTTGTGGCATTGGCCAGATTGCCGCCCTTGCCTTCGATGAAATCCTTGAACTTGGGAATGATCTTGGTCCAGGAACTGGCAACCTCCCCGCCGAAGGAGTGATAACCGTACAAGCCTTCGGGCAGCACCACGACGATGGCCATGCAGGCATCGATGCTGGGGAATCCAAGCTTGTTTGTATCGAACCCGGTTTGCCGCTCGCCAAGTTGTACTGTCATGAACCCGTCCCTCCGCGATGCCAGACTTTCCAGCGGGAGTGTTAGCTTATTTCTTTTCGATTCACCAACAGCCGTGAGGTGCTAACCTTCCATGCCGCGCCCGGTTTTGGCGAGCAGGCGCAAGCCACTGGCCACCGCCGCCAGGAACGCGGCGAATGATGCGAAAGCCAAACAGGTTCTGGTGGGCGCGGGATGGGCAAGACCAAGCGTGATGGCCACCAGCATGCCGCCGATGGTCTGGCCGAGCAGGCGGGTCACGGAGATCATACCGCTGGCACCGGCCAGGCGCGCTTGCGGCGCATTCAACAGCATGGCTTTGTTGTTGGGCGGCTGCGCCAGGGAAAATCCGGCCCCGGCCAAAGCGATGCGCCAGGCGATGTTGATATCCGACGGTGCCGCCGGCAGCAGGCGCAGAAGCAGGAAACCGAGGCTGAGGATCATCATGCCGAGGGTTGAGAGGAACGCCGCCGGGTAGCGGTCCGCCAGCCGCCCAACCAAGGGCGCGGTGAGCACAATGGTCAAAGGCCAAGCGGTGATGACGATGCCGGTTTCCACCGGGCCGCGATGCAGCACATCGGTCAGGTTGAATGGCATCGAGATGATGAAGAAATTGGAGGCGAGGAATGAGAGGAACCCCGTGGCGAACGCCGCCGCGAAGCCGCCGCGCGCCAGCAGATCCACCGGCAGCAGCGGATGGGTGCGGGAGAGTTGCAGCCGGACCAGCAAGACCATGGCAACAATGCCAAGGGCGAGCAGCCCGATGCCCACCACCCCGCCACTGCCTTGGGCGAAATGATCGCCGCCCACGACAATGCCGCCAAGCGCCAGCGCCAGCAGCGCGGTGCTCAGCGAATCGAATTTTACATTCACGCGCGGGGTTTGCGGCAAAGCCGTGAGCGCAAACCAAAACGCCAAACCGCCAAAGGGCAGGTTGATAAGAAACAGCCATTTCCAATTGGCCACGGAGAGCACGGCCGCACCTACGGAAGGCCCCAGCGCCACGCCCAGCGCGATGATCAACCCATTAAGCGCAATGCCGCGCCCGAGCAGCTCCGATGGGTAGATATAGCGCACCAGCGCCGCGTTCACGCCCAGAATACAGGCGCCGCCAAGCCCTTGCAGGGCCCTTGCCACCGCCAGTTCCGGCAATGTCTGCGACATGGCGCATAGCAGCGAGGCGACCACGAACATCACAAGCCCGATGCGGCACATGCGGGCATGGCCGAATTTTTCGCCCAGCCGCGCCACGGGCAGCAGCGACGTTACATTGGCAAGCTGATAGGCGTTGATGACCCAGATGGAGGCTGACGCCGTGGTGTGGATAGCGCGCGCGATCTCGGGCATGGCGATGTTGACCACCGCATAATCCAGCACGGAAAGCAGCACGGCCATGGCCACGGCCGCCATGGCCCGCAGCCTGGCAGGGCGCGGCAAACCATCCTGAAGCGGAGCAACGGCCAAGCTGGCAGACATATCCGCTCCCTAAGCTAAAGCGTTGAGGATAGACAGCGATTATGACCGGGATACTGCCATGCGGGGCAGCGCCTTGGAGTCAGACCGTTTCGCTGATGCGGATGGCGGCCTTGCAGCCGAACCTGATGAGGCCGGTGAGCAGCTTATAGGCCGGAGCCTGTTCGGCGCCATGGGCAAGGCCGGTGTCACGGTGTTCAAGTTCTTCGAGACGGAAGGCTTCGATCGTGTCCTTCAACTCGGCCTCATCCGGGCCGAGCGCGTCGCGCTGAGCGGCGTAATGGGCATCGATGGTTTCCTCCACCGCCACGGTGCAGGCCATGGCGGCTTTCTCACCCATGGCGGCGGTGAGTGCGCCGAGAGCGAAACCAGCGACGTGCCAGAGCGGCAGCATGGCGGTGGGGCGCACGCCGCGTTCCGCAATCAGTTGCTCGAACTTCTCTTTATGCACGGTTTCCTGTTCCAGCATGTGGCGCAGCAGATCGCCTTTCGGCCCGCGGCCCAGCACCGCAAGCTGCCCAGCATAAATACGTTCAGCGCCGTATTCGCCGGCATGGTCCACACGGATGTAACGCTTGGTCGTCTCGTTCATGTGCGCCTCCTGTCCGGCCGCGTTGCCATCCAGAATAATAGCGCGGCGAATATGATCGTGAAGCAGAAATCCATCTGCGCCATCGACATGGGAAAACCGGAGATGAGGTGCACCGGCCAGTCGCATGGGACGCCGGGGGTTAGCGGCAGCGCGGCGCCGGGGGTAAGAACGCCGTTGCATTCCGGCAGCGGTGATGGCCACCAGCGGAATTCCACCCCCACATGCACCCCGGAGATGGCAGTGCCAGCCAGCATCACCAACCCGGCAAGCGCCACAAGGGCGCGGGCCAGCCCGCCGCCGGTAAGCAAAGCCAGCAGCCCGAGCAGAATGACAATGCGGTAGGGCCAACGCTCCCACAAACATAATTCACAGGGCACGTAGTGCAGCCGGTATTGCGCGAAATACGCCACCCCCAGGACCGCAGCCGCAACCACCGCCGTGAGGAAACCCGCGAGACGGAAATTCATGCTCAGGCTTTTGCTCCCTTTTGCCCGCGCCGCCAATCCGGCATGAAAAAGGGGGGCGAACGCCCCCTTCTTCACGAACTTAAAGAATGAACCGCGACAAATCGCCCTTGGAGGCCAGCGGAGCCACGCGCTCATTCACATAGGGCGCGTCGATGGTGATCTTCTCGCCTGAACGGTCTGTGGCAGAGAAGGAAATCTCCTCCAGCAGCCGCTCGATAACGGTGGCGAGACGCCTGGCACCGATATTCTCGACCCGCTCGTTGATATCGAAGGCCAAGGAGGCGATGGCCTCCACGGAATCATCCGCGAATTCCAGGTTCACGCTTTCCGTGCCCAGCAGCGCCACATACTGCTTCAGCAGCGAATGCTCGGTATCGGTGAGGATGCGCTTGAAGTCATCGCGGGAGAGCGAGTTCAGCTCCACGCGGATGGGCAAGCGGCCTTGCAGCTCCGGCAGCAAATCCGCAGGCTTGGCGACATGGAACGCGCCGGAGGCAATGAAGAGGATATAATCGGTCTTCACCGGACCATATTTGGTGGAAACGGTTGTGCCCTCGATCAATGGCAGCAAATCGCGTTGCACGCCTTCGCGCGAGACGTCGCCGCCGCGATAGCCACCCTCGGTATGGGCGCAGATCTTGTCGATCTCATCCAGAAACACGATGCCGTTCTGCTCGGCATGGGCCACCGCGTCCTTGGTGAGGGCATCGGTATCCAGCAGCTTGTCAGCTTCCTCGCGCGCCAGGGCCTTGCGGGCATCCGGCACCAGCATCTTCTTTTTATGCGGCTGGCGGCCGAACATGTTCTTCATCATGTCGCTGAGGTTGATAGCGCCTGAGCCGGGGGGCATGCCGGGAATATCCATCATGCCGATGGGCGTACCCTGGGATTCGGTAATAGCGACTTCGATCTCCTTGTCCTCAAGCTCGCCAGCGCGGAGCATGCGGCGGAATTTCACCCGCGTGTCAGCGGACGCGCCCTCGCCCACCAGCGCGGTGATAAGGCGTTCCTCGGCATTCAGTTCCGCTTTCGCTTCAACGCTCTTGCGGTTCTGCTCGCGCAGCATGGTGATGGAGGCTTCCACCAGATCACGCACGATGCTCTCCACATCGCGGCCGACATAGCCGACCTCGGTGAATTTCGTGGCTTCCACTTTCAGGAAGGGCGCCTGTGCCAGCTTGGCGAGGCGACGAGCGATCTCGGTTTTGCCGCAGCCGGTGGGCCCGATCATCAGGATGTTTTTCGGCACCACCTCGTCGCGCAACTCCTCCGGCAATTGCTGCCGGCGCCAGCGGTTGCGTAAAGCGATGGCCACGGCGCGCTTGGCGTCGTTCTGGCCAATAATGAAGCGGTCGAGCTCGGAGACGATCTCGCGAGGAGAATAAACGGGAATATCCATTTAGATTGTTTCAACAACCAGGTTTTCGTTGGTGTAGATGCAGATATCAGCGGCGATCTTCATCGCCCGGCGGGCGATTTCCTCGGCCGTGAGGTCTGGCACCGTGATGAGGGCGCGAGCGGCGGAAAGCGCGTAATTGCCGCCGGAACCGATGGCGATGATGCCATCATTTGGCTCCAGCACATCGCCATTGCCGGTGATGGTGAAGCCACGGTCTTTATCCGCGACGATCAACATCGCCTCCAGCCGGCGCAGGTAGCGGTCCGTCCGCCAGTCCTTCGCCAGTTCCACGCAGGCGCGCTCAAGCTGTGCGGGAAACCGCTCCAACTTTGCTTCCAGCCGTTCCAAAAGGGTGAAGGCATCAGCCGTGGCCCCGGCGAAGCCGGCGATCACCTGCCCATTACCGATACGCCGCACCTTGCGCGCGTTGCCCTTTACAACCGTGTTGCCAAGAGATACCTGCCCGTCCCCGGCC
>JAGXAE010000235.1 GCA_018971725.1 Pseudomonadota bacterium | reverse complement strand
CCCTTCACTCATGCGACGGTCGCTTATCGCCGCCGCCCCTGCCTTAGCCTTGGGCGCTGGCTTGAGCAATCGCGCTGATGCGCAAACCGATTCATACGACTTGCCGGATGCCGCCACCGGATGGAATGCTTTCGCGCCCGTTGACCCGCCACCTCTGGTGTTTCACGACGCGCGCGGCAGGCGCCTCACTTTGGCAAACTTCAAGGGCCATGTGATGCTGGTGAATCTTTGGGCCACCTGGTGCCCGCCATGCAAGGCGGAACTGCCGACCTTTGCCGCCATGGCGCCCAAGTTGAGGCACTTCGGCGGGCTGATCCTGCCTATTTCAATTGATGTGGACGGCGTTTCCGCCGTGCGCCGTTATTTCGAGCAGGAAGGGATCAAGGATTTGCCCATATTGGTAAATCCATCGGGGGATGATCTGGACATGATGCAGACCGACGGCATTCCCGTCACCCTCGTTGTGAATGCCGCCGGCAAGGCGGTGGCCCGCTTGGATGGCGCGGCGAACTGGGACACCAAGGCCGTGCTGGAGTTTTTGCGCCATCAGTCCCGTACGGCGGAGCCGAACCCGGACGGGTTCAGCAACGCCTGATTATTAAAGGGAAAACCGGGCGCCCCCGCTTTTCCCAGTGCTATTTAGGCGTTTGCCATCGGGCCATTGGCCGCGGCACGGCGCTGCTGCCAAAGGCCCACGAAGTCGATCGGCCCCAGCAGAACCGGCGGGAAGCCGCCGTCGCGGGTCACATCCGCCAGGATGTTGCGGGCGAAGGGGAACAGCAGGCGCGGGCATTCCACGAGCAAAATCGGCTCCTGCTGATTTTCCGGGATGCCGTTCAGCGTAAACACGCCAGAATAGGAGAGATCGGCGATGAACACGACGGGCGGCTTTTCCTGCGTGCCGCCGGCGGATTTCGGCGCCTCGGTCGTGCCCTCGGCGCGAATGGCCAGAGTCACCTCGAACACGGTCTGGTTCTCCTCGATGCGGCGCACCTGCACGTCCAGGTTCAGGTTCACATGCGGCTGGGCACGCAGCTGCGTGAAGATGCCGGGCGCGCCGGGCACTTCAAAGGAAAGATCCTTGGTGTACTGGATGTTCAGCATCAGCGGTTGCGGCGGCAGGCCGGCTTGTTCGGACATATCTGGTTTCCCTGTTCTAGGCTGCCGGTGCCCTAGCATGATGCCCCCGCCATGATAAGAGAGGCGCCATGAGTTCGCGCATCTTCATAGACGGCCAGGCTGGCACCACCGGGCTCGGCATCGCCCAGCGGCTTGAACAGGCTGGCGGCTTCTCTCTTGTCACCTTGCCGGAAGCCCGCCGCAAGGACAGCGAGGCCCGCGCCGAGGCGATGGGCCGCGCCGACCTTACCGTGCTGTGCCTGCCGGATGATGCCGCGCGCGAAGCGGTTGCCATTGCCCCGCAAGGCGCGCGAATTCTGGACGCCAGCACCGCTCACCGTGTGGCGCCGGGCTGGGAATATGGTTTCGCGGAGCTGATGCCGGGGCAGGCGGAAAAGATCGCGGGGGCCGCCCGTGTTGCCAATCCCGGCTGCTACGCCACCGGGGCCATCGCACTTCTGCGCCCGCTCATGGCGCTGGGTTTGCTGACGGCGGAAGCGCGTCTCTCGATCAACGCCGTTTCCGGCTATTCCGGCGGCGGTAAAGCCATGATCGCGGAGCATGAGGCCGCTGGCGGCCCGGCTTTCGAGCTTTACGCACTGGGCCTGAAGCATAAGCATCTGCCGGAGATCATGCGCTATGGCGGGCTTTCCCGCGCGCCGATTTTCGTGCCGTCCGTCGGGCATTTCGCGCAGGGCATGCTGGTATGCATTCCGCTGCATCTTGATCAGCTCGCCAAGGCGGGCAGTGCCGTGCAGCTGGCCGAAGCTTATGCGGAGTATTACGCCGGGGCGGAGACAATTTCCGTGCATCGCGGCATCTGGGGCGAGAATTTGGACCCGCAGGCGCTGAACAACACCAATAGGCTGGAGATTTTCGTGACCGCCAACGAGGATGCGGAGCAGGCGGTGCTCATTGCCCGGCTGGATAATCTCGGCAAGGGCGCATCCGGCGCCGCCGTGCAGAACATTAAACTGATGCTGGGGATGGAGAATGGGTGAGGCGCAACGCCCGGGCGGGCTGCTTTACGCGCTGGGCAATCTGAAACCGCAGATCGACCCCACGGCCTGGATTGCACCCACGGCGGTGCTGATTGGCGATGTGCGGGTGGGGCCAGGGACCAATATCTGGTTCAATTGCGTCCTGCGCGGGGATATCAACCCGATTA
>JAGXAE010000234.1 GCA_018971725.1 Pseudomonadota bacterium | reverse complement strand
ATATGATGGAGCATGGCGCGATCGGCGAAAACCATTTTCTGGCCGATGTGAAGCGTTTGCGTGTTTCGGCCCAGGCGATGATGGCGTGCTCCGCCGAGCCGGTGGGGCTGCTACAGGCCGCCATGTCCGCCGAAATTGCCTGCGTGCTGCGCTATAGCTTGATCGCCGTTTCCGCAGATGGGTTAGAGAATGAGTGGGTGGCGACCGAATGTGCCGCCCAGGCCGCCGATGAGCGCAACCATATGGTACGCTTGGCCGATCGCATTACTGAGCTGGGCGGCAAGCCGGATTATTTTGCCCCAGGCCTGGCGCTGCGGCATATAGCGCCGGAGGCCTCCAAGGGTTGCCTGCCGAGATTGTTCGCGGAAAATCTCGCCGCCGAGCAATGCGTGATCGAATTGTACCGCGAGCTTTTAGCTCATTTCGCGGATGACCCAAAAACCCGCGCGATTCTGGACGAAATCCTCGCCGATGAGGAAACCCATACCAGCGACATGGAAGATCTGCTGAACACGCAGCTGATCTGAGAGGTTTTTGCCGGCAAAAGGCCCCTTAAGGGGCCTTTTTTCGTTTCAGCCTTCGCCTTGCGGGCGCTCGAATGCGTCTTTGCCGTCGAAGCGTTGCAGCTTCTCGATATGCATCCAGGTGAATTTCGCCCCGATGCGCTGCACCAGATAGGAGATTTCCGGCTGGCCTTCGCTCCGGTTGGCAGCCAGTGAGATCGGTTGCTTCAGCATGAAGCGCGCGGCGAAATGGTCCACCAGAAAGGTCTGTCCGCCCGTGGGTGGATAGACGGTGACACCGCGGTTCGAGATGCCGGTGAGGGTGAAGGGGCTGTACTCGGAGATTTGCTCCAGCGTCTTGCCCAGTGTCTCGGCGTCCTGATCGGTTTCCAGAAATACGTCGATCCCCACCAGTTCGCGGGTGGCGGGCTCCATATGCGCGGTCAGTTTTGGCCAGGCAGTGAGTTCCAGCTTCTTGTAGGTACGGGATTTCATGGCCGAACTGCGGCCGAGATTGGCGATCACCTGATCGGTGAAAGCCTTGGTGCCCACACCATGGCCGCGCGGGGCTAGATCGCCGGTAAGGTTGCGGCCCTCGGCCAGCGTCACGAATAGCGCTTGCTCCACTGTCTCCGCCACGTCGAACGCGCCGATATGGCGAAGCAGCATGATGGCGGCTGAAAGCAGGGCGGTTGGGTTGGCCATGTCCTTGCCCGCGATATCCGGCGCGGAGCCATGCACCGCCTCGAACATCGCCACCTGGTCGCCGAGATTGGAGGAGGGCGCGATGCCAAGCCCGCCGACCAGCCCGGCCGCGAGGTCGGAGATGATGTCGCCATTCATGTTGGAGGTGACGATGACATCATACGCCTCAGGGCGGATGACGAGCTGGTGGGCGCAGTTATCGATGATCACCTGCCCGGCCTTGATGCCCGGATATTCGCGGGCCACCTTCTCGCCCATGCGCTTCATCATGCCCTCGGTGAGCTTCATGATGTTCGCCTTGTGGGCCACGGTCACGGCCTGGCGCTCCTCGGCCATGGCCACGCCAAAGGCGGCGCGGATGATGCGTTCACAGCCAGGGGAGGTCATCAGCTTCAGGCACTGCGCAACCGTGGTGGTCTGCATATGCTCGATGCCCGCGTACACGTCTTCGACGTTTTCACGCACGATCACCATGTCAATGCCGCGGCCGGAAAACGGCGTCTGGATGCCGGGCAGTTCGCGCACCGGGCGGATATTGGCGTAAAGCTCGAAATATTTGCGCATCGTCACATTGGCGGATTTGCCGCCATAGCCGATGGGGGTTTCCAGCGGGGATTTCAGCGCCAGCCCGTTGCCGCCGATGCTATCCAGCGTTTCACGCGGCACGCCGGTGACCACCCCACGCTCGAACGCCTTGGCGCCGGCTTCCGCGAATTCCCACTCGATGGGGGCCTCAGCGGCGGCCAGTATCTTGATGGTGGCGTCCATAACCTCGGGGCCGATACCGTCCCCGGGCAAAGCTGTGACTTTTGTTTTCGGGGATTGAAGGGCATCGGCTGTCATGAGCGCGCTCCATGCTTCGGATTTGCCGCTGGGTTATAGCCTGTGGCTATGGCGCGACATATAAGCACAGGGCAATGCGGCTATGGGCTGCCTGCGGCTCTAGCAGGCTGCTGCAAAACGCTTGCATTTCTTTGATATGACTGATTCCATTCTCCTGACTGGAGGATAGGATGCGTGGTCGGTCTGGTTCTGGTGACGAGCTTTTCAGTTTTGTGCGTCTTGAGGAGCGCGTTCCATCGGAT
>JAGXAE010000059.1 GCA_018971725.1 Pseudomonadota bacterium | reverse complement strand
AGGTGTGTTGACCGTGATTGGAAATTTGCTCGCCGACCTTGTGAATGGACTTCTTGACCCGAGGGCGAGCTATGAGTGAGGCGATGCTTGTGAGCCCAACCCGTGCGGTGGGCAGCCGGTTTTCCGGCGGATTTACTTTGGTGGCGGGGCTGACGCTGGCCGCGTTGATTCTGTTTTCCGGCTTCGTTGCACCGTTTATTTACACGGTGGACCCCTATACCATTCACCCAGCAGCGGCGTTGCAGCCGCCCAGTGCCGCGTTTCCATTTGGTACTGATGAGTTGGGGCGCGATGCGTTGGCCTTGTTGCTCTCTGGCGGGTTCGCCACATTGGTGGTGGCGTTGCCGGCGGCGGTGCTGGCCTTTGCCGTTGGCGTTGCCTATGGGTTCGTCTCTGGGCTTGGCCCATCCTGGCTGGATAAAGTGTTGATGCGGCTGTTGGATGTGTTCCTGGCGCTGCCAAGCTTAATCGTGCTTCTGTTCTTCGCGGCGCTGGTGCCGCAGTCCAACTTCAACTTGATCTTACTGTTGGGTTTCATCTCCTGGCCCAGCCTGGCGCGGTTGGTGCGCAATGAGGTGCTGGCCCAGCGCGGCCGGGACTTCATTCTGGCGGCGGAGCAATCAGGTGCGTCGCGGCTCTATCTGGCACGCGTGCATCTGATCCGCGTGATCGCGCCGATATTGGTGGTGAATGGCACGTTCATGATCGGTGATTCGATTCTGACGATTTCGGCGCTGTCCTTCCTCGGCCTGGGCGTGCAGCCGCCGCAGGAAAGCTGGGGTAGCTTGTTGCAAAGTGCCCTGGATATCGCGGCGCTGAATCCGTGGTGGCTGATTCTGCCACCGGGGTTATTGGTATTCGGTTCGCTACTCGCGGCTTCACTCACCGGGCAGGGGTTGTTGCGCCTATGGGGGAATGCACGATGAGCGCGGTGCTGGAAATTAAAGGCGCCTCAGTAACGTTGAAGCGCAGTGGCCAGGATGTGGCGATTCTTGATGATTTCAACCTGAGCATCGCACCGGGGGAGATGCTGGGGCTGGTGGGGGAGAGCGGTTCCGGCAAGACCATTGCGGCGCTGGCGATCATGCGGCTGCTGCCGCCAGGTGCCAAGATCCAGGGCGAGATTCTGCTGAATGGCGAAAATCTGGTGCAGGCAAGCGAGACGCGGATGCGCGAAATGCGCGGCCGAAGCGTGGGCATGGTGTTCCAGAATCCGCTGGCGGCGCTGAACCCAAGCCACACCGTGGCGGTGCAGATTGGCGAGGCGTGGCGGGTGCACCAGGGTGGCAGTAAAGCGCAAGCGCGTGCCAAGGCGCTGGAGCTGCTTGGTGAGGTGGGGATTCCCAGCCCAGAGACGCGATTGGACGATTATCCGCATCAATTCTCCGGCGGCATGCGTCAGCGCGTGATGATTGCGATGGCCTTGGCGTGCTCGCCGCAATTGCTGATTGCGGATGAGCCGACGACGGGGCTAGACCCGCTGATTGCGCGGCAGATCATGGAGTTGATCGCGCGGCTGCGGCGCGACCGCAACATGGCGGTGCTGTTCGTGACGCATGATCTTTCCGTGGTGCAGGAACATGCTGATGCGATTCACGTGCTCTATGCCGGGCGTTCGGTGGAATGGGGCAAGGCGGCGGCGTTTTTCGGCCATCCGCGTCACCCGTATTCCGAGGCATTGCTGGGCGCGGTGGCGCGATTGGGGCAGAAAAGATTGCAGAATATTCCTGGAAATCTGCCGGAGCCCGAAAGCCGCCCGCCGGGCTGCCGTTTCGCGCCGCGCTGCACCTATGCGCAAGAGGTTTGCCATGCGGCTTACCCGCCGGCTGATATTGCGGGTGGCACCATGGCGGCGTGCCTTTACCCGCTGCCGACGAGTGCCAAACCTTATGCCGAAAGTTATGTGCCGGGGCCCAGGCAAAGGTTTTCGCCCTTGCTGGATGTGCAGGATTTAACCGTGCGTTACGCCGCGGCGCGGCCGTGGTTTGGGCAAGGGCGGAAGGTGGTGCCATCCCTGGCGGATGTGACGCTTTCCTTCGGCAAAGGTGAATGCCTGGGTGTGGTGGGAGAGAGCGGGTCCGGAAAATCCACTCTGGGCCGGGCGGTTTTGCAAATGGTTCGCTACGATGGCGAAGTTTTGCTGGACGGGCGGAATTTCAAAACTCTGACCAGCATGGCGCGGCGGGAACTGCGGCGGAAGATCCAGGTGGTGTTTCAGGATCCGCGGGAGAGCATGAATCCGCGCATGACGATCGGCGAGATCATCGCCGAGCCATTGCGGCTGGCGGGGCGGCTGAGGACCGTGGAACTGGCAGCACGAGTGCGGGAATTGCTCGGCCAGGTGGGGCTGAACCCGGAAATGGCGGCACGGTTTCCAGGCGCTGTTTCCGGCGGTCAGGCGCAGCGCATCGCCATCGCGCGGGCGCTGGCCGCCGAGCCTTCGTTGATGGTTCTGGATGAACCGACCTCCGCGCTGGATGTCTCGACCCAGGCCATGCTGCTCAATCTTTTGAAAGATCTCTCTCTGCGCCACGGGTTTTCATATATCCTCATCAGTCACGACTTCGCGGTGGTGAGCTATATGGCGGACCGGATCGCGGTGCTGAATGCCGGGCGGATTGTGGAACTGAATGATACCTCGGCGCTGATCTCAGCGCCACAGAACCCATATACGGCGGCGTTGATTAACGCAGTGCCGCAACTTCAACCTCATTTTGGTCAAGCCAGAACGGCTTAAGGAGTATCTATAAATGCAAGAAATCATCCACGCGGTAAAAGTTTCCGGGGATTGATGATCGTGATGGCGGTGGTGTTGCTCATCGCGCTCATCGTCATCATCGAGCGTCTCTATGTTCTCAAGAAGGTTCTCGCCCAGGGCAAGGATATTCATAACAAGCTGCGCCAGGTGCCGTATCAGGGCATTGCCGGGTTGCAGAGCCTGGCGAGCACCAAGGAGGATACGCTGCAAGGCCACTTGATCTCCACGGCCGTTGCCTCGCGCGGCGAGACTTCGGAGGAAATGGAGTTGCATCTGGAGGAGGAGATCATGGCCGCAAGCCCGAAGATCTCGCGCGGCTGTGGGTGTTGGATACGACCGTGACCATCGCGCCGTTGCTTGGTCTGTTCGGCACCATCATCGGCATGATCGAGGCGTTCAGCGTGATCACCGGACCCGGTTCCACCGCGCAGGTGACGGGTGGTATTTCCGATGCGCTTTACTCCACGGGGTCCGGCTTGTTCGTTGCCATCATCGCGGTGTATTTCGTGAATTATTTCTCGAATCTGACGCGGGATATTTTCCATCAGCTCGAGCTGATCAAGCTGGTTCTCATCAACCGCGTGCATGGCAAGGGCGTGGGTGTGGCCGAGGCCGCGCCGCGCACGCTGCGCGCCGGCACGGGGGGCTAAGCCATGACCCTGCGCCGCCGCCATAACGCGATGCTTGAGCGCGAGAAACCGCGCCTCGAAATCATCCCGATGATCGACATCATGATGTTCCTTCTGGTGTTCTTCGTGATGATCGTGCTGAAAATGATCCCGGATTCGGGCGTGACCCTGCATTTGCCCGGCGCTTCCACCGCCCAGCCACTGCCTCATACCGAGGTGGTGATCATCATCGACCAGAAGGGGCTGATGCATGTGAAAGATGATGTGCTTGGCGCTGATCAGCTTGAGTCCTATCTCCAAACCGTCAAGGCCGGGCATGACACGGATGTGATTGTGGCCGGAGATAAAGGCGCCAAATTGCAACGATTGATGAGCGTGATGGATCTTGTCCGCAAGGCGGGAATCACGGATATCGGCATCGCGACGAACAACACGCCTGGTTCGTAAGCCGGGGCAGTTGATTTAAGCGGTGATGTTGGGGCGAAGACGAGGTAAAATTGCGAAACTGGAAGGTTTTTGTTTTCTGCCTCGCCGCCGCCAGCTTTACCGCGGAGGTGGCGCAGGCCCAGACTGTAGTACAGGTGCCGGCTGTGCGGCCTGTAACGGTGCAATGGCGCGCCCAGGCGGAATTGGCGGCGCATCTTACTGCCGCCGAGGAGGCAACGCTGGCTCCGGTGCGGAGCGGCGTTGTCTCGGCGGTGAATTTCCAATCCGGTGCGGCGGTGCGGCAGGGCTAGGTTCTGGTGGTGCTGGATATCGGCCAGCAACAGGCCCAATTGGCGCTGGATCAGGCGAAGCTCGTGCAATCCACTCGCAACCTGGTCCGTACGGAAAAGTTGATGACGATTTCCGGCGCCAGCCAGGCGGCGTTGGACCAGGCGCAAGCGGCGCTGGTAGAGGACGAGGCCCAGATAGGGCTGGACAAGGCGGAGGTTGCACAGGGGGAAATTATCGCGCCGTTTGCCGGAACGGCCGGCATCCGCGCCATCGACCCCGGCGATTATTTGCAGGCCGGGCAAAAGGTGGTGACGCTGACCGCGCCGGGGCGGTTGAAGGTTTATTTCACCGTGCCGCAATCCGATGCCGCCAGCCTCACGCCGGGGGAGGAGTTCAGCTTCATCGCGCCTTTTGGTGCGGGCGAGACTGTGATCGCTTCTGGTACGCTCACGGCGATCAGTCCCGCGCTGGATAGCAAACTTGACGCCAGGGACGCGGAAGGGCGCCTGGGTGGTGAGACCGCCGCCTTGCTTTCAGGCATGAACGGGGTGGTGAAGATCGCCACCGGCGCGCCGGTGGCGGCGTATTCTATGCCGAACACGGCATTGAACGACTCCATGCTGGGGCCTTATGTTTTTGCGATTAGCCCGGAGCAGGGCGGCCTTGTGCTGCATAGCCTTTATGTGAAAATCCTGGACAGCGCGTGCAAGGACAGCATCGTTTCCGCGCCGGGGCTGAAAGCTGGCCAGAAGATTGTGGCGTTGGGTGGGTTCAAGCTGAATGACGGCCAGCGCGTGAGCGTTGCCGCGCCTTGAGCATCTGGACGAAATTGCTGCGCCAGCCTGTGCTCGTGGGGCTTGCCGCCTGCGCGCTGGCGCTGTTCGGGGTGGCGGCTTCGGTCACGTTGCCGATCCGTTCCAGCCCGATCATTCCGCCACGCTATATCGAGGTTACAACGAATTTTCCGGGCACGGATGCCGCCAGCGTGGATCAATTCGTGACACTGCCGCTGGAGAACGCGTTTACGGCGATTTCAGGCGTGAAATACGTCACCGGCTCCACCCAGCCCGGTAATTCGGACATTCAGGCCTTTCTGGCCCCTGGCGCCGTGCCGGACACGGTATTCGCGGAAATACTGGCCGCCGCGAATGCGACCAGGGATGTGATGCCCGCGGCGGTGCAGCCCTCCACCATGAAGATCGTGGGGGATGACAATGCCAATCAAGAACTGAACATTTCCGTGCTGTTTCCGGCAAGCTTGGGTGAGGCGGATGTGACGGCCTTCACCATCAGCAACATTGTGCCCAGGCTGGAGACGGTGCCGGGCATAGGGCCGGTGACGCTGTATTCCTCCGGCCCCTCCTTGCAGCTGACGGCTGACCCTCTGCGGTTGCTGGCGCAGGGTTTAACCACGGCACAGATCGCCCGGCGGTTGTCGGATGCCAGTGTCGTCGTTTCGGCGGGCAGCTTGCGTAACAGCGCGGCGGCCACGCCGGTGAATATGGGCGGCGGACTCATTTCGCCCCGGGCCCTGCTGGCTTTGCCAGTAAATGTAGACGCCAATGGCACTGCAAGGCTGGGGGATGTGGCCACGGCCGCGGTCAACCTTCCGCCTGAGGCAGGTATGTCGTGGTGGAACCGCGTGCCTTGCGTATACATCGCCGCGGGCATCGCGCCATCGGGCAATATCATCGATGTCGCGTCGGGCGTGCGCAAGCTGCTCGCCCAAATTCAACCGATGATGCCGCCGGGCGTGAAGCTGGTGGTGAGTTACGATGAGTCCATCGGCGCTTCAGAATCGCTGCATGATTTGGCGATTACCTTGCTGGTGACGATTTTGCTGGTTGGCCTTATCACCGTGGCGGCGCTGGGCAGTTTCCGCGCTGCCGCCGCACCGCTGCTGGCGATTTTGCTCTCGCTGCTGGGGGCGGCCATCGTGATGAAGATTTGCGGGCAGAGTTTCAATCTGTTCACCATCATCGCGCTGGTGCTGGCGGTGGGGCTGGTGGTGGATGACGCGATAGTGGTGGTGGAGGATATTTTCCGCCGCACTGCCGAGGGCGCGCAACCGCGCGAGGCCGCCGCCGCCATAACCCGACTGGCGCCGGTGCTGGCGGCGATTTCCTCCACGCTTGTCGTCGCCTTTTTGCCGCTCGGTTTTCTCTCCGGTCTCACAGCCGCTCTGTTCCGCCCTTTCGCGCTGGTGCTCATCGCGGCGCTTTTGCTGTCCCTGGCCGTGGCGCTGGGGATTGTGCCGAGCATCGCGATGTGGGCGAGCCGGTTCCATACCCATAGCGAGCGTGCCGGATTTATCGACTGTATCCGCGCGCTTTATCTGCGCCTGCTGCAACCTGTGCTGCGCCACTCCTGGCTGGTGCTGGCGGCGCTGGTGCTGGTGGCGGTGGGTGGCGGCATTTTGGCGCGTTATGCGCCGCGCAACCTGGACCCGGCGCCGGACGGGCTGGATGTGAATATCTTTGCCGCCGGGCCGAACGGCGCCTCGCAGGGTTACCTTAACGGCCAGGCCATGCAGATGGAGCGGGTGATGCATCGGGTTTACCCCGATATGCCCGACTGGCTGGTGGCGGTGGAGCAGTATCATGCGGTGTTCGGCGGCTACACATTCAACACGCCGGAGGAAGCCGCCGCTTCTGTCGCCAAGCTGACCAGCGCGCTCGCCGCGCTGCCGGGCGTGGCCGCTTATGTTGCGCAGGATACCGGTTTGCCCGGTGCGCAGGACTTGCCTGTTTCGGTGAATGTATCCGGCCAGGCAAGCGCCGCGCAGGCCCTGCTGGCGCTGCCGGTGCAGACCGCCAGCGGCAAGACCGTGCCGTTGGCTACAGTGGCCTCTCTGGCGGGCAGCGAGATGCCGAACGCGCTGGGTTCCTGGCAGGGGCTGCCGAGTGTGAACATCCAGGCGCAGCCGCATGCGGGCGTGCCGATGAGCCGGGCCCTGGACGTTCTGCGCCGCGCCTTCGCCGCGCAGAACACGCGGGATTTGAGTTTCGGCTATAGCGGCCCCTCGGAGACCTATCGCGAGGCGAATGCCCAGAATGCGCGGTTGTTCGCCTTCGGGCTGGCGGGGTTGTTCTTTCTGCTGGCGGCGCAGTTCCGCTCCGTGCGGGACCCGTTCGTGGTCATCACTACCGTGCCGCTGGCCAGCCTGGGGCCGCTTCTGCTCTGCATAGCCGGTGGGGCGACGCTGAACATCGTCACCGAGATTGCCCTGCTGACCGTGTGGGGGCTGATCGCCCGGCAAGGGATATTATTCGTGCAGGTGGCGCATGAAGGGCGAGAGCTTGGCTTTCCTCTCCAGGCCGCCGCGATGCGCGCCGCGCGGCTGCGTTTCCGGCCAATTTTGATGATCACGCTGGCGCTGCTGGGCGGGGCGATGCCGCTGCTGTTGGCCACTGGGCCGCAGGCGACCATCCGCTACGATCTGGGCGCAATGTTGGCGAAGGGCATGGGGGGCGGCTTCGTGCTATCATTGTTTGCCGTGCCGGCCATATATTGCCTGCTGCACAGGCGCAGCCACCATGCGCATTAACCGGGCCACCCTGGCTCTGGTTCTGGCACTGGCGGGTTGCGCGCCGCCATTGCCGAAGCCCGATACCGCCGTGCAGGTTTCGGCCTATCTGCCGGGCCAGGATGTGGTTGCTGCGCCGATGAGCCGGGACTGGTGGAGGGTGTTCAACAGCCCGACCTTGGATGCGCTGGAGCAAAGCGGGTTGCGGGCGAATAACGGCATTTTACAGGCGCAGGCGAATTTGAACGCCGCCCAGGCTAATGCCAGCGCCGCGAATGGCGCATTTTTACCGCAGGTACAGCTGGAGCCGCCCGGCGCCCCCGCCGCGTCCCGGCAATCCTACCCCACTGGCCCGAATGGCTACCCGCCTTACACAATCTACTCGCTGGCGGGAGAGGTCAGCTACGACCCAGGCCTGTTTGGTGCCCGGCACTATACGTTCCAAAATGGCCAGGTGCTGGCGGCCTATCAGGCGGCGGAACTGGATGCCGCACGGCAGAGCGTGGTGGGCAATATCGCGGCTGCCGCTATCGCGCTGGCGGGGGATGAGGCGCAAATCACCACCACGGAGCGCATAATTGCTGCTGAGCAGAATCTGCTGAATTTGCTGCAAGGCGAATATGCGGATGGGGCAATTCCGCGCTTGAGCGTCTTGCAGCAGCAGAGCGTAATTCTTGGCACGCAGGCGACTTTGCCGCCATTGCAGACCGCGGCGCAGCAGCAGCGCGACAGGCTGGCCGTGTTGACCGGCGTGTTGCCGGCGGATTTTTCCGCGGCCGGGCTGGACCTGGCGGGTTTGGCCTTGCCGCAGAATGTGCCTGTGGAGTTGCCGAGTACTTACCTCGCGGACCGACCGGATATTCGCGCCGCTTTGGCGCAGGTGGTGGCACAACATGCGGCACTTGGCATCGCGGTGGCGCATATGTACCCGGATTTCAGCCTTTCCGCGACCGGGGGCTATGTGGCGGAGACCGCCAGCGCGCTATTCAATACCAGCTCTGCCTTCTGGGTGCTGGCGGGGAATTTGCTGGCACCGCTTTATGACGGCGGGGAATTACGGGCGCATAAGCACGCGGCGCCGGCGCAGCTGGCGGGCGCGCTGGCGGCGTATCATGCTGCCGTGCTCAACGCTTTTGCGCAGGCGGCCGATGCGTTGGCGGCGGTGCAAAATGGGCGTGTGGCGCTGGGCCGTGCCGCGGCCGCTTCGCAGACCGCTGAAGCTGCCTTCGATCTTTCCGCGGCGCAGTACCGCGCTGGTGCGATTGATTACACGACCGTTCTGACCGCGCAGACCAATGCGGTACAGGTTGCTTTGAGTGAGGTGCGGGCCCGCACGGCGTTGCTCTCCGCGATTGCGGCGTTAGAAGCTGCAATGGCGAACTAAGCGCGGCATTAGGTCGACACCTGATCTCAAATCCGTGCAAACGACAGGTTGCCAATTTTGCGGGGCACTCCCAGGTGGTTGAGCAAGCCGAGGGATAGGCTCCCTTCGCAAAGAGAGACATCCAAAATCAAGGAGCCCTCATTGCCGGGCATGCAGGCTTACGAGACGTCAAGTGTGGCTAATCAATCGTGGCGCCACTTTACTGGCGTCACGACGGGGAGCGCGGGCTCGAATTCACGCATCAAGGCTACCATGCCCTGGATGAAACCGGACCGGGCGGCGTAGGCGAGTATAAGGGCAAGTGCATAGTCAACCAGTATGTGCTGCGCGGCTCACTCCTCACCACCCCGGCGGGACATTCCCGCCTTACCTACCGCAATCTCTTCCCCACCGGTGCCCGCTGGCAATATTCCGGTCTTAGGCTGGCGAAGGGGCCGGGTTAACCGGCCCCGCCAATTAAGAGGCGTGCAGCACCGTTTTTAAATTCATGAACTCGTGCAGCCCGTAATGGCTTAGTTCGCGCCCATATCCGGAGCGTTTGATGCCGCCAAACGGCGCCTCGGGCGAGGAGGCGAGCACTTGGTTGATCGCGGTCATACCGGCCTCGATCTCCTCGATGAATTTCGCCTGCTCGGCCTTGTCCTCCGTCCAGACCGACGAGCCCAGCCCGTAGGGAATGTCGTTGGCGATGCGTATGGCCTCGTCGATATCCCCGGCGCGGAACAGCATCGCTACTGGACCAAACACTTCCTCTTGCAAGAAGGCGCTGCCTGGCGGCAGGTCAGTCAGCACGCCGGCGTTCATGAAGGCGCCAGGGCCAGGCAATGCCTCGCCGCCATGCAGTTGCGCGCCTTGCTGTTTCGCGTCTTCAAGCTGTTGCAGAACCGTATCCCGCTGCGCGGCGCTGGAGAGCGGGCCCATATCGGTGGCCTTGTCCATCGGGTCACCCGCTTTTACCGCGCGCATCGCGGTGATGAACGCGTCCTTGAAGCGGTCATAAATATCCGCATGCACGATCATCCGCTTGCCGCAGATGCAAGACTGCCCGGTATTCATCACGCGTGCGGTGACGGCCTGCTTGACCGCTTTGTCCAGATCGGCGGAGGGCATCACGATAAACGGATCGGACCCGCCGAGCTCCAGCACCAGCTTTTTCAGGTGCCGTCCGGCCTGCTCCGCCACCGCGGCGCCGGCGCCTTCGCTGCCGGTTAACGTCACCGCCGCCACGCGCGGGTCGGCGATAACCCCGGCCACGGCTTTCGAGCCGATGGCGAGGTTCTGGAACAGCCCGGGTGGCGCACCCGCCAGCAGCGCCATTTCCTCGATCAGCGCCGCCGTGCCCTGCACAAGGCTTGCGTGCTTCAGCAGCCCCACATTACCGGCCAGAATGGCGGGTGCCATGAATCGCACCACCTGCCAGTAGGGGAAGTTCCAGGGCATGATGGCGAGTACGGGCCCCAGCGGCAGAAATTTTATCTCGGCCCGGTTGCCATTGCTCAGCCCGTAGCTTTCGCCGCGCAGCATGGCCGGGCCCGCCTTCGCGAAGTGGCGGAAGCAGGCGATGCATTTCTCCACTTCGCCCACGGAGGAGGCGTAGGTTTTGCCCATCTCCATGGTTGCCTGGCGCGCCAGCCTGTCCTTGTTCTCCTCGAAGGTATTGGCGATTTGCTCCAGCAGGGCGGTGCGCGTCTCCACCGTCTCTTGCCGCCAGCGGGTGAATGCCTGCATCGCCAGAGCCAGTTTTTCCTCGATCTGGGCCGGGCTAAGCTCAGCGTATTGGGCGATTTCCTGTCCTGTTGCCGGGTTTACTGTTTTCAGCATTTTGGTCCCCTTGTTTCGGTGGAGCCCCCAAAATGGGCGCGTCCGCTTCCGGCCGCAACCTATACCAAGTCATGCCTGTTCATCGGGTGGCGGGCATAAAACGAGTTCACCGCCTCCTCCGGCGGTGTCCTCGTCACGCTCGTATCGACGATAAAAAACGGGCGGGAGCACGCGTCTGGCAGCGCAGATCCCGCCCGTCCCAGGTCAGGTTTTCTGTAGGCCGAGCTCGCCGGTCTCCATGTCATGCTCCAGCCCCAGCAGGGTTTGCGGCATGCGGTATTTCAGCAATACGAACCAAGCCAGCCCGATCAGCATGTAGATCGCGAAGCCGTAAGGGAAATAATTATAGGGTGCGGCGGGAACCGGATAGACGCTGCCGACCAGGGAGAGGAACATCAGCACCGTGCCCAGCGCGCCCATGATGTAGTCCTTGCCGGTGGCGCTGCCTAGCTTGCGCAGCAGTGCCGGCGCGGCGACGGAGCAGGCCATGTAGACCAGGATGAAGCCGAAGCTGGCGATGGTGCCGAAATAGCCCAGAAGATCGGTGTAGGCATGGGCGCTGAAGGCGGCGCAGACGAGGAAGTTGAGCGCGCAGCCGATGGAGACGGCCACATGCGGGGTTTTGTGGCTGCCATGCACCAGGCCGACGCTGCGATGCATGAGCTGGTAGCGCCCCAGCGAGAACAGCATGCGGCTGAAGGCGTTGATGGAGGCCAGCGCGCAGGCGAAGCAGCTGATGGTGGCGCCGATATAAATGACCAAGGTGAGAAGGGCGCTTTTGCCGGAGACGAGGTCGTTCATCGGCCCGGTGCTGGCGCCGAGCTTGGTGGCATCGTCCCCAAAGCCCTGGGTGATGATATAGGTGGTGACGATGAAGAAGATGCCCGCGATGATGGGGGTAAGAATGACCGCGCGGGGAATGACGCGGTGCGGGTTGCGGGTTTCCTTGCCGAGCGTGGCCGAGCTCTCGAAGCCCACATAAGAGAAGATGCCGAACACGATGGCCTGTGCCACGGAGGCGAAAGAGGCTCCAGCCAGCGTATCCTGCTTCACATCCATCGCAAACCCGTGCGCCTGCCAGGAGATGAAGCAGACGATAAGGATGATGGTCATCGAAATCGCTTCGATCGTCAGCCCGACGCGGGAGGAAAGCCTGATATCCCGCACCGCCAGAAGCCAGACGGCGATGGAGATGATGGCAAACAGCACCGCCTTTGGCAAAAGCGGCACGCCAAAGGCAGAGAGGATGTCTTGCAGGAACAGCCCGGTTGCGGCGGTAAGCGCCATGGCGGTGAACAGATACGCCGCCAGCATCGCCCAGCCGGAAAGAATGCCCCAGCTTGGCCCAAGCCCGCGCGAGACATAGATGAAGAACGAGCCGGCC
>JAGXAE010000002.1 GCA_018971725.1 Pseudomonadota bacterium | reverse complement strand
CAGTGGGGCGACGAGGGCAAGGGCAAGGTTGTGGACTGGCTGGCCAGCCGCGCCGATATCGTGGTGCGCTTCCAGGGCGGGCATAATGCCGGGCATACGCTGGTGGTGGGCAACCAGACCTATAAGCTCTCGCTGCTGCCCTCCGGCGTGGTAAGCGGCAAGCTCGGCGTGATCGGCAATGGCGTGGTGGTGGACCCGACCGCGCTGCTGGCCGAGATTGAGCGCGTTTCCGCCCAGGGCGTGAAAGTGACGCCCGAGACGCTGCGCATTGCCGAGAACGCGCCCTTGATTCTGCCGTTGCACGCAGCATTGGACGCCGCCCGCGAGGTTGCGCGGGGTGACCGCAAGATCGGCACCACCGGGCGCGGCATTGGCCCGGCCTATGAGGATAAGGTGGCCCGCCGCGCCATCCGCATGTGCGATCTGGCGGAGCCGGAGACGCTTTCCGCCAAGCTGGACGAGCTGCTGCTGCACCATAACACCCTGCTGGCTGGCCTTGGCGCGCCGACCTTTAAAAAAGAGGACCTGCTGGCGGATCTGCTGGCGTTGGCGCCGAAGCTGCTGCCTTTTGCGGAGCCGGTGTGGGAGCGTTTGGCCGAGGCGAAAGCCAAGGGCGAGAAGATTTTGTTCGAGGGCGCGCAGGCGGTGATGCTGGATGTGGATCACGGCACTTATCCGTTCGTCACCTCCTCCAACACCGTGGCCAGCACGGCGGGGGCGGGCAGCGGCATGGGGCCGGATGCGGCGGGGCGCGTGCTGGGCATCGCCAAGGCCTACACCACCCGCGTGGGCGCCGGGCCGTTTCCCACCGAACTGCATGACGAGACCGGCCAATTGCTGGGCGAGCGCGGGCATGAGTTCGGCACCGTGACCGGGCGCAAGCGCCGTTGCGGCTGGTTCGATGCCGCAATGGTGCGCCAAGCGGTAAAGGTGGGGGGCGTGCAGGGGCTGGCGCTGACCAAGCTGGATGTTCTGGACGGCTTCAAGGAGCTGAAAATCTGCACCGGCTATATGATCGATGGCCAGCATTTCCGGCATCTGCCCGCCGGGATGGCGGCTCAGGCCATGGCCCAGCCGGTTTATGAGGTGATGGAAGGCTGGAGCGACAGCACCCAGGGCGCGCGCAGTTGGGGGCAGTTGCCGGCCGGCGCGATCAAATACGTGAAGCGAATCGAGGAACTGGTGGAAGCGCCGGTGACCTTGCTCTCCACCAGCCCGGAGCGCGACGACACCATCCTGATGCAGGATCCGTTTGCCAGCTGAACCCAAGCACCGCGCCGCGATGAACCCGCTGGACCTGTTGGACAGGCTGGTGGGACTCGTTGCGCGGTTGGGTTTTTCTGAGTCCTTCATCCGCTTCGGCATCGTCGGCACGATGGGTTTCGTGTGGGATACCGGAACGGTTTACCTGCTGCGGCCTTTCGTGAACCTTTATATCGCGGGCACGTGCAGTTTTCTTGTCGCCGCGACGATCAACTGGATCATCAACCGGCTCTGGACCTTCCAGCATGTGGAGCATGCCGCCGCGCATGTGCAATGGATGAAATTCCTCATCGCCAATGCGTTTGGCTTTGCGGTGAATCGCGGCACATTCTTCCTGCTGGTGGCGTTTTCGCCGCTCGTGGTGAAGCATCCGGTCATTGGCATCGCCGCTGGTTCCGCTGCCGGACTTATTTTCAATTACCTGCTTTCCAAGCGTTTCGTTTTCCGGTAACTCAACTTAAAGTAATTAAATGTTAACTATTGCAACCAGGGGGTGGTTGCCGGTGGTTGAAACGCGAGCGGTTGCCAAGACTTATGAAGGGTTTTGCTTAAATGCACAACCTTACGTTGATTTATCGCGACCCTTATCTGGATTCGTCTGGGTCCTGCCCGCCATCGACCTGATGTGCATTCTGGCGCTGCCTTTGCTGGGCGCCGCACTTGGGCAGGCTACGGAATATCTACCGCATTACCTATTGTTTTGGGCCATACTGGCGGTGTTTTCTCTGGGGCTTAGCGCTTCCCACGGGGGGTACGCGCCGGGCGGGCGGTGGCGCCAGGGCGGCATCGCCGCGATTTGTTTTCTGGCCACCGCCGTTGCGCTACTGGGGCTGGCGGTGCTGCTGAACCATCCTGGTATTTTGCTTCGGCATTGGACGCTGCTGGAGCTTGCCGCCACCCCGGCACTGCTGGTTTTCAGCCATGCCACTCTGCCGCCTCGCGCCCCGGCCGCCGCTACTGCTGCCGGTGCCACGCTGGTGGTGTGCTACGACCACTGCCCCGCTGACCTCGACTTAGCGCTGGCCGAACGCAAACTGCCTTCGCGCATTGCCGGCGTGCTGTATCTCTCTGGTTTTCGCGAGGCGGGCGCCTGGCCCGCGCTGCGCGATCCTGCCGAGCTGTTCAGGAATTTTTCCAGTGAGGCCGTGCAGGATGTGGTGTTCGTCCATCACCCTCAACTGGAAGCTTTCAACCAGGCGCCGCAGAAGGAGCTTTTGCAGGAGCTTCTGGCCTACCCGGCGCGAATCTGGCTGGCCTTCGACCTGTCTGCCAATCTGCCGGAGGTGCTGCGCGCCCGCGCCGGTGGCTGCAAGCTGTTGCCGGTGGTGACGGATGAGCTTGTTACCTCTCATCACATGGTAAAGCGGGGGTTTGATGTCGTGGTTGCCTCGCTGCTGTTGATGCTGTGCGCGCCACTGTTGGCGTTTCTGGCGGCGCTGGTGCGGCTTTCCGGCTCCGGCCCGGTGGTATTCCGGCAAAGCCGCGTGGGTGCGCAGGGGCGGCCGTTCACCGTGCTGAAATTTCGCACCATGCGGCACGAGCCCGGCCATGGTTTTGCCCAGGCACGCCCTGGCGATGCGCGGGTGACAAGAATTGGCCGTTTCCTACGCCGCACTTCGCTGGATGAGCTGTTGCAGCTTGTGAATGTGGTTCGCGGCGAGATGTCGCTGGTGGGGCCGCGCCCACACGCGCCGGAAACCATGGTGGAAGGCATCAGCTTTGAAAACGCGCTGAAGCTCTACCGGCTGCGCCACCGGGTGAAGCCCGGCATTACCGGCCTGGCGCAGGTGCGCGGGCAGCGGGGCGAAACTCGCACCCTGCCGGCGCTGGAACACCGGCTGGCGAGTGACCTCGAATATATCCAAAACTGGTCCGTCGGGCTGGATATCGAAATTCTGCTCCGCACCTTGCCGGTGCCCTTCGGCCACGCCAATGCCTGCTGAGGCGCCGCGTTTGCTGGCCGGGCAACGGCCCGCCCCGGGGGCGTATGACGCGGATATCAATATTCTCTGTTTAGGGCGGCTGGAGGAAACCAAAGCCGCCATCGAATCCGCGCTGGCACAGAGAGGCGGGCGGTTCCGTGTTTCGGTGCTGGACCAGGGTTCTGATGCGGAAATGCTGCGGGAGTTGGCAGCGCGCTTCAGCAAGGTGCCAGGCTTCGCGCTTTACGCCGCGCCGGAAAACCAGGGCGTGGCGGCCGGGCGCAACGCCCTGGCGGCGCTGGGGCATGGGCGGATCATCGTGGGGCTGGATAATGACGCCCGTTTTGCCGATGAGCGTGTGGTGGCCGGGGCATTGCGGCGGTTCTCGGCTGTGCCGGAGCTGGGCGCCGTCGGCTTCGCCATTCTGCGGGCTGACGCTCAGGGGCCGGATCTGACAAGCTGGGGCTACCCGAAGGCGCTGCTGGCGCGTTACAGGGAGCGGTTCGCCGCCACCACCTTTGTGGGCGCCGGGCATGGCATCCGCCGCGCCGCCTGGGAGTCTGTTGGCGGGTATGATGGGAGCTTCTTCTTCACTTGGGAGGAATATGATTTCTGCCTTGCCGCCATCGCGCGCGGGTGGCGGATTACTTATGAAGGCCGGCTGGCGGTGATTCACACCCCCGTCACTGAGGGGCGTTTTCTTTGGAGCGGTGTGCGGATGACGCATTTCATCCGCAACCGGCTTGTCATCGGGCGCAAATGGGGGCGGGGCTGGCTGGCCTTGGCGCCCTGGCTGCTGGGATATGGGCTGATCGCGGCTCGGCATGGCTGTTTTGGCGCGGCCTGGGCGGGGGTTTGCCAGAGCCGTGCCGTATCGGTTGTGGCCCCGCGCAAAATGCCAGGGGCGATGCGGGATTATATCCGCGCTTATGAAACCCGCCCGCGCGGTACGTTGTTCACAAGGTTAAGGCTGGAGCTTTTCAGCCGCCTGCCGGCTTAACGGCCAGCGGATGATGCGCCTGCACCAGTTTTTGCAGCCGCTCCGCCAGCACATGAGTGTAGATTTCGGTGGTGGCAATGTCCGCGTGGCCGAGCAGTTTTTGCAGCGCCCGCAAATCCGCCCCATGCGCCAGCAGATGCGAGGCGAAGGAATGGCGCAGCACGTGCGGGGAGAGCCTTGCCGGGTCCAGCCCTGCTTCGATCGCCGCCTGTTTCAGCAATAGCGCGAAGCCCTGGCGGGTCATGGGCTGGGAGATATCCCGCCCGGCGAAGAGGTAACGTGCCTTGGCGGGAGAAGCTGCGCGCAAGGCGGCGGCGGCTTGGCGGGCGGCGTCTGATAACGGGATCATGCGCTCCTTGCCGCCTTTGCCCTTTACCAGCAGCATCATCGCATCAGTGGTGAGGGCGCTCGCACGGAGCGACAGCATCTCCGTGACACGCAGCCCGGTGGAATAGAGAATTTCGAGCCCGGCCTGGGCTTTCAGCCCCGGCAGCCCCTCCATGCCGCGCGCCGCGTCCAGCAGGGCATCCACCTCGCTCTCACTTAAGTATTTTGGCAGAGATTTTGGCAGTTTTGGGGCGCTGACCTCGGCGGCGGGGTTGTCCGCCCTGGCACCCTCGCGGAGCAGAAAAAGGAAGAATTGCTTCAGGGCGGAGAGCCTGCGCGCCTGGGTTCTGGCCGCCATTCCGGAGGACCCGAGGCTTTGCACATACCCCGCGATCTCCGCCGCGCTGGCGCGTGAAACAGGGGCGGAGCGGCCCAGAAAGCTTGAGAAATCATCGAGATCCGCCTGATACGCCGCCAGGGTATTGGCCGCCGCCCCGCGCTCGGCGGCCAGCATTTCCAAAAAGGCTTCCACACGGCTATCTGGCATCATCGCCGCTATGTGATAAGCGTGCGCGCCGATGTCACTCAATAGTCAAATCGCCCCGGTCTCTCAGCGCAGCATCGTGCTGGTGGGCCTGATGGGTGCGGGCAAAACCGCCATCGGCAAGCGCCTGGCCGCGCTGCTGGGCCTGCCTTTCCATGATGCCGATGAGGAGATCGAGCGCGCGGCGGGCATGAGCATTGCCGAGATGTTCAAGGCCCATGGCGAGGCCGCGTTCCGCGCCGGAGAAAAGCGCGTGATCCAGCGCCTGCTCAGCAATGGGCGGATTGTGCTGGCTACCGGCGGCGGCGCGTTCATGGATGCGGAGACACGAGCCGTCATCGCCAAGCGGGCAACCTCCGTTTGGCTGCGCTGCCCAATTCCGGTGCTGGTGCAGCGCACCGCCGGGCGCACCCACCGGCCTTTGCTGAATGCCGGCAATCCGGCCGAGATACTTGAGAGGCTTTCCGCGTTGCGCAGCCCGGTTTATGCGCTGGCGGATATCATAGTCGACGGATCAGAGGACCCCCAGCACGTGACCACCGCCAAAGTCGCCCAAGCCGTTGAACGCTATCAGCCACCCCGCAAGGTGGAGGTGACGCTTTCAGACACCAGTTATCAGGTGCTGATCGGCGAAGGATTGCTGGCCCGCGCCGGGGCGCTGATGGCGCCACTGCTGCCGCAGCCGCGCTGTTTCATCGTGACGGATGAGAACGTGGCGAAGCTGCATCTGCCCACGCTGCAAAACAGCCTGGATGAGGTTGGCATCGCGCATGAAAGCTTCGCCGTGCAGCCGGGCGAGACATCCAAGAGCTTCGGCTCTTTCCAGGCGCTGATGGATGATCTTCTGGGCGCGAAGATAGACCGTAAAACCACCATCATCGCGCTGGGCGGCGGGGTGGTGGGGGATCTGGCGGGGTTTGCCGCCGCTGCGGCCATGCGGGGCGTGCCCTTCGTGCAGATTCCCACTAGCCTGCTTGCGCAGGTGGATAGTTCCGTGGGTGGCAAAACCGGCATCAACTCCGTGCATGGCAAGAACCTGATCGGCGCGTTTTACCAGCCGCTGCTGGTGCTGGCCGATACCGGCGTGCTGGAAACGCTGCCGCCGCGTGAGCGCGCGGCGGGCTATGCCGAGATTGTGAAGGCAGGGCTGATCGCTGACGCCGCTTTTTACGAATGGTGTGAGGCGCATGGCGCGGCCCTGCTGGCGGGCGACAAGAACGCGCTGGCCGAGGCGATCGAATATGCCGTGCGTTTCAAGGCCCGGGTTGTGGGCGATGATGAGCGCGAGACCAAACCGAATGACGGCCGCGCGCTGCTGAATCTGGGCCATACCTTCGCCCATGCGCTGGAGGCCGAGACCGGCTATGGCGGCGGGCTGTTGCATGGCGAGGCGGTGGCGACCGGGCTGGTGCTGGCGGCGCATCTTTCCGCCTCTCTGGGCCTGGCGCCGCAGGAGGATACGCCGCGCATCGCTCAGCATTTGTCCGAAACTGGGTTGCCGGTGCGGATTGCGGACCTGCCCGCCGAGCATCTGCTGGCGCATATGAAGCTGGATAAGAAGAATCGCGGCGGTAAGCTACATTTCGTGCTGACGCGCGGCATCGGCCGGGCCTTCACCAGCGGCGATGTGCCGGAAGATGCCGTGCGCGCCACGCTGCTCGCCAACGGGGCGGTTTAGGATTTAGATTTTCAGGACTGAGCGTCCGGCGACAGCACCACGCAGCCTGTGGGCCCGCCGGAAAGGCGCGAACAGGCGTTCACCGCCTCCTCATGCTGCAACCCTACGAAGCGGGCGCGGTATTTGGTGCCGCTGCCAGTATGGATGGTCATCACCACCGGCTGTGCCCGCATCAGCATGTTTGCGCCGGTGAGTTCAGCCATGCCCAGTGCTGCTTTGGCGTTGGAGGGTGTGTCATACGCCCCGACCTGGATACCCCAACTGCTCCGGCCCGAATTGAACGCGACGGTTTGCGCGGGCGGCGTATCCGCCAGGGCAGGCGGGATGAGCGAGAAATTACGCCCCGCGGGCGCAGGCGGTGGCACGGGCAGCGTGTTGCTGGCGACCATGGGGTATTGATGCGTTGCCGGAACCGGAGGCGGCACAGGAAGATAGCCGGGCGCCGGATATGCGGTTGCCGTGTGCGCTATTGGTGCGGGCGGCGGTGAGGGCCGGGTGCTCGGCATATAGATTGCCGAGGCCATGCGCACGGGCGCTTGCAAGGGGGCGGACGGCGCCGGGGGTGGCACTGGCACTGAAACCGGCGGTGGAACCGGCACGGATTGTGTGGAGGCCATTTGCACCGGCGCGCTTGGCGCCGGCGCCGTCTGGTTTTGCGCCACGGCGGGGAGAATGGAGCTGATGGGGATGGAAACCGGGGCGGAGGAATTACCCGTGGCCGGGCCGCTGGCCGGGGCCAGCGATGCGATCTCAACCGGGGCGGAAAGTTGTGCTGGCGTTGGCGCTTCCGGGGTGAAGCCGCTGGGCAAAATGCCGCCATCCTGGCCCATCGGTTCGGTATTCAGCGCCAGCTCATCCGCAGCCGAGCGCCGCTCGGGGTAATAGCCTTCGATGTTCGGGGCAATCATGGCGACGTAATTGATCGTCTCGTCCGGCAATGGTTCATTGTCGTTCATGAAGGAATCCAGCCGCCCTGGCCCGGCGTTATATGCCGCGAGGAAGCCTGGCGAGCCGTAGATCTGGTACATTTCGTGGATATAGGCGGCGCCGGCCATGATATTGTCCAGCGGGTTGAAGGGGTCGTTGCCCAACCCGTAGCGCGCCGCCATTTCCTGATAAGTGCCGGGTTCAAGCTGCATCAGCCCCATCGCCCCAGCGGAGGAAACGATGAGATGGCCGCCGCTATATTCATGGCCGCCGGATTCAACGCGCATTACCTGGCGGATCCACATTGCCGGAATGTCGAAATGCGCTGCGGCGATTTTGATATAGGGGCCCCAAGGGTCGCCGGGCGGTCCGGGCGGCCTATAACTGCCTGAGGCGTGAGCGAGATAATAGGCCGTGTTTTCGCCGGCGTAGCGCGAGCCGTGCCCGCCGCTGGCGCAGGCGGAAAGCAGAGCTAAGCCAGCGCAGCCCGCTGCCAGCCCAGGTTTCAGCCGTGCCGCTTTCCGGACGACAAATCCGACCAGAATTCTGGTTGAACCCAAGGTTTAAAGCCTCCACGCAGTTCTATCCGCCATTGAGTTGCGGTATTTCGCTCAAAAACGGCTTAAAAAAGGCGATGTAACCTCTTAAACTAGGCCGAATCTTAGAGCAAGGAAAAAACCTGCCCGCTGGGCGCTACCGGATGTTGGCGCCGCCATGCTAGCAACGCGCCATGCGCGCCTCCGCCTTTGTTGTCCTCATTGGCTTGATCCTGCTGGCAGGATGCTCCACCCCGCAACCCGTGACGCAAAGTGCGGCCGCCACGGCGCAGCCGGTGGCCTATACGGCAAGGGTGCTCGCGGTGCGGCCGGTTTCCGGCGGGCTAGCGCTGGCGCAAGTGCTGCAGACCCTGGGCGAACCAGATGCCGGGCAAAACGCGGCGGCGCGGGAAATCGTGATACAAATGCCGGATGGCTCGGTGAAGTCGTTGGTGCCGCCGCCCGGAACCGCTCTGGGGGCGCTCACCCCGGGGACGAATGTGCTTGTGAGCGAAACCCCGCAACTGCGCATCGTCGCTCGTTAGCTATCGGACTAGTCGCATAACATGTTGGAAAATTTGATGTTGGCCGGTGGCCCGCGTAAACTCGCTGTCATGAGAGGATGCAGCCGTTGAAGCCGCGCCCTTGTTCGGCTATCGGCAGCACATGAATATGATCGTGCCGGAATCCGACCCGGATGGGGCCGGCCATTTGCGATCCGCCAGGCCTTCGCCCAAGCCCGTGGTTATCGCTGCGGCGCATGGCTGGCGGCCCAGAGTGGCTTCCGCCTTGCAGGACTTTGGAGAGAGCCTGCGGCTATGGCCTCTGGTGTGGACTCTCAGCCTCTTTGATATCCGGCTCCGCTATCGCGGGTCGCTGCTGGGGCCGTTCTGGCTCACGCTGTCCACCGCCGTGATGATCGGCGCCATCGGTTTCGTTTATTCCCGCCTGTTTCATCAGAATGTCGCGGGATATCTGCCGTTCCTGGCCATTTCGCTGGTGTTGTGGAATTTCATCAACGTGATCACCTCCGAAGGTGCGACGTGTTTTTCCACCTCGGCTGACATGATCCGGTCGCAGCGCATGGCGCATACGGTGCATCCCGCCCGGGTGGTAATGCGCAACCTGATGGTGCTGGCGCATAATCTCGCCGTCATCGTTGTGGTGTTCATAATCTATCCGCCGCATCTCACTTGGTCGCTGCTGAGCGAACTGCCGGCGCTGGCGGTTTGGGTGGTGGATGCCTCCGCCGCGGCGCTGCTACTGGGGTTGGTGGGTGCCCGCTACCGCGATGTGCCGCCCATTGTCGGCAGTGTCATGCAGATCGCGTTCTACATTACGCCAATTATGTGGAGCCCGGCCATGTTGGCGCATCGTGGGCTTGGCCTTAGCCTGGCGCTGATCGACATGAATCCGTTTTATGGCTTGCTGGAGATTGTGCGCGGGCCGTTCCTGGGCCAGCCGCTGGAGATTGGCGCTTGGATCAACGCGCTGAGCTATTCCGTGGTGCTGGTACTGCTGTCTTTCATGCTTTTCGTGCGCGCCCGGCCGCGCATTCCGTACTGGGTGTGAACCTTGGCCAAGCTGCTTGTTGAAAATGTCTCGGTTGCTTTTCCGCTCTATCACGGGGAAAGCCGCAGCCTGAAAAAAACGGTGTTTGCCGCCGCCTCCGGGCGGATGGGGCAGGATGCCAAGCACCGGCTGACAGTGGAGGCGCTGCGCAATGTCTCCTTCTCGTTAAATACTGGGGACCGGCTGGGCTTCATCGGTTCCAACGGCGCGGGCAAGACCACGCTTCTGCGCACCATGGCTGGCATTTATGAGCCGGTGGCAGGGCGGATGGTGATTGACGGCGTGGTGACGGCGCTGCTCGACCCCGGCCAGGGGATGAATTTCGAGCTGACCGGCAATGAAAATATCCGCATGCGCGCGCTCTTTAACGGTTACACCGATGCGCAGATCAAAGATCTGCAAGAGGACGTGGCGCAATTCTCGGAGCTGGGGGATTTCCTCAGCCTGCCGGTGCGCACCTATTCCTCTGGCATGATCGTGCGGCTTGGTTTCGCTCTGGCCACGGCCATCCACCCGCAAATTTTGCTGATGGATGAGTGGATATTGGCAGGCGACGCGGCGTTTTTGGGCAAGGCGCGGGAACGGCTGGAGACGATGGTGGGCAGCGCCGAGATTCTGGTGCTTTCCTCTCATAATCCCGCCATTCTGATGCAATGGTGCAACCGGCTCATCTGGATGGATTCCGGGCGTGTACACGCAGATGGCACGCCGGAGGAGATTCTCGCGGCCTATCTGCCGCAGGACCAGTTTGAGCAGGCAAAAATGGCCGCTGCACACGCCATGACGGCTGCCTGAAGCCGTGGCGCGCATCGCCTATGTGAATGGGCGCTACCTGCCGTTGACCGATGCCACGGTGAATATCGAGGATCGCGGCTACCAGTTCGGCGACGGCATTTATGAGGTCTTCTATGCTTACCGCGGCCGGCTGATGGACGAGACGCTGCATTTCGCCCGGCTGGAGCGCAGCCGGGGAGAAATCGGCTTGGCCTCGCCCATGGGGGCGGCGGCGCTGCGTGTGGTGATCCATGAGCTGATGCGCCGCAACCGGGTGGAGACGGGGCTGGTTTACCTGCAACTCACGCGCGGTGTGGCGAAGCGGGACCATGTTTTCCCCGGCCCCGTTCCCCGCCCGGCTCTTACTATAACCGTGCGGCCTAAGCCGGAGCCGCCGGAGGCGTTGGATGGCTGGAGCGCGGGCGCCATCACCCTGGCCGATGAGCGTTGGGGGCGGTGCGATATCAAATCCATCAATTTGCTGCCCAACGTGCTAGCGCGGGAAGCGGCGAAACAGGCCGTGGCGCTGGAGGCGATATTGTTCGACAAGGCGGGCATGGTGACGGAAGGGGCGTCCAGCTCCGTGTGGATTGTGGGAGCGGATAATGTGCTGCGGACCAGGGGGCTGGACCAGCATGTGCTGCCTGGCTGCACCCGCGCGGCGGTTCTGGAGGATGTGGCGACCGAGGGGCTGGACTTCCGCGAGGAGGCGTTTTCGCTGGAGGCGCTGCGCCAGGCGCGGGAGGTTTTCATCACCAGCGCCACCAGTTTCGTGAAGCCCATCACAGCGTTGGATGGCGTGCCGGTGGGTAATGGTGCGCCGGGGCTTATCGCCAACCGGCTTTATGCGCGCTATCTTGCGCGGCTGAAGGAGGGGTGAACCCATGTACAACCCGCCTGCTTTTGCCGAAAAACGCCAGGAGGAGCTTGAGGCCATCATGCGTGCGGCCTCTTTGCCGGTGCTGGTTTCGCCCGCGCGCGGCGGTGGGCTGCTTGCCACGCATCTGCCGCTCATGTTCCAGGCGCCAGGCAGGCTGATCGGCCATGTGGCGAAGGGTAATTTCCATTGGCGTGATTTCGACCCGGACCAGGACTCGCTGGCGATGTTCACGGCGGCGGATGGGTATATCAGCCCCTCCTGGTATCCCGCCAAGCAGGAACATGGCCGCGTGGTGCCGACCTGGAATTACAGCGTGGTGCATGCCACTGGGCGGCTTGCCATTGTGGAAGCGCCAGGGCCGCTGCTGGAGATCGTGACGGCGCTGACCAACCGGTACGAGCAGGGCAGGGCGCATCCATGGGCGGTTTCTGACGCGCCGGACGATTACATCGCGGCGCAGTTGAAGGGGATTGTCGGACTTGTGCTGACGATCACGAAGCTGGAAGGCAAGGCGAAGCTGAGCCAGAACCGCAGCCAGGCGGACCAGGACGGCGTGATCGCTGGAAGCTCGGCTGAAAACCCCGCTCTGGCCGAGGCGATGAAACGGCGCCGCTAAAAAGCCGCCTCCTTAACCCGATGCGCGAGCGCTGGCCGTGCCGGTTTGGCCGTGCCGCCGCCTGTGTTGAATTTGGCTAGCAAGCGCGAGATGGTTTCGGCCTCCTGCGCCAAGGTCTGGCTGGCGGCTGCGGCTTCCTCGGCCATGGCGGCATTGGCCTGGGTCATTTGGTCCATCTGGTTTACCGCGGTGTTCACCTGGCCCAGACCGGCGGATTGCTCCTCGGCGCTGGCAGCAGATGCGCCGATGGCATTGTCGATCCCCAGCACATGCCCGGCGATCCGGTCCAGCGATTGCTGTGCCTCGGCCACGGATTTTACCCCGGCGGCGACAATCTCGCCGGAACCCGCGATGAGTGTTTTGATCTCCTTCGCGGCATCGGCGGAACGCTGGGCCAAAGCACGCACTTCCGTGGCGACCACGGCGAAACCGCGCCCGGCATCGCCCGCACGGGCGGCCTCCACCCCGGCATTCAGGGCGAGCAGGTTGGTCTGAAAAGCGATCTCGTCGATGACGCTGATGATGTTGGCGATTTTCGTAGAGCTTTCGTCGATCTCGCCCATGGCCTGCACGGCCTTGCCTGCCACCTGACCGGAGCTTTCCGTATCGCCACGCGCCTTGCCCGCCATGGTGCGCATATGGGTGGCGTTTTCGGCGGATTTGCGGACGGTGGCGGTGATCTGCTCCAGCGCGGCGGCGGTTTCCTCCAGATTGGCGGCCTGGCGTTCGGTGCGGAGCGAAAGCTGGCCAGCGGATTCACTCACCGCCTTCGAGGTTTGCAGGATGGTTTCAGCTGAGATGGAAATGTCCTGCATCGTTTCTCTTAAGGAGGCGACGGCATTGTTGAAATTCCCGCGTAGAGGGTCGATGGAGGGGATCAGCTTGCGGCTTAGATGCGCCTGCAAATTGCCCCGGGAGAGTTCCGCCAGCGCGGCGCCGATCTGTTGGATATTCTCCATCCGCTCGGACAGATCCGTGGCGAATTTGACGACCTTCACCACCTGGCCGTCGGCGTTGAACACCGGATTATAACTGGCCTGCAGCCAGACATTGCGCCCATCCTTGCCAACCCGGTGATAGTCGCCAGAGAGGAACTCCCCCGCGTTCAGCCGCTGCCAGAATTGCGTGTAATCCGCGCTGGCGGCGAAGCCGGGTTCCACGAACATGCGGTGATGCTGGCCTTTTATTTCGTCCATCCGGTAGCCAATGGTGGCGAGGAAATTCTCGTTCGCGTCCAAGATCGTGCCGTCCGGCTTGAAGGTGATCATCGCCTGGGAACGGTCGATGGCTTTGAGGATGCTGAGCTCCTCGATCGCCTTCAGGTGGACCTCGGTGATATCCAGCGCCAGCTTCACAATCTTCTTCACCCGGCCGCCGTGCCCGCGCACCGGGCTGTAAGAGGCGCGCAGCCATAAATCCCGCCCTGTCTTGTCAATCCGGCGATAACGCCCGGATTTGAGCACACCCCTGGCCAGATCGTCCCAGAAAGCTGTGTATTCCTGGCTGGCGGCATCCTTGGGCGGCATCAGCATGCGGTGGTGGCGGCCAATCAGCTCTGCCCGTGTGTAGCCGGTGGATTTCAGGAAAAGCTCATTGGCATCCAGGATCATGCCTTTGGGCGTGAATTCGATGACGGCGAAGGACTGGTTCAGTGCGCCGAGCGTGGCGGCGTTTTGGAAAAGGCGTAGCGGGTTAAGGGCAGGCATGGGCATGGCCTTTCGGCGGTTGTTTGCCCAGCGATACGATGATTTTGCTAATGTAATCTGAATCGGGGCCGATAATCGCCAGGCAATAAAAAACCCGGCAGCGCAGGCTGCCGGGTTTTTTGCGTCTTGCGATTCTGATGGTGGCCCGGCTCTGAGACCGGGCCTCACCGTCGTCATTGCGAGCCGGATTACTCGTCAGTCTGCTGGTTGCGGCGGCGGATGGCCGCGCCCAGAATGTCGCCCAGCGAGGCGCCGGAGTCAGACGAGCCGTAATCGGAGATCGCCTGCTTGTCCTCGTCGATCTCCTTGCCCTTGATGGTGAGCTGCAGCTTGCGCGCAGCGCGGTCCACCGCGGTGATCTTGGCATCGATCTTGTCGCCCACGCCAAAACGCTCGGGGCGCTGCTCGGCCTTGTCGCGCGCCAGTTCGGCGCGGCGGATGAAGCCGGTCAGCACATCGTCCACCTTCACCTCGATGCCATTGGACTGCACGGCGGTGACCACGCAGGTGACGATCTGGTTCTTGTGGATGCGGTCCAGCACGCCGGCGGCCGGATCGACCTCAAGCTGCTTGACGCCGAGCGAGATGCGCTCCTTCTCCACGTCCACATCCAGCACCTTGGCCTTGACGACCTGGCCTTTGTCGAACTTGGCGATCGCGGCCTCGCCGGCTTCTTCCCAGGAGAGGTCGGACATATGGATCATGCCGTCGATCTCCGCGCCGACCGCGATGAACAGGCCGAACTCGGTGATGTTGCGAATCTCGCCCTCGACGATGGAGCCGATCGGGTGCTCGTCCTGGAACTCTTCCCAGGGATTGCGCTGAACCTGCTTCAGGCCCAGCGAGATGCGGCGCTTGGAGGCGTCCACATCCAGCACGACCACTTCCACTTCCTGAGAGGTGGAGACGATCTTGCCCGGGTGGGCGTTCTTCTTGGTCCAGGACATTTCGGAGACGTGCACAAGACCTTCCACGCCGGCTTCCAGCTCCACGAAGGCGCCGTAATCGGTGATGTTGGTCACGCGGCCGGTAGCCTTCACGCCCGGCGGGTACTTCACGTCCACGCCTTCCCACGGATCAGCCTCAAGCTGCTTCATGCCGAGCGAGATGCGCTGGGTGTCGGCATTGAAGCGGATCACCTGCACCTTCACCGGCTGGCCGATGGTCAGCGCCTCGGCCGGGTGGTTGATGCGCTTCCAGGCGATGTCGGTCACGTGCAGCAGGCCGTCGACGCCGCCCAGGTCCACGAACGCGCCGTAATCGGTGATGTTCTTCACCACGCCGTCCAGGATTTGGCCTTCCTTCAAGCCGGTGATCAGCTCGGAGCGCTGCTCCGCACGGGTTTCTTCCAGCACCGCGCGGCGGGAGACGACGATGTTGCCGCGCTGGCGGTCCATCTTCAAAATCTGGAAGGGCTGGGCCACGCCCATCAGCGGGCCGACATCGCGCACGGGGCGGATATCCACCTGGGAGCCGGGCAGGAACGCCGTCGCGCCGCCGAGATCGACGGTGAAGCCGCCCTTGACGCGGCCATGGATCACGCCGTTCACGCGGGTCTGAACCTCGAACGCCTTTTCAAGCTGGGTCCAGCTTTCCTCGCGGCGCGCCTTCTCGCGCGACAGCACCATCGAGCCGTCTTTGTCCTCGTAACGCTCGATGAACAGGTCGTACACGTCGCCGGGGTTTACTTCGGGCTTGGCGCCGATGGGGGCGAACTCGCGGAGCGGCACGCGGCCTTCGGATTTCAGGCCGACATCGACGATCACGTAATCGTCGTCGATGCGCAGAACGCGGCCGGAGACAACGGAACCTTCAAACCCGGCGGCACCGCCGAGGGAGGAGTCCAGCAGGGCGGCGAAATCATCAGTGCCGGAATAGGCCGGCGCGTCGGAATGGCGTAGGGCAATATTGGAAGAAGCCATGTGGCTATGTGTGTCCTTGACAATGGGCCGGTTCGCGGCCCGGGGGTATGCGCGGCCCGGGATTCAGGCAGCGGCTAGAGCATCCCAGCCATTTGGCGGGGATGTCCGGGTTGTTGATGCCGCGCTGTTTAGACCTGATGGCGCCAAAGTCAAGCAAAACCGGGAATTTTTCAGGGTTGCGCGGGGCACGGGCGCCATCGCCCGCCACCGTGCGATAACCGAGGTTTCAGACATGTCGGCCCAGGCTTCATGTTCACGGATTAGCTGCTATAAGCCGGACGCAATGACATATCTCCGCACCGGCCTTGCCCGCCTGTCCCTGCTCGCCCTCGGTCTGTCCCTGGCGGCCTGTTCAAGCTCAAGCAAAGGGGATGCGTCGCTGGGCGATTTCTCCAGCGGTACCCTGCCACCGCCGGATCAGGCCTATGCCACCGCCGTCGCACGGATGCAGAAGGGCGATTACGATATCGCGGTGAAGGATTTCGACGCGTTGCAGGAGACCTACCCCTACTCCACATGGTCCACCCATGCGGAGCTTCTGTCTGCGTACTCGCAATACAAGCAGATGGATTACGACGACGCGATCAGCTCGCTGAACCGCTTCATTCAGCTGCATCCGGAAAATAACGAGATCGCCTACGCCTATTATCTGAAATCCCTCTGCTATTACGAGCAGATCGACGATGTGCAGCGGGACCAGACCACGACCTATGAGACGATCCAGGCTTTGCAGGATGTGACTACCCGCTTCCCGGATAGCGCCTATGCCCGGGACGCACGGATCAAGATGCGTCTCGCCTATAACCGCCTCGCCGGGCACGAGATGGTGATTGGCCGGTTTTACGAGAAACAGCATCTCTACGCCGCCGCCATTGGCCGCTATCAGGATGTGGCGAACACATACCAGACCACCACCTTTGCCCCCGAGGCGCTGGAGCGCATGGTGGAGGTGTATCTGGATCTCGGCCTGACCGACCCGGCCATCCGCACGGCCTCGGTGCTGGGCTATAATTATCCCGGCAGTTCCTGGTACGAGGCGGCTTACGGCAGGCTGAAAGCCAACGGACTGGTGAATGCGAGCGACGAAAGCTCGGCCAATTCCGATTCGGTGGCACCGCCCGCGCCCAAGCCGAAGCATCATTGGTACTGGCCATTCTGACAGGGCCATGCTGAACAGCCTCTCGATCCGCGATGTGGTGCTGATCGAGCGGCTCGATCTGCATTTTGCCGCTGGGCTGACGGCGTTGACCGGTGAAACCGGCGCGGGCAAATCCATCCTGCTGGACAGCCTTGGCTTGGCCCTGGGCGCGCGGGCGGATTCCGGGCTGATCCGCGCCGGGGCGGCCCAGGCCGTAGTGGCGGCCAGTTTCTCGGCCGAGGCCGCGCACCCCGCGCACGCGCTGCTGATGGAGCAGGGTCTCGATTCCGGGAGCGATATTCTGGTGCGGCGCATCGTCACGCGCGATGGCCGTTCCCGTGCGTTGGTGAACGACCAGCCGGTGAGCGCCGGTTTCCTGAAAACACTCACGGCCCTGCTCATCGAGGTGCAGGGCCAGCACGAGCAAGTTGGGTTGGCGGATCCGGCGCATCATATCGCGCTGCTGGATGCGTTCGGCGTGCCGGAAGCGGCGCGGGAGGACGTGGCGGCGGCGTTTAAGGCTTGGCGAAATTCCGCCGCCCGGCTGGCGGAAGCGGAGCGGAAGATAGAGGAGACCGCGAAGGAGGAGGAGTTTCTCCGCCATGCGGCGGCTGAGTTGGACCAGCTTGCCCCCAGGGAGGGCGAGGAGGGGGCTCTGGCCGCTGAGCGCTTGCGCTTGCAGGCGGGGGAACGCCGGGCCGAAGCCATTGCCAGTGCCATGGCTGAGCTGCGGCCCAAGGACAGACGCAAGGATGGCCCGGCTTCTGCCTTGCGCGCGGCGGCGCGGGCGGTGGCGCGAATCACCGCGCCCGCCGGTCATGTGAACCCTGCAGGCCCGGCGATGGCTGCGATTGAACGCGCCGAAATCGCCCTGGCCGAAGCAGAGGATTTTCTGGAACGCTTAGCGGCGTCCGAGGAAGATGACCCTCGCGCCCTGGAAGCCACGGAAGAACGGCTGTTCGCCCTGCGCGCCGCCGCCCGCAAGCATGGCGTGCCGGTGGTGGAATTGCCCGCTTTTTTCCAGGAGCTACGCGCAAGGTTGGCGGCGCTGGAAAGCGGGGTGGCGGATATCGCCGCCCTGACCACTGAAACCGCCCGGCTGCGCGGGGTTTATGTGGAGAAGGCCGCCAGTCTTTCTGACCAGCGGGCCAGCGCGGCGGCCAAGCTGGAAAAAGCCATCGCCGCAGAACTGCCGCCGCTGAAGCTGGAACGCGCCCGTTTTGTGGTGGAGCGCGCGATGCTGCCGGAGCCGCAATGGGGGGCGCGTGGAGCGGATGCCATACGCTTTCTCATCGCCACCAACCCCGGCGAGGAACCCGGCGCTTTGGACAAGATTGCCTCGGGCGGCGAACTCTCCCGCCTGATGCTGGCGATGAAAGTGGTGCTCTCCGCCGGTGCGGATAACGAGACGCTGATTTTCGACGAGGTTGACTCCGGCATTGGCGGCGCCACGGCGGCGGCGGTGGGCGAGCGCCTGGCCCGCGTGGCGGAAGATGTGCAGGTGCTGGTGGTGACGCACTCCCCGCAGGTGGCGGCGCGTGCGGCGGCGCAGATGCGGGTGCAGAAGCGCGAGACGGGCGGCCGCGCCGTGACCGAGGTGCAGATGCTGAGCGAGGCGGAGCGCCGGGAGGAGATTGCCCGCATGCTCTCCGGCGAGAGCGTGACCGAGGCGGCGAGACAGGCGGCTGAAAGCCTCTTGATAAGATGAACGACAGAGAGACGCTCGACGCGCTGCTGGCGAAGATCGAAGCCGCCAACACTGCTTATCACGAACATGACGCGCCGGAGATCACCGACGCGGAATACGACGCGCTGCGCCGAGAGGCGGAGGCGATTCTGGCCGCGCACCCGGAGTGGCGGGACGACGCCAAGGCGCTGGCACAGGTGGGGGGCAAGCCTGCTTCCGGCTTCAAGAAGGTCATTCACCGCACGCCGATGCTCTCGCTGGATAATGTGTTCGATGCGGAGGAGTTCGCGGAGTTCATCGCCCGTATCAGGCGGTTTCTGGGGCTGAAGGACGAGGCGCTGGAATTCGTTGCCGAGCCAAAGATGGATGGGCTTTCAATTTCCCTCACCTATGAGCATCGCCAATTCGCCCGTGCCGCCACGCGCGGCGATGGCACGGAAGGCGAGGATGTCACCGCCAATATCCTCACGCTTGAGAGCCTGCCGCGGGAATTGCCAAATGATGCGCCGGATTTCATCGAGATTCGCGGCGAGGTTTATATGACCAAGGCGGATTTTCTGGCGCTGAATGCCAGTCAGGAGCGGCAATTCGCCAATCCGCGCAATGCGGCGGCAGGCAGTTTGCGCCAGCTTGATCCGTCCATCACCGCCAAGCGGAAACTCTCGCTGTTTGCCTATGCGCAGGGCGAAACCTCAAAGCCCGTGGCGCAAAGTCATTGGGATTATCTCGAAACTTTGCGGCGCTGGGGGTTTGCCGTGAACCCGCTTTCCAGGCTGGTGAAGGAAGCCGGGACGGAAACCTTCCAGGCCGAGATGGGGGCGGAGCGCGCTGCACTGCCTTACGATATTGATGGCGTGGTTTATAAGGTTAACGACCTCGCCTTGCAGAACCGGCTTGGTTTTGTGGGCCGCGCGCCGCGCTGGGCCGTGGCCTGGAAATTCCCCGCTGAAAAAGCCAGCACTGTGCTGGAGGATATCGAAATCCAGGTGGGGCGCACCGGCGCGTTGACGCCGCGCGCACGGCTGAAGCCCGTGAATGTCGGCGGCGTGCTTGTTACCTACGCTACGTTGCATAACGAGGATGAGATTGCCCGCAAGGGCGTGCGGATTGGCGATGTTGTGGAGCTGCAACGCGCGGGCGATGTGATTCCGCAAATCCTTGGCGTGTTTAAAAGAGGCGATGGCCAGCCCTATAAATTCCCTGATCATTGCCCAGTCTGCGGCTCTCTGGCGGTGCGGGTGGATGACGATGTGGTGCGCCGCTGCACCGGCGGGCTAACCTGCCCGGCGCAGGTGGTGGAGCGGCTGATACATTTCTGCTCGCGCGGCGCGTTCGACATTGAAGGCATGGGCGAGAAGACCGTGCGGGAATTCCACGATGCCGGGTTGCTGTGCGGTGCCGCGGATATTTTCGGCCTGCCCGCGCATGAGGGCGAGATTGCCAAGCGCGAGGGCTGGGGTGAGGTGTCCGCCGCCAAGCTTTCGGCGGCCATCGCGGCCAGGCGGGAGATCGGGCTGGCGCGGTTTATCTTCGCGCTGGGCATAAGGCGGATCGGAGAGAATAACGCCAAGCTGCTCGCCCGGCATTACGGCTCTTACGCGCATTGGAAAGAAGCGATGCTGGCGGCGCGGATCATCGGCTCCGATGCGCGGCTGGAGCTTGGCTCGATCTCGGGCATCGGCCCCGCCATCGCGCAGGATCTGCTGGCCTTTTTTGCGGAAGAGCATAATCTCGCCACGCTGGAACGGCTGGAGGCGGGGGTGCGGGTGCAGGAAGAGCACGCCGCGGCGATTGATTCGCCCTTGGCGGGCAAGGTGATGGTGTTCACCGGCACGCTCACCATGGCCCGGCCAGAGGCCAAGGCCCGTGCCGAGGCGCTGGGGGCGAAGGTCACGGAATCCGTCTCAAAAAAGACCGATTTTGTGGTGGTAGGAGAGGATGCGGGGTCCAAGGCCAAGAAGGCAGCGGAGCTGGGCATAGAAATTCTGTCGGAACAGCAATTCCGCAACCTGGCGGGGCTCTGAGGCGCCATGGAAACAGCCCTCGCCGCTTTCCTCCTATCTTTTCCAGCGCTGTTCTCGATCATAAACCCGCTTGGCGGTGCCATCATCTTTCATGAGGTAACCAGCGAGCAAGGCACCGCGCAAAGGCAAGCCCTGGCCCGGCGCGTGGCGGTTTATTCGTTTCTGGTCATGATGTCCGCCCTGCTGGCGGGCACCTATATCCTGAATTTCTTCGGTATCTCGATGAACGCCTTGCGCATCGCGGGTGGGCTGGTGGTCTCCGTGCGGGCGTATGAGATGCTGAACGCGCCGGACAACACCACGAAGCGCAAGCAAAAGGATGCCGAGCCAGTGAACGCCGCCGCCGAGGAAGATCTGGCGGGTTACGCCTTTTTTCCGCTCACGCTGCCGTTCACCACCGGGCCGGGCACCATCGCCGTCACCATCTCGCTCGCCACCGGCCGGCCAGACACCCTCTCTGCTGCGTGGATTTTCTATGCGGCGGACTCCTTGGCCGTATTGGCCAATGCGGCGCTCATATGGGCCTGTTACAGCGCTTCAGAGCGTATGGTGCGGGTGCTGGGCCATTCCGGGCAGGTTGTCGTCTCCCGCATCGCGGCGTTTCTGCTGCTGGGCATCGGGGTGCAGATCGCCATTACTGGCTTGGTGCCAGTGTTGCATCAGGCGCTGGCCGGATAGGCGAATCCAACAGCAGACAAATTCATAAGCCACGTTATTATCCCGCTCGTTATGGGAATGGATTACGAACATGATCTGTTGATCCTGATGATGGTGGTGTCCCGGCTTACCCGTGTGGAAGCCGACCGCAGGGCCCGCCAGCATGGGATGACGCGTGCGCAATGGGGCATTCTGAAGCAGGTCTTTTTCAATCCGGGCCTGACCCAGAAGGAGCTTGCGGATTTGCTGGAGGTTGAGCCGATCACCGCCGCCCGGCTGGTGGACCGGTTGCAGAAGGCCGGGTTGATCGAGCGCCGGGCCGATGCCCAGGATAGGCGCATATGGCGCCTGCATCTGCTGCCCGAGGCCGCGCCCTATCTGGAAGAGATTGACCGCCAGCGCCAGGAAATTACCGCCTTCATCACTGCGGGCCTGACCAATGCCGACCGTGATGTGGTGATGGAGGCACTGAAGCTCATGAAAGCCAATCTGCTGCGTGGCGCCGGGGCGGCTTTGCCCAAGGGCTGCCATGAAAAACTCCAGGAGAACAGCTGATGTCCCAATCCAATACCCTGGCGCGGGAGCAGGCGGGGCAACGCCCTGCCGCCAGCACGGCTGCCGCACCAGCCCGCCGTAAATCCCCGCTCAGGGCGGTGCTTATGCTCGGCGGGGTGGTGCTGGTGGCGCTGGCGTGCTTGCTCTACTGGCTGTTCGGCGGGCGGTATGTTTACACTGACGATTCCTACGTGGATGCAGCAAAGGTTTCGCTTTCCACCGATGTGAGTGGGTTAGTCGGCACGGTTTATGTCCAGGATAATCAGCATGTTACGGCTGGGCAGCCGCTTTTCGCGCTGGGCCAGCACGGTTTTGCCATTGCGGTGGATTCCGCCCGTGCCAAGCTTGCCCAGGCGGTGCAGGACATCGATGCCGCCAAGCACGGCTATAAGATGGCCCAGGCGCAGATTGCCGAGCAACAAGCGCTTGTGGAGAAAGATAAGGCTGATCTGGCCCGTTATGCCGCCGTGGTGAACACGGGCGGTGCCACCAGGGCGCAATATGATGATGCCCGTTTCGCCCTTCAGGGCGACCAGGCGAAGTTGCAGCAGATGCAGGCGGCTGCGGGGCAGCAATTGGTGAAACTGAACGGCAACCCGGATATCGACCCGGCGCAGACGCCGGAATATCTGAACGCCTTGGCCGCTCTTAACCAGGCGTTGCTGAACCAGCGCCATAGCGTTGTGCGAGCGCCTTTCTCGGGCACAGTCACAGAGGTTGAGCAGTTGCAGCCCGGGATGATGCTGGCCGCGGGCACCGCCGCTTTTGGCCTGGTCTCCGACACTGATGTTTATGTCACCGCCCAGCCGAAGGAGGACCAGTTGACCTGGGTGCGCCCCGGCCAGAGCGTGAACATTTCGGTGGATGCTTATCCCGGTCAGAACTGGAAGGGCGAGGTGGAAAGCATCGCGCCGGTTTCGGGTTCCGAATTCTCGGTTCTGCCAGCGCAGAATTCCTCCGGCAACTGGGTGAAGGTGGTGCAGCGTATTCCGTTGCGGATCAAGATCATCTCCGGGCCGAAGGACCTGCCGTTGCGGGCCGGGATGAGCACGGAAATCTCCATCGACACGCATCATAAGCGGCATCTTTCGGATCTGTTCTGATGGCCGAAGGCGTCACCACGGAGGTTCCGAACAGGGGCATCATCACCGTCTGCCTGATGATCGCGACGCTGATGCAGGCGCTGGATTCCACCATTGCCAATGTCGCGCTGCCTTACATGCAAGGCTCGCTTTCGGCCTCTTACGATCAGATCACCTGGGTGCTGACCTCCTATGTGGTGACCGCCGCGATCATGACCGCGCCTGTGGGCTGGCTGGCGGCGCGGTTTGGCACCAAGCAGCTTTTCATCACCTGCCTGGTGGGGTTCACGGTCACTTCCATGCTGTGCGGCATTGCACAGAGCTTGACCGAAATGGTGCTCTACCGGCTGTTGCAAGGTGCGTTTGGCGCGGCGCTGGTGCCGCTTTCGCAATCGACGATGCTGGACATCTACCCGGCCGAGCAACGTGGAGCGGCTATGGCCATCTGGGGCATGGGGGTGATGGTGGGGCCGATTTTGGGGCCAACCCTGGGCGGCTACCTCACCGATGATTTCAACTGGCGCTATGTGTTCTTTGTGAATTTGCCGTTCGGCATTGCAGCGGTGCTGGGGCTGGCGGCGTTGATGCCGGGGGGCAAGCAGCGTGAGGCAAGCAGGTTCGACTGGACGGGCTTTGCCGTGCTGTCACTCGGGCTGGGGGCGCTGCAATTGGCGCTGGACCGGGGTGAGCAGCTCGACTGGCTGAGTTCCAACACCATAATCGCCGCCTTCGTGCTGGCGGGGGTCGGGTTCTATCTTTTCCTCGTGCATATGTTCACCGCGCAGAGAACCTTCATTCCACGTGAGATTTTCTTCGATCGTAATTTTGTCGCGGGCCTGATCACCATGTTCCTGGTTGGCATGGTGCTACTGGCGTCCTCTGCGCTGCTGGCGCCGTATCTGGAAAATCTCGACAATTATCCGGTGGCGACGGCGGGGCTGGTGATGGCGCCGCGCGGTTTTGGCACCATGTTCGCCATGATGGTCGCAGGGCGTCTGACCAATCGCATCGACCCAAGGCTGTTGATGTTGTTTGGCTATATGCTGCTGGGGCTCTCGCTTTATATGCAGGAAGGTTGGACGCCCGCGACCGGCGAGGACTACATGGTGCTGACCATTGTGGTGCAGGGGGCGGGGCTCGGCTTTGTGTTCGTGCCGTTGCAGGTGGTGGCATTCTACACGTTGGAGCCCGTTTTGCGCACCCAGGGCACGGCGCTGCTCAGCTTGTTGCGCAATGTTGGCAGTGCCATTGGCATTTCCGTGACCACGGCCTTGCTCGACCACATGACCATTTACATGCATGCCAATCTGATGACGCATATCACGCCATTTTCGCGCGCGTTGCAGGTGGGCGGGACGGTTAGCCGGTATTGGAATCCGGCCACCCAAGGCGGTGCGGCACGGCTTGATTCCATGGTGACGACGCAGGCGCAGATTATCGCCTACATGGACGATTATAAATTCATGTTTCTCGCCACTTTGCCGGCGGCTTTATGCCTGCTGCTGATGCGTGGCCCGCAACGCAAAGCGGCACTTGGGCCGCGGGAAGCTGGCGCTGTGCTGGATTAGCGCGCCGGCTTCGGCGGGTTTGCACTATAATCGTAAAAGCCCCGGCCGGATTTGCGCCCCAGCCAGCCCGCATTCACGTATTTCACCAGCAAGGGCGCGGGGCGGTATTTGTCCTCGCCCAGTTCCTCATGCAGCACCCGCATGATGGAAAGCAGCGTGTCCAGCCCTATGAAATCCGCGAGTGTGAGCGGGCCCATCGGGTGATTGGCGCCAAGTTTCATCGCATCGTCTATAGACGCCGCATCCGCGACGCCTTCTCCCAAAGCGAAGATCGCCTCGTTCAGCATCGGGCAGAGCAGGCGGTTGACGATGAAGCCAGGTGCGTCCTGCGCGGTGGCAGCGGTTTTGTTGAGCTTCTCCGCGAGGGTTTCGGCGGTTTGATACGTCTCATCCGAGGTGGCGAGGCCACGAATGATCTCCACCAGTTTCATCATCGGCACCGGGTTGAAGAAATGCAGCCCGATGAATTTATCTGGCCGGCCGGAAAGTGCCGCGAGTTTGGTGATAGAGAGAGAAGATGTGTTGGAGGCCAGGATCGTCTCTGGCGCCAGCACGTCTTTGAGTTCTTTATAGATGCTCTCTTTGATCTCCAGCTTTTCCGGCACGGCCTCTATAACGAGGTCGGCGTTTTTCAGCGCATGGTAATCGGTGGAGGAGGTGAGGCGGCCAAGGGCCGCCGCCTTGTTCTCTGCCGTGAGGCTGCCTTTGGCCACCTGGCGGTCCATGTTCTTTTCCATGGTTGCCAGGCCCTTGGCCAAAGCTGCCTCGAACGCATCCACGAGGATGACATCAAAACCGGAAATCAGCGCGGCATGGGCGATGCCATTTCCCATCAACCCCGCGCCGATGATTCCGATGATTTTTATTTGGCGCGCGGCCGCCCCACCATCCCCGCGCGCAGTCTCACTCATGGTTGCACCATTCGCTCGACAATTTCATGATTTAGAGAGCCTTTTCCAATTCTGGCAGCACGGTGAACAGGTCTCCGACGAGTCCGTAATCGGCGACCTGGAAGATTGGGGCGTCTTCATCTTTATTGATGGCGACAATAACCTTGCTGTCCTTCATGCCAGCCAGATGCTGGATGGCGCCGGAGATGCCGACCGCGATGTACAACTCGGGTGCGACGATCTTGCCGGTCTGGCCGACCTGGTAATCGTTCGGCACATAGCCAGCGTCCACGGCGGCGCGGGAGGCGCCGACCGCTGCTCCTAATTTGTCCGCGACCGGCTCGATCAGCTTGGTGAAGTTCTCGCTGTTTTGCATGCCGCGCCCGCCGGAGATAACCACCCGCGCCGCGGTAAGCTCGGGGCGCTCGGATTTGGAGAGTTCCTCGCCCACATAGCTGGACTTGCCGCCATTCGCGGCGGCGGCCACATTTTCCGTGGCGGCTGAACCGCCCTCGGCGGGCACCGGGTCGAAGGAGGCGGCGCGCACGGTGAGCACCTTTTTCGCATCGGCGGATTTCACCGTAGCCAGCGCGTTGCCCGCATAAATCGGGCGGACGAAGGTGTCGGCATCCACCACCTCCGAGATATCGGAGATCGGCTGCACATCCAGCATTGCCGCTACGCGCGGCAGCACGTTCTTGCCCGAGGCCGTGGCGGCCTGGAGAATGTGGCTGTAATTGCCCGCGAGCGAGACGATCAGCGCCGCCATCGGCTCGGCCAGATGGTGCGCATAAGCGGCGTCATCCGCCACCAGCACTTTCGCCACGTTGGAGAGTTTGCAGGCGGCTTTCGCCACGTTGCCAATACCCTGGCCAGCCACCAGCGCGTGCACTTCGCCCAGTTTTGCCGCGGCGGCGATGGCGGAGCGCGACGGCTGCTTGATGCCCTCGGCGTCGAAATCCAGAACAACCAGAACGGCCATGGTCAAATCACCTTCGCTTCGTTGCGCAGCTTGTCCACCAGGGTGGCCACATCCGGCACCTTGATGCCAGATTTGCGGACCGGCGGCTCGCTGACATTGATCGTGGTCAAACGCGGCGTGACATCCACGTTCAGATCGGCGGGTTTCATCGTTTCGATCGCCTTCTTGCGCGCCTTCATGATGTTGGGCAGCGAGGCGTAGCGCGGTTCGTTCAGGCGCAGATCAGCGGTGATCACGGCGGGCAGCGCCAGCTTCACCGTCTCCAGCCCGCCATCCACCTCGCGGGTGACAGTGGCCGCACCTTCGGCGATCTCCACCTTGGAAGCGAAGGTGCCTTGCGGCCAGCCCAGCAGCGCGGCGAGCATCTGGCCGGTGGCGTTCATGTCGTCATCAATCGCCTGCTTGCCGAGGATTACCGCACCCACATCTTCCTTCAGCGCCATTTCCTTCAGGATTTTGGCCACCGCCAGCGGTTCCACCGCCAGATCGGTTTCCACAAGAATGCCGCGGTCGGCACCCATGGCGAGCGCGGTGCGGATGGTCTCCTGCGACTGTGTCACGCCAATGGAAATGGCGATGATCTCGCTCGCCACGCCCTTTTCCTTGAGGCGGACGGCTTCCTCAACCGCGATCTCATCAAACGGGTTCATCGACATCTTCACGCCGGCGGTCTCAACGCCAGATTTGTCCGACTTCACCCGAACCTTGACGTTATAATCAACCACCCGCTTCACCGCGACAAGTAACTTCATGTTTGCAATACCTCGTGAACAGGCCCGCGATTGGGGGCTGAGCCTTGATATGGGATGTTACCGGCGCTGGAAAGCCCCCACTTACTCGTGAGTAAATAAACTCAGCCGGGTTGTTTGAGTCGCGCCACCGCGTCTTCGATGTCCGCCAAAGGAGCGCAATAGCTGAACCGCACATAGCGCCCGCCCCGCTCCGCGTCGAAATCCAGCCCCGGCGTGGCGGCAATGTTATGGCTGGCTAGAAGCTGGTCGCAGAACAGAGCGCTGTCCTCCGCCCGGCTGCTGACATCGGCATAAACGTAAAAGGCACCGTCCGGCGGGGCGAAGGTGGAATAGCCCGCCTCGCGCAGCCCGGTTGTAAGAATGCTCCGCGCGGCTTGATAGGTGGCACGGTTGGCTTCCAACTCGTCCCGGCAGGTAAACGCCGCCTCTGCCGCGATCTGCGCGATATGCGGCGGGCAGATGAACATGTTCTGCGCCAGGCGCTCGGTCACCCGCACCATGTCCTCCGGCAGCGCCATCCAGCCCACGCGCCAGCCGGTCATGGAGAAATATTTGGAAAAAGAGTTCACCACGACGGCGCTGGCCGAGAACTGCGCCGCGCTGGCCTGGGGCTTGCCGTAGGTGAGGCCGTGGTAAATCTCGTCCGAGATCAGCCTGATGCCGTTTTCATCGCAATAGCGGCACAGCGCCTCCAGCTCCGCCGGGGCCAGCATGGAGCCGGTTGGATTGGCCGGGCTGGCGATAATCAACCCCGCCGGTTTTTCCGGCAAGGCGTCCAGCATCTCAGTCGTCGGCTGAAACCCGGTCTCGATCCCGCAGGGCATAACCACGGGCCGCATGCCCAGCGCGGTGAGCGTGTTCACGTAAGGCGGATAATAAGGGGCTGCCAGCGCCACCTTGTCGCCCTGATCGAAGCTCGCGAGAAAGGCCAGGGAAAACGCCCCTGAGGCCCCGAGCGTCACGGCGATGCGGGCAGCGGGGATTTTCACGCCGTACCAATCTTCCATGTGCCGGGCGATGCGCGCCCGCAGCGACGGACGGCCCAGCGCCTCGGTATAACCCAGCGCGTCGCCGGATTGCAGCGCCGCCTGCACGGCGAGTTTTGCCCCGTGCGGCAGGCCGGTGCCGGGCTGGCCGACTTCCATGCGCAGGATTTTGGGAGCGCCCGGCGGCAAGTTGGCGGCCCGTTCATTGGCTGCCCGGGCCACATCCATCACCCGGAAGGGCGGCACCACCCGCCCGGCGCCGATTTTCATGGTGCCGTGCTACCGCCCGCCGATGGCAAGGCCGTTTCCATCGGGTGCGGCGCTGGCGCGGCAGCTGGCCTCGCCGCCCGGCACATTGCCGGGGCAGGAGATGATATTCGCCCGGCCCGGTTCGGGAACCGGCTCGTTCTGGCCGGTTAGCGCATTGGCGAGGCCGATCCGTGCCGCCTCATCCGCCTCATTCTGCCCGGTGCCGGTGGCGGCGGCGCGGAAGGCGTAGCTGCCGGTGGTATAAGCCATGGCAGCGGCCAAGTTCGGGGTGGGGTTGGTGCGCGGCGATGCCGCCAGTAGCACGCCCGTGCCGGGGGCAATGCGCCCGGTGCCGAACAGATTGTTCATCGAGGTCACGCAGATCACCGCGCCGCCATTTTTGTCCAGCGTCATGAAGCTGGCGGAGGCGGGTAGTGCCTCGCCGGTGCCGGCGGTGGCCGCCGGCAGGCTGGCCACGGCATAACCGTTCTGCTGGGTGGTTTCCGGCATGCCATATTTCGGCGTGGCGTCGAGCAGGTCTTGCGCCGTCAACCCGCCGCCGGCCGCATCCGCAGCTTGCGCGAACTGCGCGGCGCTGGTTCCGGCATAAAGCCCGCTGACACCGTTTGCGCGCAGGTTTTCAAGCGTGGTGGCAAGGTCAGGCTGCTGGAAGGTGGCACCTTCCGCCAGCATTTGCCCGCCCGGAGCAAATATGGCGGCGGCTTGCGGGTCCGCCAGCAGGGCGTTGCCCACAACTTGCAGATCGGATTCCAATGGCTGTGAGATCTGCGCTCCGCCGGCCAGGCGCTCCGCCGGCACAATCACGGCCGATTGCGGCAACTGCCCATAGCGCGCCTGCATGGCAAGCAGCCCGCGCGCCAGCAGTGGCACTGCGGCGGGGCGGTCTCCCTCATTGGCAGCCGGAGCTCCGGCCGGGAATTCCAGCATTACTGGCGGCTGCATTTTGCCATCGGCATTGGGCATCTTGATCAGGCAGGCGCCGCCGCCGCCAAGGCCGCCGCGCGAAGGCAAGGTCACCGCCTGGGCAAAACCCTCCGCCGCCGCGGCATCCACGGCGTTGCCGCCACGGTTCAGGATATCCCGCCCGACCAGCGCCGCCTGCGGTTCATCCGCCACAGCATAGCCGAACACGGAGGGCACGGCGCCGGATGTGTCGCTGCCGCCGGTATTCAGCCCGAGAATCTGATGGCCGAGTGTATTGGCGGCGCCGCAACCGGCGAGCAAGGCGAGAGAGGCGAGGACGCCGAGGCGATATAGGCGGTTCTGCAAGCTGAATAACCCTTGAGAAACTGACCCGGCCTGATTAGCCGCGAAATACCGCGCCCGCAACGCCGGGACCGCTTGCCGTTTGCCGGGTGTGAACCATATTACGGCAATGGATCGAAATTTGTCGGACCCGCGGGACATCATCAACTGGCTCCGGCTGGACGAGCGGACTGTCACCTCCGGTCAGCCCAGCGAGGCGCAGCTTTTGCGAATCGCGGCTTTGGGCGTTGGGTATGTGGTCAATCTCGGTCTGCATACTCATAGGCTGGCCCTGACGGACGAGGCCGGAACCGTGGCGGCGCTGGGCATGTGCTACATCCATATCCCCGTCTCGTTCGAGGAGCCACGGGAGGAGGATTTCAACCGCTTCCTGGCCGTTTTGAAGGTAGTGGAGGACGTACCGCTTTACGTGCATTGCATTATGAATGCGAGGGTTTCCGCCTTTTTCTACCGGTACAGGCGGGAGGTGCTGGGGTGGGATTACCAAACAGCCTTTGCCGACATGGCGAAAATCTGGCGCCCCGGCGGGGCGTGGGCCGCCTTTATTGGCGACCATGCGGGCATTGACCGCCCGCACCAATATGCTGGAGAGGATTACCTGCTGTCCTCCGTCTGAATGGGCGTTGGACTTTTGTTGGAAGTGCCACATCGGCTCCAACGGAAATAATTAGGCTCAGGGCGCGGGTTTGCCCTTTTCCAGAAACACCACGTCGCGCGGGCGGCGCTGGAGCACCTGCCCGCCATCGATCACCATGGTCTGTCCATGATAGGCGGGGCTGGCCAGGATGAAATCCACGGCGTTTAGAATCTGTTCCGGCGTGCAGCCCATGCCCATCGGGTTGTTGCGGTGGCTGCGATCAAACTCCGCCTCCGTCTGCAAGCCGCTGATCAGCGTGATCCCGGGTGCGATGCCGGCCACGCGCAGGGTGGGGGCCATCGCCATCGCCTGCATCTGGATCATTCCCTGCAAGGCGACCTTGGTTAAGGTGTAGGAGAAATAATCCGGGTTCAGCCCGAACACCTTGTTATCCACAATGTTGATGGCCACGCCTTGTGCCCCGCGCGCGGTAAGTGCGGCGTGCAATTTCTGCGTCAGCAGCACCGGCGCGAACAGATTTACCCGCATATGCGCATCCAGCGTCTCGGCGGTGGCGCTTGCGGCGGTGTCATAGACAAAACTCGAAGCGTTGTTGACCAGGAGTTCGACCGGGCATATCGCCTCGCATTCCGCATAAAGCCTTGCCACTGCCGCGGCATCGCCCAGATCGGCCTGGACGGAACTTGCCTCTCCGCCTGCCGCCATGATGTCTGCTACCACTTGGCGCGCGCCATCGGAGGAGCCGTGGTGATGCACGAACACATGCCGCCCCTTGGCGCCAAGATGGCGGGCAATGGCGGCGCCAAGCCGCTTGCCTCCGCCGGTAACAAGCACGCCCTTCATATCAATCTCACCTGCATGCCATCCCGGATAGACGAGACCGCCGCAAAACCCAAGCCCGGCCGGCAGATGATTTATCTATTAATCCTATATATAAAATAAGATTTATAGATTTTGGGTGAATATATTTGAGGCAGCCGCTTCCGGGGTAAAAATTTTGTCTGGCGGCGTTCGGATTTATATAAGGTTTTTGTGTTTGTCGCCGCTGGTTTCACGTGCCAAGTACGTGCCATGTTGAGACGGAGACAAGTTGGGATGCAAGCCCCGGACGTGACGATGAGCTTGACGCATTTGCAGCGTCTAGAGGCTGAATCAATCCATATTATGCGTGAAGTGGTGGCTGAGACCGAGAAGCCGGTGATGCTATATTCGGTTGGCAAGGACAGTGCGGTGATGCTGCATCTGGCGCGCAAGGCCTTCTATCCCGCGCCGCCGCCTTTCCCGCTGCTGCATGTGGACACGACCTGGAAGTTCAAGGCCATGTACGAGCTGCGTGACCGTATGGCGCGTGAGAGCGGCATGGAGCTGCTGGTTTATCAAAACCCTGAGGCCAAGGAAAAGAACATCAACCCGTTCGACCATGGCCCGCTTCATACCGATATGTGGAAGACCGAGGGGCTGAAGCAGGCGCTGGATAAATACGGCTTCGACGCGGCTTTTGGCGGCGCGCGCCGCGATGAGGAAAAGAGCCGTGCGAAGGAGCGCATTTTCTCTTTCCGTGCCGCCAATCATCGCTGGGACCCGAAAAGCCAGCGCCCGGAACTGTGGAGCCTCTATAACGCCCGCAAGAATAAGGGCGAGAGCATCCGCGTGTTCCCCATTTCCAACTGGACCGAGCTGGATATCTGGCAGTACATCCACCTCGAAAACATCCCCATCGTGCCTCTGTATTTCGCGGCTGAGCGCCCCGTGGTGGAGCGCGATGGGCTTTTGATCATGGTGGATGACGAGCGCTTCCGCCTGAACCCCGGCGAGGTGCCGGTGCAGAGATCCGTGCGGTTCCGCACGCTAGGCTGCTATCCGCTCTCGGGTGCCGTGGATAGCAACGCGCACTCCATCACCGAGGTGATCCAGGAAACATTGCTCACCACCACCTCTGAGCGCCAGGGCCGGGTGATCGACAAGGATGCAGGCGGCGCCAGCATGGAAAAGAAGAAGCAGGAGGGGTATTTCTGATGAGCGAGATCCAGGAAAGCTCCTACAGGGTCGATTCGCTGATCACCCAGGACATCGACGCCTATCTGTTGAAGCATCAGCATAAATCGCTGCTGCGCTTCATTACCTGCGGCTCGGTGGATGACGGTAAATCCACCCTCATAGGCCGGCTGCTTTACGATTCAAAGATGATCTTCGAGGATCAGCTTGCCGCTTTGGAAGCCGATTCCAAGAAGGTTGGCACGCAGGGGCAGAATATCGATTTCGCGCTGCTGGTTGATGGGCTCGCCGCCGAGCGCGAGCAGGGCATCACCATCGACGTGGCGTATCGTTTCTTCGCCACAGAGACGCGTAAATTCATCGTCGCCGACACGCCCGGCCATGAGCAATACACCCGCAACATGGTCACCGGAGCCTCCACCGCCGATCTCGCGGTGATTCTTATCGATGCGCGTAAAGGCGTGCTGACGCAGACGCGCCGCCATTCCTACCTCGCTCATCTTATCGGTATCCGCCACATCGTGCTGGCGGTGAACAAGATGGATCTGATCGGTTACGACCAGGACAAGTACGACGCCATCGTGGCCGAATACCGGCAGTTTGCGGAAGGCATCGGCATCAAGCATTTCACCCCTATGCCCATCTCCGGCTATGCGGGCGATAACATCACCACGCGCTCGGAAAACACGCCCTGGTATAATGGTGTGCCGTTAGTAGAGTTTTTGGAAACGGTGGAGCTGGACGTGACCGCCGACCAGGCCAAGCCGTTGCGCCTGCCGGTGCAATGGGTGAACCGTCCGAATCTGGACTTCCGTGGGTTCGCTGGGCAGATCGCCAGTGGCGTGGTGAAGCCGGGCGATGAAGTTCGGGTTCTGCCCTCCGGCAAAACCTCAACCGTTTCGCGCATTGTCACCATGGACGGCGATTTGCAGCAGGCGGTCGCGGGGCAGTCTGTCACTTTGTGCTTCGCCGATGAGATCGATTGCTCACGCGGCGATGTCATCACCCCGGCGGATGCGCCGGTGCAGGTGGCGGATCAGTTCGAGGCCACGATCGTCTGGATGTCCGATGAGGCAATGACGCCGGGCCGCGCCTATTGGATCAAGCTTGGCACGCAAACCGTGTCCGCCTCCATCCAGGCGCCGAAATATCAGATCAACGTCAACACGCTGGAACATGCGGCGGCGAAGACGCTGGAGCTGAACGCCATCGGCGTTGCGAACATCACCACGGACCGGCCGGTCGCCTTCGAGCCATACGAGAAGAACCACGCTTTGGGCGGCTTTATCGTCATCGACAAGATGACAAACGCCACGGTGGCGGCGGGCATGCTCAGCTTCTCGCTGCGCCGGTCGCAGAATGTGCATTGGCAGGCGCTGGATGTTTCGCGTGAGGTTCATGCGGGCCTGAAGAATCAGAAGCCCGCCGTGCTTTGGTTCACGGGCTTGTCCGGCGCCGGCAAATCCACCATCGCCAATCTGGTGGAAAAGAAGCTGGTGCGGATGAACCGCCACACCTTCCTGCTGGATGGCGATAATGTCCGCCATGGGCTGAACAAGGATCTCGGCTTTACCGAGGCGGACCGGATCGAGAACATCCGCCGCGTGGGCGAGGTGGCGAAGCTGATGAGCGATGCCGGCCTCATCGTCATCACCGCCTTCATCTCGCCCTTCCGGTCGGAGCGCGAGATGGTGCGCAAGATGATGGCGCCCGGCGAGTTCGTGGAAATCTTCATAGACACAGCCTTGGAAGAAGCCGAACGCCGCGACGTGAAGGGGCTTTATAAAAAAGCCCGTTCCGGCGAGCTGAAGAATTTCACCGGCATCGACAGTCCTTACGAGCCGCCATATGACCCTGAAATTCACATCAACACCGCGAAGATGACGCCGGAGCAGGCGGCGGACCTCATCATTGAAAGGCTGATTCCGTGACCGATCTGGAACTGGCGAAGATCATTGCCGAAGGTGCGGGCAAGATCCTTCTGGATTTGCGCGCCACCGGTTTGTTCGAGGGCAAGGCGCTCGGCAAGGCGGGGGACCGCGTGGCCAATGAGTTCATCATGACCGCGCTGCGGGAAAACCGGCCGGATGACGCCATCCTTTCAGAGGAAGAGAAAGACAGCGCGGCGCGTCTTTCCGCTGAACGCGTCTGGATCGTCGATCCGCTGGACGGCACCCGCGAATATGGCGAGGGCCGCACGGATTGGGCGGTGCATATCGCGCTTTCCATCGGTGGCAAGCCCGCCATCGGCGCGGTGGCGTTGCCGGGTGCGGGGCAAGTGTTTCTTTCCGAGCCTCAAGCTTTGCCGCCCTTGCCGCAAAAGCTGCGCGTGCTGGTCAGCCGTACCCGCCCCGCGAAGGAGGCTTTGGCCGTGGCCGAGGCGCTGAACGCCGAGCTGGTGCCGATGGGCTCCGCCGGAGCGAAGGCAATGGCGGTGCTGCGCGGAGAGGCGGATATTTATCTGCACACGGGCGGGCAATATGAGTGGGATAATTGCGCCCCCGGCGCTGTGGCTCTGGCCGCAGGGCTGCACGCCACTCGCGCTGACGGTTCAGCCCTGGCCTATAATAACGCCGACCCCTATCTGCCGGATCTGCTGATCTGCCAAAAGGAACTGGCGCCAAGAGTTCTCGAAGCTTTGGCCAAAGTCCCGGCTTAAAGTTTCAAATACCCCGGAATAATAGCGAGAAGGTTAGAAGAGGCTATTAATTGCGCGGATAAGCCAGCTTGACCACATGGTCTGCACCACAGAGCAAGCCAGCACCAATCAGTAGCCAGAAGCCGCCACCAATCATGCCGTCTTGCCATGTGTGATAAGGGTTGAGATGCACACCCGAAAGCCTTGCGATTGCGATAATCAAATCGCCGATACCGAATATGACGAATGCGATACCGCCTAACCGCACCAGCACGCCAAGCAAATCTCGTGGACTCATATTGCGCTCCAGTTCTAGACGACATCATTAGATGCCGCATTCAGCAGGTGGGCAATAAAGCAGGATTATTGCGTTCCCAAAAGTAGAATGTTCTCTGATTTAAAATCCGAACTTCACCGCCCGGTCATTGCTGGCCAGCAGGCCCTTGTACCGGCTCAGTGCCAGCAGCGGGAAGAAGCGCGGGTAGCCGTGGTATTTTAAGTAGAACACGCGCGGGAAGCCGACCGCGTTATAGGGCGCCTCCGTCCAGCTTCCATCTTCGCCCTGCGCGGCCTGCAGATAGGTGATGCCGCGCTTCACCGCGTCATGGTCCGCCAGCCCCGCCGCCATCAGCCCCAGCACCGCCCAGGCGGTCTGGCTCGGCAGGCTTTGCGCCGCAACGCCATGGAATTCGCCAGCGGGTGCATCGCCGTAGCTCTCATTATCCTCGCCCCAGCCGCCATCTTCGCGTTGCTTGGCCAGCAGCCAGGATGTCGCCTTCGTCACCATCGGGTCGTCATGCGCAACACCCGCCGCGTTCAGCGCGCAAAGCACAGACCAGGTGCCGTAGATGTAATTCGTGCCCCAGCGGCCAAACCAGGAGCCATCCGGCTTCTGCGTCTCGCGTAGATACTGGATGCCGCGCTCGATCGCGGGCCGGTCTTCCTCATGCCCTAATTGGGCGAGGAAGGAGATGCAGCGGGCGGAAACATCTTCCGTCGGCGGGTCCAGCAGCGCGCCATGGTCCGCGAAGGGAATGTGGTTGAGGTACTGCCGGTCGTTATTGATATCGAACGCGCCCCAGGCGCCGTTGGTGGACTGCATGCCGATCACCCATTCCCGCGCGCGGGAGATGGCTTCGGCATATTTGGGATCGCCCGCGCGGTGCAGCAGCATGGCGGCCACGGCGGTATCGTCCACATCCGGGTAATGCGGGTTGTTGTACTGGAAGGCCCAGCCGCCGGGGCGGGTGCCGGGGGTGTTGTCCGCCCAGTCTCCCACCACGTCCAGTTCCTGGCGCGGGATCAGCCAGTCACATGCCTCGGCCACCGCCTGGGCTTCACCGGCTTCCGCCAAAGCATGCCCGGCCAAGGCCGTGTCCCATACCGGGGAGAGGCAAGGCTGGCAGTAAGCCTCGTCCTCCTTCACCACCAACAGCTTGCGTACGGAATTCCAGGCGATGTCGAAATGCTCTTTATCGCCCAGGTAATCGAACATCATCGTGGCGTTCGCCATGGCGGGGTAAATGGCACCCAGCCCGTCCTCGCCGTTCAGCCGCTCGATAATCCAGTCCCGAGCCTTTTGCTCGGCCTTGGCGCGGGAACCCTTGGGGAAGAAGGGCTCGGCCACGCGCAGCACATCGTCCAGCACCTTGAACACTGGGCCCCAGGCCGATTTATAAGGTCCGCGAATCCAGTCCTTCACCTCGGAAGGCTTGGTGCGGAACAGCTCGTCGATGCGGATATTGCGCGGGTTGCGGGCCAGCGGCTTGCGGCTGGCCAGGAACATCAGCGGCACCATCACCGTGCGCGACCAATAGGAAACCTTGCGCATGGTGAAGGGAAACCACTCCGGCATCAGCACGGCCTCGATGGGGATCACCGGGCATGCTTCCCAGGGCACGGCGCCGAACAGGGCCATTTGGAACCGGGTGAACACGTTCGCGCGCTCTGCCCCGCCGGCGGCCAGTATCGCCTCGCGGGCCCGCGCCATATGCGGCGCATCAGGCGAATCGCCCAGCGCCTTCAGCGCGAAATAAGCCTTCACCGAGCATGAAAGGTCCAGTTTGCCGCCATGAAACAGCGGCCAGCCGCCCAGGCAGGTTTCGTAATCGCCCTGGATGCGGCGCAGATACACGCCGATCTTGGCCTGCAGAGCATCGTCGATCCGGTCGAGATAATGCTCCAGCAGTACATATTCGGCTGGAATGGTGGCGTCCGCTTCCAGCTCGTAGCAATAATGCCCGTCCGTGCGTTGCTCAGCCGTCAGCGAGGCGCGGGCCAGCTCGATCGAATGATCCAGTACTGCGTTCATCATTCGGGATTTGGCAGTTTTTCTCAGGGTTTGCCAGTGCCTTTGCGGGCATGGCTGAGGTTCAGGCGGGCTGTGGCAATGCCGCCACCGCCGCCTCGCCGGAGCGGATGGCGCCCTCAATGGTCGCGGGCAGGCCGGTATCCGTCCAGTCCCCCGCCAAAACCACGCCGGGGCGCTGGCTTCTGGGGCCGGGCCGCCGGGCCAATTGCGCCGGCGTGCAGGCAAAAGTGGCGCGTTTTTCCCACAGCACCCGGCATTGAGGTTGGGCTTGCGGCAGGCCAAAGGTTTTGGAAAGCTCCGCCCAGACTTGCCCGGCAATAGCCTCCTGGCCGAGATGCGCATAGCGGTTGGCAGAGGAAATGGTGACGGAGATAATCTCCTCGCGCGGAAACACCCATTCCGCCATGCCGCCCAACAGCCCGTAAAATCCAGCCTCGCCGGGGGGCATTTGCGCCTTGAAGTGCAGGTTGCAGATGGATTCGAATTCGTCCGGCACGGTGAGTTCGGGCATCAGCTCCTTCGCTGCCCAGGGTGGCACGGCCAGGATGGTGGTTTGGCCCGGGCGAAGTTCGCCTACGCGCTCGCCAAATCTTATCTCCACGCCGCGCTGGCGCAGCCAGTTCAAAGCCGGATCCACGAAGCTTTCAGAAAGCCCGATTCGCGCCCAGCGGGGCAGGGCGGCAAAACCGCCGCGCTCCACCGTTTCCGCCAGCACCGCGCCCAGGGGCTGGGCGGCGGCGATGTCCGGCATGGTGTTCAGCGCGGCGATGGCCAGCGGTTCCAGCAGCTTCGCATAGAGCGCGCCGCCGCCCGCCAGAGGCTCCACCAGATCCCCCGGCCTGGCCTTGAGCAGTTTTTTCAGCGCCAGATAATTCCAGAACCGTGTTCCCGGCACGCGGTGACTGGGCTTGAAAACCCACCAGGGAAAATGCCCCTGGTTGAGACGCAGCGTCCAGGCTTCTCCGGTACTCACGTCGCGGAATGGAAAAATCGGCGCCGCCGGGCCGGTCAGCGTCTCCCGTGCCCCGATACGGTCCAGATAATTCAGCGCGGAAAGATTGCCCGAGAGCAGCAGATGGTTGCCGTTATCAATCCGGCAGCCAAGTTGCTTGTCGAAATAAGAGCGCGCGCGCCCACCGGCATTGGGGGTGGCTTCAAACAGCACAACCTCGTGCCCCAACTCCACGAGGCGGCAGGCGGCGGAAAGCCCGGCGAGTCCCGCGCCGATGACATGGACGCTCATGCCCTTTCCCTCATCCCGCCAGCAGCCGCGCCGCCAGCATCAGCTTCTTCCATTTCGGCAGCGAGACACGGCCCTGCGCGTAATCGAAATTCCGCCGCCGCAAAATATCCAGCAGTGGGCGGTAGCTGGCTTCCATCATCTGGGCCGGGCGCATGGCTTTGGCGTCGCAATGGGCCATGGCTGCGTGGGCGCGGGCGAAATTCTGCTCCGCCATCTCCGCCACGCGGGCACATACTTGCGGCAAGGCGGGGGCTGTGAGGATACGCGAAGGCTCCGCCGTCACTCCCGCTTCCGCCAGAAACTCGGTGGGCAGATAGATGCGTCCGCGTTCCGCATCTTCCGCCACGTCGCGCAATATGTTGGTGAGTTGCAGCCCACGCCCTAGCGCGTGCGCCACCTCGTCCGCCGCAGGAGAAGAATCCCCGAACACCCGCACAGAAAGCCGGCCCACAGCGGAGGCCACGCGGTCGCAATACAGGTCCAGTTCCGCCAGCTTCGGGGCGATGATCGGTTCTCCCGCATCCATCTCCATGCCGTCGATGATGGCGATGAAATCCTCCTGGCGGACATGGTAATCCTGAATTACCACCAGCAAGGCCCGCGTTATCGCGTCCTCGGCTTCGCCGCGCTCATACATGGCGGCGACGCGCTGGCGCCAGGCTTCCAGTTCCGCCTGCTTGGCTGTGAAGTCGCGGCCTTCCTCATCGGCAATGTCGTCCACCACGCGGCAGAAAGCGTAGATGGCATACATCGCATCCCGCCGCTCCGGCGGCAGGATCTTCATGCCGTGATAGAAGGAAGTGCCGGAGGCTTTCACCAAAGCGGTGACATAAGCGGTGTCGTCGGAGCTGATCATGGAACGTATCTTAAACCCAATAACGTGGCGGCCAGCACATCCAGCTTAGAGAGCTTCACGCGGGTCGCCAGTGGGTCGCCATGGCGCAGCTTGGTGGTGAGCCGGTTGGCCAGCGCACAGATAATGGCGGTTTCAATCCGCAACCGGCGGGATTTCACGCGCCTGGGCAACTCGGCGGCGGTGCGGTTGAGAGTTTCCGTGGCGTCCAGCATCTTGTCGAACACGGTGCGCAGGGCGGGAACGGTCTCGGGCCGGGCGATGTCGTCCGTGGTCAGGCCGGCCTCTCGTAACCAGTCCTGCGGCACGTAGCAGCGGTCCAGGTCGCGCAAATCCTTGGCGCAATCCTGCAAATGGTTGAGCACTTGCAAGGAGGCGCACAGCGCGTCCGACGGTGCCCAGGTGTCGTGGGATTCGCCGTGCACATCCAGCACATAGCGGCCCACCGGGGCGGCGGAGTAACGGCAATAATGCATCAGCTCCCCCCAGTTTTCATAGCGGTGTTTCACCACGTCCTGGCGGAAGGCGGTCAGCAATTCGCGGGCATGGATGTTGGATACGCCGGACTCCGCCAGGGATTGGCGCAGCCTGGTGGCGCTGGGGCTGCCCGTGTCCAGCGCGCCGGTCAGCACGACTTCCATCGCATTCAGCCGCTCCAGCTTTTCCTCGGGGGAAAGGGTGGCGCTGTCTGAAATATCGTCCGCATTGCGGGCGAAATCGTAATAGGCATGCACACGGGCGCGCAGTGGCTTGGCGATGAGCAGGGAGGCGACGGGGAAATTCTCATCGCCCTTATCCTTGCCGGACCAGGCCTCGACGCTTTTGCCGCTCTTGGCGCGGGTGGGGGAGGTGTTGTCGTTGGCGATCATGGCTTGTCCCCGGCATAGGCGCGGTTTTTCCATTTGGCGCCAGTGCCGCGCCAGTGATTCACCGCCGAGCCGATGGTGGCGGCCATATAGAACAGGGCAATGCCGGGCAGGGCGATGGCATAGGCACGATGCACCTTATAGCGGTCCAGCGTTGGGAAGTAGGTGAGCGCCGCGATGGCCCAGATGGCCAGCCCCAAGGCCGCGCGCCAGCCAAAGCCGGTACAGAGCGTGGCGAAGGGAAAAACCAGCCACACCAGTGCCAGCCCGATGATGGTGCCGGCGAGGATGACCAGCGAATAACGCAACTGGGTGAAAGCGGTGCGGGCGATCATGTCCCAGATATCCTTCGCCTTCGGATAGGGGCGGATGGAGGTGGCGAGACCCGAATGGCCGAGATAGACCGGCCCGGTCGCCTTCACTTTGGTGGCCAGGGTCACGTCGTCGATCAACGCGCCCTTCATCGCCTCCAGCCCGCCGATGCGTTCCAGCGCGGAGCGTTTGATCAGCACCGTGCCGCCGGCCGCCGCCGCCACGCGGGCGCGCGGGTCGTTCACCTTCGCGAAGGGGTAGAGCATCTGGAAGAAATAGATGAAGGCGGGGATGAGAAGTTTCTCCGGCTCGGAGGCGCAGTTCAGCCGCACCATTTCGGAGACCATCTCCAGCCTGTCCGTGGTCATCTTCGCCACCAGTGTGGCGAGATGGCGCGGGTCGTGGGTGATGTCCGCGTCCGCGAATAAAATCACTGGTGCGGTGCTGGCCGCCACACCTTGGCTCAGCGCCCATAACTTGCCGGACCAGCCGGCTGGTTTGTCCTGCCCGGTGAGGATCGTCAGGCGCTCATGCGTGCCGGCGGCTTCGGCGGTGCCGTCCGTTGAGTTGTCGTCCACCAGGATCACGCGGAAAGTTCCGGGATAATCCTGCGCCACCAGCGAGGCGATGACCGGGGCGATGGTTGCCACCTCGTCCCGCGCGGGGATGATGATGTCCACCTCCGGTGCCTCCAGCGGTGTGGCGGGGGCGAGCTCGGGTGCTGAAGCCCAGAACCGGCCATGGAAAAAGGCCAGATACAGCCAGATGGCGAATGCGAGCAGCAGGATCATGCGAGCATGCCTTCCTTGCGGAACCAGATGAGCGCGTCCTCCACCGCCCGTGCAGCGGGGCGGGGCGCATAGCCTAGTTCGGTTTTGGCCTTTTCCGACGAGAAAAACATCTTTTTCCGCGCCATGTGAAGAATATCCGGCGTCATCAGCGGGGTTTTGCCCGTGCGCTCGGCGATGCGCTCCATAACCCAGGCCAGCGGCATCAGCGGCGCCACCGGCAGGCGCAGCCCCGGCGCCTTGCGGCCGCTTTGCGCCGCCACCAGGGCCAGCAGGTCGCGCAGCATCAAATCCTCGCCGCCGAGAATATAAACCTCGCCCCGGCGGCCTTTCTCCAACGCCAGAAGATGCCCGGCCGCCACATCGTCCACATGCACCACATTCAGCCCGGTATCCACGTAAGCGGGCATTTTGCCCCGCGCGGCGTCTAGCACCATCTGCCCGGTGGGGGTTGGTTTCACGTCGCCCGGCCCCACCGGCGCGGAGGGGTTGGCGATGACGATATCCTGTTCCTTGGCAAGCGCGCGCACCGCCTGCTCGGCATCGTATTTGCTCAGCTTGTAGGCGCCCACATGGTGTTCGGGCTTGATCGGCGTTGCCTCGTCGGCGGGCGTGCCATCCGCTTTAAGCCCCAAGGCGGCAACAGAGCTGGTATAGACCGAGCGTTCCACCCCGGCCCTCTCGGCCGCGTGCAGCAGGGCCAGCGTGCCGTCGATATTCACCTGCCGCATGGCCGCCACATCCGGCACCCATAGCCGGTAATCGGCGGCCACATGCAGTAGATAACGGCAGCCGGAGAGCGCTGAGGCAAAGCTCTCGGGCTCCGCGAGGTCCAGAAACACCACCTCCGCGCCCAGGCTGGCGATATTCTGCCTGCTGGAGCCGCGCCGTGCCGTGACCCGGACCTGATACCCCGCCGCTTTTGCCGCCCTTGCCACCGCCGCGCCCACAAAGCCGGTTGCCCCCGTCACCAGCACCAGATCGCCCTGCGCCACTTCAATACCCCGTGCTTTGCTGCCATTCCGCCGTGGCGATATACCCGCCGGCGCACAAGCTGTAGAACCCATTGCAGCTTTTGGCGCAACTCTGAGGATGCAGATGTACGATCTTCCACTTGCCCCAACCGAGGTCGCGGAAAATGACGAGGATGTTGTCACCGCCGATCGTCGCGCCCGGTATTGGGAGTTTCTTGAACCTGGCCCGATTCCAACGGGTTCGGACGCGCATTACCGCATGTTCACCGCCCTGCTGGACGCCACCTACAACCCCTACAAGCCCGCCGTGCTGGACTGGCCGGTGTTGGATTCGGAGACGCTGACGCGCATTACTTCCCTACCGATCTGGGATATCGCGGTGCAGACGGAGATAAAGGCCGCGGCGCGCATCACCTTTTATTCGCAAACCGTGGCGCGGCCGGAATTGCGGGCGGCGCTGCTCCATATGGCCGGTGAGGAGGCGCGGCATAAGGACGTGCTTTCCCGCCTTGTCGCGGCCTATGGCATCCCGATGCAGCCCGAACCCTTTTACACCCTGCCCAACGATGCCGAATGGGGCTGGCTCGTTACCGGGTTTTCCGAATGTATCGACAGCTTCTTCGCCTATGGGCTGTTCGAAATGGCCAAGCGCTCCGGCTATTTCCCGGATAAGCTGGTGGAGACCTTCGAGCCGGTGGTGCAGGAGGAGGGTCGCCATATTCTGTTCTTCGCCAACTGGCTGGCCTGGCACCGCGCGAGGCTTACATGGTGGAAACGTCCATGGTTCGAGCTGAAAGTGTGGGCCGTGTGGGTGTTCCTGATTTACGAGCGCATCGGCATCGCCAAGGATGTGGACGGGCTGGAGGGCGCTGACGCCAACTTCACCATGCACGGCTCCACGGCCATCAGCGAGGAGATGGACCTGCCACAGCTTTTGGCAATCTGCCTGGAAGAGGATAAAAGACGCATGGCAGGATATGATTCGCGCTTGAAGCGCCCCACCACCATGCCAGCTTTGGGGCGTATCGGGTTAGCCGTTCTGCGCCTTAAGACACGCATCATGGGACGTTGAGCATCTCCTTGTCGGCCAAAGGCAAACTTATCCCCGCCATGTTAACCCTGGCGGGTCTGGCGGTTATAACCGGTCTCGTCATCTATTTCGGCGCGGGGGATGTGCTTCACGCGCTCACCTCGGTCAGCGCGTCGGGTTTGGCGATGTATATCGCCGCACAGCTGGCACTGTTGCTGGGGCTGGGGGGAAGCTGGCGGATGCTGCTGCGCTCCCGCCAGAAAGGCTCGTTCCTGCTCTGTGTCTGGGGCCGCGCGGTGCGGGATGCCACCGGCGAGTTCCTGCCATTTTCGCAGGTGGGCGGCTATGTCATCGGCGCCCGGGTCATGACGCTGGGCGGGGTGGCCACGGCCGATGCCGCTGCTTCCACCTTGGGTGACATCACCACCGAATTCCTGGCCCAGCTTGTGTTCGTCGGAACCGGGCTTGTCATTCTCTCGCGCAAGGTGCCGGGGTCGGACCTGCTGCTGCCAGTCACCATCGGGCTTGCCGTTGCGGTGGCGCTGGGGGTGGGGTTGATCGTGGCGCAGCGCGGTGCCGGCACCAGGCTGTTCCGCGGCCTGGCGCTGCGCATTGCCGGCACAACCGGGCAGGGGGCGGCGGAAAACGTGCAGCGGCTGCAAAAGGCGCTGGACGGCATGTACACCCAGCATCATCGCCTCGCCTGGGCGGCATCGTTTCATCTCGCTTGTTGGTTTGGCACCGGCACGGCCTCTTACATCGGCTTTCAGGCACTGGGCGTGAACCTCTCCTGGCTGGACGCCGTATGCATTGAGGCGATGCTGCATGCCATCATGGCGCTTGCCTTCTTCATCCCTGGCCGGGTGGGTGTGCAGGAAGCCGCTTACACGCTGCTGGGCGGGTTGTTTGGCATCCCGCCGGATATCGCCCTGTCTCTCTCCTTGCTTCGCCGGGCGCGGGATTTCGTTATCGCGGTGCCCGTGCTAATTGTCTGGCAGGGGTTGGAGGCGCGGCAGCTTAAGCTGAACATGAACGCCGGGTGAACTTCTTGGCGGGTGGCTTGCGGGGAAGGCCGTCGCCGCCCATGTCCCAGGAAGAAACTTTTCCGGAGGCAAAACCATGTCACTTCTTGGGTGGATTGTGCTTGGGCTTATCGCAGGCTGGATCGCTAGCCATATCGTGGATAATGGCGGCCGCGGCCCTTTAATCGACATCATTCTTGGCATTGTCGGGGCGCTGGTCGGCGGCTGGATTTTCAGCGCCCTCGGTGCCGTGCCCGTCACCGGTTTCAACCTTTGGTCGCTCTTTGTCTCGGTGGTTGGCGCGGTGGTCGTTCTGGTCATTTACCACGCCATAGCCGGGCGACGGGTTTTGTAGCCGCGCTGCTTTAGGCCGTGTATAATAAGGGGGCGCTAAGCCCCCTTTTCCTTGCCCGCATCGCAGCCCCGCCTTGCCCCGGAGGTCTGGCCGGGATAACGCTCTGCCATGCAAGGCAAACTCTGGACTATGCGGCTCGTCTTCTTCTTGGCGGGCATCGGCATTTCGGTCTGGGCCATTGTCATTCCCTACGTCAAAATTCACTTTCACCTGGGCGACGGCACGCTCGGTCTGGTGCTGCTGGCCGGCGGCACGGGCGGCGTCTCGGTCATGCCACTGGCCGGCATGGCGGTGGCCCGCTGGGGCAGCCGCTCCTGCATCATCGGCTCCGCGCTGTTGATGTGTTTGTTGCTACCCGCACTCGGCTCAGCGCCTTCGCCGCTGGTGTTCACAGCACTTTTGTTCGTCTACGGGGCTAATTTCGGCGCGCTTGACGTGGCGATTAACGCCCAGGGTGCGGTGGTGGAGGCGATGTCCGGCCGGCTGCATATGTCTGGCTTCCACGCCTGCTATAGCCTGGGCACGCTGGCGGTCGCGCTGCTGGCGAGCCTGCTGTTGAAACTCGGCGGCACGGTGCCGGTGCTATGCGTGGTGAGTGCCGTGACCGTGCTGGCCGGTTTAACGCAGAGTTTCCGGCTGGTTCCGAAAAGCGGTGACACTCCGCCCTCCGGCCGGCATTTCGCCTGGCCCAACCGGCGCGCGCTGGTTCTGGGCCTGTGCTGCTACGCCGCCTTCATGACCGAGGGCGCCTCAACGGATTGGAGCGCGATTTTCCTGCGCTTCTCGCGCGGCATGGCGATAGATGGCGCCACACTCGGCTACGCCGCCTTCGCGGTGATGACGGCGCTGGCCCGCCTGACCGGAGATCGGCTGGCGATGTGGCTGGGGCAGGCGGCGGTGATGCGCCTGGGGGTGGCGCTGGGGGTGGCGGGGTTTGCCCTGGCTGTGCTGGTGAATTCCGGCCCTGTAGGGATCATCGGCTTTGGGCTGGTGGGGTTCGGCACCGGCAATATGGCGCCGCTAATCTTCAGCGCCGCGGCGCGGGTGCCGGGCATGGCGGCGCATCATTCCATGCCAGCCGTGGTGGCCATCGGCTATGCCGGGTTTCTCACAGGGCCGGTCATGATCGGGCTTGTCTCCAGCCATTTCGGATTAGGGGCCGCTTTCGGGGTGGACGCGGTTTTGCTGGGGTTGACCTTTTTCGCCGCCCGTTCGGTCGCTTAGCCGTAATAGAGTTCAGCGAGCAGCGAAAGCAGTTCGTCCCGCGTCAGGGTTTTCGCGACGGGCGGATGCAAAGTGACGTGAACGGGGCCGGGCTGTTTGTTGAAGGCCAGGCGCCCCCAGCGCATTCCGGTATCGGTGGTGGCGGGCAGCACGGGCGCCTCCACGCCCTGCGCCAGCGCCGCGATGCCGTGGCGCAGTTCCCCTCGCACGCCATGCGCCACCCGCGTGCCTTCCGGGAAGATCACCACCTGCCGCCCGGCCTGCACGGCCTGCTGGGCGCGCTCCACCATCGCCAGCAGGGCGGCGCGCCCGCCGCCCCGGTCCACCGGGATCATCCCGCTCGGCTCCAGCAGCGCACCGAACATGGGAATGCGCCGCAGCTCTTTCTTGAATACAAAGGCGGGGCGGGGCAGCAGCGCAATCCAGACCAGGATGTCCAGCGCCGATTGGTGTTGGGCGGCGATCACGCAGCCGCCCTCGGGCAGAAATTCAAGCCCGCGCGCCTCTACGGTGATGCCGCAAAACACGCGCAGCGCCCATAGGCTTATGCGCCCCCAGCGCTGTGCGGCGCGCAATATGCCGTCCTTCTGATAGCGGCCGGCGAGAACGCACCAGAGGCTGAGCGCAGCGCCGCTACCCCACAGCACGGTGTTGAAGGCGAAAGATCGGAGTGCTTGCATTTTATTCAGTAGTTTCCTGAGGCACTGTCGCTGAACAGGCTGCCCAGCCCGGCCCGCACGACCAGATATTTGCTGTATTCCGCGGCCAGCAGGCGCAGCGTGGGCCAGGTGAGCCTGTCGCGCATTGCCGGCGGGCGCACCGGGTCGGGGATGAGCCGCATATCCGGCAGCGCCTTGTGGATTTCCAGAAGCGCGCGGGGCATGTGGTAATCCGCCGTGACGATGATGAGCGAGTGCATGTTATGTGCCTTCGCCCACGCCGCCGTCTCTACCCCGTTGTCATGGGTGGTGGTGGCCATGTGGCCCACGGTGATGGCGCTGGCATAGCGGGTGGCGGCGCTTTGGTCATCCTGCGTGAAATCGCCCAGATTGGTGCCTTGCCCCGCGCCGGAGATCAACATCAACGGCGCCTCATGCGCGGCCAGCAGGGCGAGCGCCTCACTGATTCTGTCGTCACCGCCTGTCAGCGCCACAATGCCATCCGCCGGCGGCAGCGGGTTGGGGGGCGTGGAGGTGAAGACGGCGCCCAGATAGATGAGGAATCCCGCGCTCCAGGCCCCGCATGCCAACAGTACGAGGCGCGTGAACAGCCGCAGAGGGGAAAAACGGCGCCGGCGGTGGCGGAAGGAAGAGCGCGCCATCAGGGCAGATGCCGCAGCCAGCCGCGCACGGTTAGCTGGGCCGTGGTCCAGCCGATAAGCGCGGCGGCAGCCGGCAGCAGCGGCACCAGGGCAATCAGGGCGGGTGGTAGATTGAAGAAACCGCCCAGCCGGGCCGGGCCGGTGAAGGGGGCCGCCAGCCATGCGAGCCAGGCCAGCGCAGGCAAGGCCAGCAACGTGCCGCCGGCGGAGCCCCCCAGCGCCAGCCATGTGGCCCGCGCCGCGAAGCGGGCGGCAATATCCGAATCCAGCGCGCCCAGCCCATGCACCGTATCGATGGTCTCGCGCAGCTGGGCGAGGCCCGAACGGGTGGCCACCGCCACCACCGCCGCCGCCACCAGCGCCACCACCAGCAGCACTGCCAGCGCGCAGGCTTGCAGGCTGATGGTGAGTGCCGCCACGCGCGCCGCCCAGAGCGCCCCGGTTTTCACCAGCGTGCCGGGGCTCATCCGCTGGAGCTGCGAAGCCAGCTTGTCCGTGCTGCCGGGGCCTTGCCATTGCGCCGTGATGACCGCCGGCAGCGAAAGCCCGAGCGTGGTGGCGTCGCTGCCAAGCCAGGGGGAGATCAGCCGGTTCATCTCAGCTTTGCTCATCACCGCCGCATCTTGCACATCCGGGTCCACGGCAAGGGCACGCTGCACGGCGGCCAGGCGCGTACCGTCATTCGCGGTGTCCGGGTCATCGGGTTGCGGCACCTGGATGGTGAGGGCCGCGGCGGTATCGCCCCGCCAGCTTGCCGCCAGGGTGGCGCAGGCCAGCGCGCCGCCCAGCGCCAGCGCCGCCAAAAAGCTCATCGCCCCCACCAGCACCGGCAATAGCCGGTCCGAGAGTGCGGCGCGCAGGCCCAGCAAATCTCCCCTGTGTCTAGCCATTATGCACCAGCCGGCCATATTCCAGGCTGAGCCGCGGGAAAGGGTAGCGTTCCACCAGCCCCATATTATGCGTGGCGACGATAACGGTGGTGCCGAGCTTGTTCAGCGCCGTGATCAGCAGCATTAGCCGTTCAGCCTGCTCATCGTCAAGATTTCCCGTCGGTTCGTCCGCCACCAGCAGCCTGGGGCGCGCCACCACCGCGCGGGCGATGGCGATGCGCTGCTGTTCGCCGCCGGAAAGCTCGTCCGGCCGTGCATGCAGCCGGTGCGCCAGCCCCACCCAGCGCAGAATCTCGTTCACATCCGCCTGTACCTGCGCCTCGCTGCGGCGGGCAAGCCGCATCGGCAGGGCGACATTGTCGTAGGCATCCAGCTGCGGCAGCAGCCGGAAATCCTGATACACCACGCCGATGCGCCGGCGCAGTAGCGCCGTTTCGCGTCTCGTGCCTTGCGTGGCGCGGGTGCCTAGGATTTCAATGCGCCCGCGCGCCGGATGCTCGGCAAGGTAGATCAGTTTCAGCAAGCTGGTCTTGCCGGCGCCTGATGGCCCGGTGAGCCAGCGGAAGCCGCCATCTTCGATCTCGAAGCTGATCCCACGCAACGCTTCGGCCTCCGGCGGGCGGCCAGCATGCTGGTAGCGCAGCCAGACATCGTCGAATCGGACCATCAGGCTTGATCCTCCATGAAGTTCTAGTGCCGCGAGAAGCCGCGTGCCGGCAAGACGAAGGCGGCATTTATTTGTGGTAAATGCCACCGGTACTCCGCCGCCTTATTGCGGCAACCCGTTAAAAATGCCATGCCTTCAGGTAAAATGCGGATCGTCTGCCCACAATGCCATGCGCTTTATGAAGTTTCCGGCGATCTGCTCGGCAACGCCGGCCGCCCTTTGCGCTGTGGGCAATGCGGCCATGGCTGGCGCTTTCTGCCGGAGGTCCAGGCCGAGGAGGCGATGCCGGACGCAGCGCCCGAGCCCCCGCCTGAGCAGGAGGCACAGTTTCCAGCGCCGGAAATGGACGAGCCGCTGAACCGCCGGTTCGGCCAGCCCATGGATGATGAAGCCAAGGCAGAGGTGCAGGCTGCGCTGCGGGACGAGGCGGTCAGCCATCCCCACCAGGAGAACCTGGTTCTACCGCCGGAGCCCGCGGGTGTGACCGAGGCCGATCGCTTTGCCGACCTCGTACGCGCGGCCCGCAATAACGAGATGGATCTGGAGCCCGAACGCGTGCGGCAACGGCCGCAAGTGAAACGGCCACACCTAGTGGTTCCGCTGCTCATCCTGCTGATTCTGGCGGTCATCGTGCTGGAGCGCCATGCCTTGATGCGCGCCATACCCGCCAGCGCCAAGCTGTTTCACGCGCTGCATCTTTCGTAGCGCCGCGCGCTTCAGCTTTTCCGGGGTTTGTTCACCTGCCGGGCGCGGCCCAGCGCCAGCGCGTTGTCCGGCACGTCCTGGTTGATAACGGACCCGGCGGCGATGAGCGCGCCATCCCCCACTGAAACCGGCGCCACCAGAGCGGTATTGGAGCCGATGAAGGCGTTTGTGCCGATCTTTGTGCGGTGCTTGGCCTTGCCGTCGTAATTGCAGGTGATGGTGCCGGCGCCGACATTCGTGCCTGCGCCGATTTCTGAGTCGCCCAGATAGGTGAGGTGATTGGCCTTAACCCCTTTGCCGAGCTTCGCCGCCTTCACTTCCACGAAATTGCCGATATGCACGCCTTCGCCAAGCTCAGCGCCGGGACGCAGCCGCGCATAGGGGCCGATGATGGCGCCGGAGCTGACAACGCAGCCTTCCAGATGCGAGAACGCCTTGATCTCCACATTGGCGGCGATTTTCACGCTTGGGCCGAACACCACATGCGGGCCGATGACCGTATCTGCCCCGATCTCCGTATCGGCGGCGAAGAACACTGTTTCCGGGGCTTGCAAGGTAACACCTTCCGCCATGTGATGCGCCCGCGCTCGGGTCTGGAAGGCGGCTTCCGCCTGCGCCAGCTCAGCGCGGGAATTCACGCCCAGGCATTCATCGTAAGGCGCGTTGAGAGCGGCGACATTGATGCCGTCCTCCCGCGCCAGCCCGGCGATGTCAGTCAGGTAAAACTCGCCCTTGGCGTTGGCGTTGCCCACGCGGGCCAGCCAGTCCCGCATATCCGCGCCGCGCGCGGCCATGCCGCCGGCATTGCAGAAGGAAATGGCGCGCTCCGCCTCCGTCGCATCGATATACTCGACGATGCGGGCGAGATATTCGCCGTCCATTACCAGCCTTCCATATCTGGCGGCGTCCGGCGGGGTCATACCCAGCAGCACCAGCCCGGCATCGCCCGCGTTCAAGCGCTCCAGCAGGGCGCGCATGGTCTCCACCGAGACCAGCGGATTATCGGCGTAGAACACCGCCACCGGGCCTTCACCAAAAAACGCCTCGGCCTGGAGTGTGGCGTGGGCGGTGCCCAGACGCTCGCGCTGCACGGCCACGGCGTGCGGAGCGGCAAGCTGTTCCAGCGCCGGCATATCCGGCCCCACCACCACAGCGATGCGGTCGAACACCTGCTCGGCGGCGCGGATGAGGTGGGTGAGCATCGGCTGCCCCGCGATCTTATGCGCGGCCTTCGGCAGGGCGGATTTCATCCGCGTGCCCAGACCGGCAGCAATGATGATGGCGGTGCTTTGCATGGTCATTTGGCGCTGAAGAAGGGCGTTTCCCGCGCAAGTTTATTTTCCATGGAGATAAACCCGTCGAGTTTCGCAACTTCGGAGAGGAATTTCGTCCAATTCGGCTCCTGCGCCAGGGCGTTGCGGCGCGCCTCGCGGTCAGCCTGGCTCTCATAGCGCCAGATATGCACCACCTGATGCAGCTCGCCCTCGATGGTGGTGTAAAAGCCCAGGCACTCGCCCAGATGTTTCTGCTGCAAGGGCCAGGCGAGGTCCTCGTACAGTTTCAGCCATGCCGGCATCTTGCCGGGTTGAAACTTATAGGTGCGGATATC
>JAGXAE010000233.1 GCA_018971725.1 Pseudomonadota bacterium | reverse complement strand
GCGTAAAATCGCGATCGCGACGGCGCTTGGGAGCCGCGCCATGCGAGCCGATGCCGCCGAAAGCATTACATGCGGCTGGCTTTCGCTTGTCGTCGTTGTCGGTTTGCTGGCAGACCGTCTGTTTGGCGCCTGGTGGGTCGATGCCGTGACATCGCTCGCGATCGTTTGGTTTGTTGTCAAAGAGGCTCGCGAAGCATGGTTAGGTGAGGCGTGCGAGAAATGCCTTTCGAGATAACGCGATGCCCACTCGTTCGATAACACGAAGGTCAATTGCCCTCATGGGGGCAGTTGCAGCCCCGTCCCATTGAGAGCGTTTTTGGCAGCCCCGCCACGCCGCATGAGTTGATCCACCATTGCTTCGTCAATCTGCACACGCCGAGGGCAGGCGGGCTTTATAAGTGGGAGATTAAGAAGCCGAGCAGGGCGGTGACTGTCCGGGTCGATGGGACGCTGATCTTCAACGATGTGGCGACAATGCGGTAGGCTGTGAAAGACGGGCTGGCACTGGCCCGTGTTCTTGAGGGTCAGGTAGGACGCGTATTTGGCCAGCGGGCGGCTTGTGCGGGTTTTAGAAGACTGGTGTCTGTATTTTCCCGACTACTACCTCTATTATCCTGGCCGCTGGCAATTACCTGCGGTTTTCACACTGCTCATTAACGTACTGCACTATAAGCCGTGATGGATCACGCGGGAAAATGTGCTCGGTGTTCGCGCCTTCCCAGTTTCTGCGACAAGGCATGATCATCTACTAGGGCATTTTCTGGCGGAAATTGAAACGATCAGTGATTTTTAAGTGCATTATTTAGGGTAGTTCATATGCTGTTTAGAAATATCGAAGAATATACTTGATTAAATTTAATACCATTCCGTCTCATAACCTGAAGGTCCCTGGTTCAAATCCAGGTCCCGCAACCAAGTTTCTAAATAAAATCAAAGAGATAAGACGCCACGCAAGGCGTCGAATAGGCCGAAGCGGCCTAGCACATGTTTAACACATGGTCACCCTCCGGTAAAAACCTGACAAGCTACGCGGTTGTAAAACCTTTACTGAGTGCAACCGCCGCTGATCGCCGGGCGCCTTGATCGAGATTTTGCCCGTGTCCGCGGCCCCGTTGGGGAGCGTGCGATGGACGACCATCACGCCTTGTTGGGTGGTAAGCTTCAGCTTTACCGGCGCGGCAATAGCCGCTTCTGGCAGTGCTCGGCCTCGGTGGGCGGCAAGCAGTGGCGGGCCACCACCAAACAGGAAAAACTCACCATTGCTCAGAAGGTAGCTGAGGACTGGTATCTGACGCTGCAAGGCAAGCAGGCGGCCGGCACGCTGGTGACGGAAAAGACCGTCGCCGACGCGGCGGAGAAATTCACCCGCGAATATGAGGTGATCACCGAGGGCGAGCGCTCGCCTAAATGGGTGCAAGGGCATCAGATCCGGCTGCGCCTGCATCTGTTGCCCTTCTTCGGGAAAATGGGGCTGTCGGAGGTCACGCCAGGGGCCGTGCAGGATTACCGGGTGCATCGGATCGAGACGGCGACGAAGGCGGGCGCGAAGATGCCGGCGCGCAGCACCTTGCATGATGAGGTGGTGACGCTGCGCCTGGTGCTGAAGGCGGCGATCCGCCATGGCTGGCTGACCTATCTGCCGGATCTGTCGCCGCCTTATAAGACGCAGGGCAAGATCGTGCATCGGCCCTGGTTTAGCCCCGAGGAATATAAGCAGCTTTATACCGCCTCGCGGGATTGGGCGCGCAATCCGCCGCAGCCGCAATATCGGTGGAATGCCGAGCAGATGCACGACTATATCCTGTTCATGGGCAATACCGGGTTGCGGCCGGATGAGGCGGGCAATCTGGAGCACCGGGATGTGGCGGTCGTGACGGATCATGCCACAGGGCAGACGATCCTGGAGATCGAGGTGCGGGGCAAGCGCGGTGTGGGGTTCTGTAAGAGCACGCCAGGGGCGGTAAGGCCCTATGAGCGGCTGCTGAACCGGCCGAAGCCGACGCGGGGGCTGCAGAAGCGCAACCGGAGCAAGAAACACCCGAATGAACCGTTGCCGATGGAATTGCCGGAGCCGACCGACAAGGTGTTCCCGCAAGGCGGGCAGTTGAAACTGTTCAACCGGATATTGGCGAAGGCCAAGCTCAAAGCCGATCGGGATGGCAAGCCGCGTACGGCCTATAGTCTGCGCCATACCTATATCTGCCTGCGGTTGATGGAAGGTGCAGACATCTGTCCATCGTCGAATGATTTGAGACAATTGGCAGCGTGCTTTAACGGAGGTTTTGGCTCACCTATTGGGTTAAAATTTTAAGCGGCTATTTGGTTATGGCGCAAGCGTCTTTGCTGGATGGTTTGACGCTTGATTTGTTCCCG
>JAGXAE010000232.1 GCA_018971725.1 Pseudomonadota bacterium | reverse complement strand
TTCGGACATCATGGCCAATATCGCATCTGCCCAGAAACGCATCCGCCAGACGCTGAAGCGCACGGCGCGCAACAAGGCGCGTAAATCCCGCGTGCATAGCTTCATCCGCAAGGTGGAGGAGGCTGTGGCGGCTGGTGACAAAGAGGCTGCCCAAACCGCCTTCCGCGAAATGCAGCCTGAGCTGCAGCGCGCCGCTGGCAAGCGCGTGCTGAAAGCCAATGCGGTTTCGCGCAAGCTTTCCCGTCTTTCGGCCCGAGTCAAGGCGGTTGTTGCCGCCTGATTAACGCCGAGAACGGAAGTGTTAATCCGTTCAAAAATTTAGACAACGTTTCGTCGCCGTCATCTTGTTGTAATGGCAAGGGACGGCGTTTTTTTTGTTCTCAGCCCGGTCCGTGCGCTCGGATAAGTCCCGGCTTTGTGAAGCAAGAAAGTTTGTTAACTTAACTTTCTGATATTAAATTATTTTTTTTTGACGTCAGCGCGTTGGGAGCGATGGCGGAGATTTTGAGTGCTTGCTTCCCGAAGCGGTTTAGACCTAAACTACGAACTTCAATTGACCGTTTTTGATTGTCTCATTTCTGGGAAAGTGGAGCGTTGCATAAACGCGGCACTTTGCGGAAGGGGGTTTTGCACGGCGGTTTTGGCAGGGGCGGGCGAGGCAGAATGGATATCAATCTGGAGATCAACTCCTCTGGCAAAAATGCTGCGACTCTACAGAGTTCCCAGGTCTGGACTGACGAGGCACGATTGATGGAACAGTGGGCGCGCGTGCGTGCGCGCCTGCAAGCGGAGGTTGGTGAGGTAGAGTATCGCACCTGGCTGAAGCAGGTCAGTTTTGCCGGTGTGGCGGGAGACGAGGCGGTGGTGATGCTGCCCACCCGCTTTCTCCGCGATTGGGTGAATAAGGAATATGGCGAACTGATCGCGGCCTTCTGGCAGCAGGAAAATGCTGCGGTGCGGCGCGTTGAGTTCCGCACGGGCGCCCCCGTGGCGCGCCCGGCGGCGCCCGACCTGGCCGAGCCGCCCGAGACGGCGGCGGCGCAGATGCCGGCGACGCGGCAGCGCCCGGAAGCGGTTGCGGCGCTGGACCAGCGCTTCACCTTCGAGACCTTCGTGGTCGGCAAGCCGAACGAGTTCGCCTATGCCTGCGCGCGGCGCGTGGCTGAGGCGCCGGCGACGGCAGGGTTCAATCCGCTGTTTCTTTATGGTGGCGTCGGGCTGGGTAAAACGCATTTGATGCACGCCATAGCCTGGGAGCTTTCGACAAAGCGCCCGAACGGGCGTCCGGTTTCGGTGGCCTATATGTCGGCCGAGAAGTTCATGTACCGCTTCATCAACGCGTTGCGCTCCCAGTCCACGCTGGAGTTCAAGAACGAGCTGCGTTCAGTTGACGTGCTGATGATCGACGATCTGCAATTCCTCATCGGCAAGGACAACACGCAGGAAGAATTCTTCCACACCTTCAACGCGCTGGTGGATGCGGGCAAGCAGATCGTCATCTCCGCTGACAAATCGCCCTCCGATCTTTCGGGGCTGGAGGACCGGCTGCGCACACGCCTGGGCTGCGGCATGGTGGCGGATCTGCACGCCACCACCTTCGAGTTGCGTTACTCTATTCTGGAGGCGAAGGCCTTGCGCGCGGGTGTTGAGGTGCCGGCGAAGGTTCTGGAATTCCTGGCCCGCAAGATCACCAGCAACAACCGTGAGCTGGAAGGCGCGTTGAACCGTCTTGTCGCGCATGCCAATCTGTTCAACCGGCAGATCACGCTGGATACCGCGCATGAAGTGTTGCACGACGTGCTGAAGGCGCACGACCGCAAGATCTCCATCCAGGAGATCCAGAAGCGCGTCTGCGAGCATTACAATATACGCTTGGCTGAAATGGCCTCGGCCCGGCGGGCGCGCAACATCGCGCGGCCGCGCCAAGTGGCGATGTATCTGGCTAAGCAACTCACCTCCAAGAGCCTGCCGGATATCGGCCGGCATTTCGGCGACCGCGACCATACCACGGTGATGCACGCGGTCTCGCGCATCGGCGAACTGATCGGCCAGGATGCCGCCTTTGCCGAGGATGTGGAGCTGTTGAAGCGGCTGCTGGAGAATTAGGCGGGCGGGGCAGCAAGGCCTTGCTCCATTCCATTGCAAGGATATTGCGCTGGCGCTTCCCTCGCATAGGTCCCCTTGCTAGTCTAAGGCACGAATCGGTCCAAAAAAATCCGGGGATTCGGTCGCTGTCTGGAAGGGTGTCATGAAGTTCAAGGCCGATCGCGCCACGCTGATGAAATCTCTGGCCCATGTGCAGAATGTGGTGGAGAAGCGGAATACAATTCCCATCCTGGCCAATGTGCTGCTGCAAGTGAAGGATGGCCGGCT
>JAGXAE010000231.1 GCA_018971725.1 Pseudomonadota bacterium | reverse complement strand
ATATGGCGGGTATTACGAGGCCCTGGCCGAAGGGCTGTATAAGAAAGCCGGGCTGGACGTGACCATCTACCAGGGCGGGCCGCAGGTGAACACCGCGCAGCTTCTCATCTCCGGCAAGCTGGATTTCGACATTACCTCCAACGCCTTTCTGGCGCTGAATTTCGCGCAGGAGAATATCCCCTATGAGGTGGTGGCCGCGGGATTCCAGAAAGACCCGGATTGCCTGATCGCACATCATGGCGAGGGGAACGACAGTTTCGAGGCTTTGAAAGGCAAGCCCATCGCGGTTTCCACCGACACGCGGGCAAGTTGGTGGCTCTATCTGCAAAGCAAATACGGCTACACGGATTCACAACTGCGGCCTTACGGATTCTCGCTGACGCCGTTTCTCACCAACAAGAAGGATATTCAGGAGGCCTATGTCACCTCCGAGCCGTATCTGGTGCATCAAGCTACCGGGCAATGGCCGGTGGTGCTGGCCTTGCCGGATGCCGGGTTCGATGGCTATGCCAGCCTGGTGGCAACCTCCGATGCGATGGTGAAAGACCACCCGGATGAGGTGAAGCGCTTCATCGCGGCCTCCACCCAGGGGTGGTACGATTTTCTTTACAAAAACCCGCAGCCCGCCTTCACCGCCATCAAGAAGGATAATCCGGACATGACGGACGGGCTGCTGCAATTCGGCTACGAGCAGCTAAAGCAGCGCGACATCGTCGATTCCGGGGACACGAAAACGCTCGGCATCTACGCGATGACGGATGCGCGCTGGGCGAGCTTCTTCAACCAGATGGTGAAGGCCGGGATGTACGACCCATCGATGGACTATAAGGCGGCCTATACGCTGGAATTTGTTGATCACGGCCGGCCGAAGCAGAACTGATGTTCGTGCTGCGCCAGGTTGCGAAGACATTCGGCAATGGCACGAAGGCGCTGGAAGGGATAAACGCCGAGATTGCGCCGGGCAGCTTCGTGGCACTGCTGGGGCCTTCGGGCTGCGGAAAATCCACGCTGCTGCGGCTGCTCTCAGGGCTTGAGGCGCCTACCAGCGGAGAGATTTTCTGGGGCCATGCAGGCAAACCCGCCCCGGGAGAAATCGGCTATGTGTTCCAGGACTCGACGCTGCTGCCCTGGGCGGGGGCAGCGGAAAATGTGTATCTGCCCCTGCGACTGCGCGGGGTGGGCCGAGCAGCCGCCATGCCTCGTGTGATGGCCGCATTGGCGCAAGTGGGGCTGGAAGGGTTCGAGCACGCCAAGCCCAAGGCGCTTTCGGGCGGTATGCGGATGCGCGTTTCCATCGCCAGGGCGCTGGTTTCAGAACCGGCGCTGCTGCTGATGGACGAGCCCTTCGCGGCGCTGGATGAATTCACCCGGCACAGGCTGCAGGACGATCTGCTGGCGCTGTGGCGGCGCACGGGGAAGACCGTGGTGTTCGTGACCCATTCCATTTACGAGGCGGCGTATCTCGCCAACCGGATCATGATCATGACGCCAAGGCCGGGGCGGATTGCCGCAACGCTGACACCGGAGCTGCCGGATGGGCCGGGGCGGCGGGAGAGTGCCGCGTATCACCGGCTGGTGGCGGAAATTACCGGCAACTTCCAGCGGATCATGCCCGCATGAACAGAACTATGGAACGGCTGGCGCCCTTCGCCTTCGGGCTAATCGCTCTGGCGCTATGGCAAGGGGCGGTGTGGGTGACCCACACGCCGAGCTATGTGGTGCCGGGGCCGGTGGATATCGCCCAGGCCTTCTGGCAGGCACGGGGGGCTCTGGGCGCCGGGCTGCTTTCCACCCTGGCGGTGACGGGGGCGGCGCTGCTGAGTTCCACCGTCCTGGGGGTGTTTCTGGCGGTGGCGATGGCGGCGAGCCCGTTGTTCCGCTCCGCGGTGCAGCCCTGGGCGGTGGTGGTGCAGGTTACGCCGGTAGTGGCGATCGCGCCGCTCATCATCATCTGGGTGGGGCAGCCATTTCTGGCGCTGGTGGTGTGCGCGGTGGTGGTGTCGTTCTTTGCCATTCTCTCCAATACCGCTGCCGGGCTGGCGGCAACACCGGCGGAATTGCTGGATTTGTTCCGGCTGAATGGGGCGACGCGCTGGCAGGTGTTGTTCCAGCTCTCGCTGCCTTACGCGCTGCCCTACTTCCTCACGGGCTTACGGCTGGCGGGCACACTGGCGCTGGTGGGGGCGGTGGTGGCGGAGTTCGTGGCGGGCTCCGGCGGATTTGCCTCGGGGCTGGCCTGGGAGATTATCGAAGCCAGCTACCGGTTGCAGATACCGCGCATGTTTGCAGCACTGCTGCTGCTGGGGGCGGCGGGCATCGGCATTTATGCGCTGTTGGGCGCGCTGGAACGCGTGGTGCTGGCACGGCGGGATGGGAGTTGA
>JAGXAE010000058.1 GCA_018971725.1 Pseudomonadota bacterium | reverse complement strand
GCCTCATAGGTAAAAACCATGCCGAATTTATACGGGAGCAAGACGCTGATGCGGGTTGTCCGTTGAGGTTGCTCCATGCTGTATGCTCTTAACCAGAGACTCTGTTCACCGGAAAGCCATCATGAAATTCTTTGTCGACACCGCCGAAATCTCCGAAATCCGGGAGCTTGCCACCACCGGCCTGCTGGACGGCGTCACCACCAACCCCTCCCTCATCGCCAAATCCGGCCGCAAGATCCTGGATGTGATCGCGGAGATCTGCGAGATCGTCCCTGGCCCGGTGAGTGCTGAGGTCGCCGCCACCGAATATAAGCAGATGCTGGCCGAGGCCGAGGTGCTGAAAAAGATCGCCCCCAACGTGGCGATCAAGGTGCCACTAACGCAAGATGGCTTGAAGGCCTGCTACGCTCTCTCCCAGGAAGGTGTGATGGTCAACGTAACCCTCTGCTTCTCTGCCGCCCAGGCGCTGCTGGCCGCCAAAGCGGGCGCCACTTTCATCTCGCCCTTCGTCGGCCGGCTGGATGATATCGGCCAGAACGGCATGGATCTGATCCATGACATCGTGACGATCTACAACAACTACCCGAACCTGAAGACCGAAGTGCTTGTTGCCTCCATCCGCAACCCGATCCATCTGATCGAGGCGGCGAAGATGGGCGCGGACGTCGCCACCATCCCGCCCTCCGTGATCAAACAGCTCTATGGCCACCCGCTGACGGATAAGGGCCTCTCCGCCTTCCTGAAGGACTGGGCCGCCACCGGGCAGAGTATTGTCTGACGACCTGCTCACCGCATTTTGCACCTGGCTTGGCGCTGAGCGCCGGGCCGGAGCGAAGACCGTTGAGACCTATGCCCGCGATGTGCGGGCTTTTTTGTGCTTCTGCGCCGAACATACCGGCGAAGCGCCAACCCCAGCCACGCTCGGCACGCTGCGCGCCGCGGATTTCCGTGCCTTTCTGGCACAAGCGGCCAAGGCGGGAGACATCAACGCCACCCGCGCGCGCAAGCTCTCCGCCCTGCGCACCTTCTTCCGTTATCTGCACCAGCGCCATGGGGTGGACGGCACCCAGCTTTCCCTCATTACCCGCCCGCGCCCGAAACGCCCGCTGCCGAAGGCGCTGACGCCCGACGATGCGCTGAGCGTGACCACGGACATCGGCGAAGCGACCGACACCGCCATGGAGCAGGCCCGCGACGCCGCGCTGATGATGCTGCTCTATGGCGCCGGGCTGCGAATCGCCGAGGCGCTGGCCCTGAATGTGGGCGACCTGCCCGCTTCCGACGACGCGATGCGCGTCACCGGCAAGGGCAATAAGCAGCGGATTGTGCCGTTGCTGCCCGCCATTCGCACCAGCATCGCCGCTTGGCTGAAGCTGCACCCGAATCCGGGGCGCGGAGAGCCATTGTTCGTCGGCCTGCGCGGCGGACGGTTGAATGCCGGGGTGGCGCAGAAGCACCTGCGCGATTTCCGCCGCCTGAACGGCCTGCCCGAGCACGCCACCCCGCATGCGCTGCGCCACAGCTTCGCCACCCATTTGCTGGCCGGTGGTGCGGATCTGCGCTCCATCCAGGAATTGCTGGGCCATGCCAGCCTCTCCACCACCCAGCGTTATACGGATGTGGAAACCAGCCAACTCATGGAAGTCTGGCGCAAGGCGCATCCACGGTCCGGATGAAACATGAAGATTTCTGGCAAGAAATTCTACCGCCCGGCACCTCTGCCCCACCCGGCGCCTTTCCGGCCACGCTGCCGGATGGGCGGGTGCTGTTATTGCCTATAAGGCGGTTGAAGAATGGCCAGGGCGGCCTCGCCTCGCTTATCATCAACCAGGCCAGCTTCGCGGTGGCGGATGCCCTGGCGGAGGTATTGGCGGCGCGCCTTGCCCCATACCAGCCGGAAATTGTGGCCGGGCTTCCCACGCTGGGGCTGACTCTGGCCGCCGCCGTGGCGCAAAAACTCGGCCATGCCCGCTATGTGCCCTTCGGCACCAGCGAGAAATTCTGGTACGACGCCGCGCTTTCGGTACCGATTTCCTCCGTCACCACGCCCGACCAGACCAAACGCCTGTTCGTGGACCCGCGCATGCTGCCCTTGCTTGAAGGGCGGCGCATCGCCCTGGTGGATGATGTGATCTCCACCGGCCGGTCCATCCTGGCCGGGATCAGCCTGCTGGAGACATGCGGGGTTTCGCCGATGGTGGTTGGCACCGCCATGTTGCAAACCGAACGCTGGCGGGAAAAGCTGCAAAACCATGAAGTGGAAACCGTGTTACACACACCCCTGCTGCCCTGAGCGCCCGCTTGCCGGGCATATGAACCTGTGTAAGTGATAGTCTATGATGCCGATAGGAAATTTAGAGTTTCAGCCAGCCTATATTGTCTCCGGGCTGCTGGTGGGGCTGCTGGTGGGCTTGACCGGTGTTGGCGGCGGCTCGCTGATGACCCCCTTGCTGGTTCTGCTTTTCGGCTTTCACCCCAGCATGGCAGTGGGCACGGATTTGCTGTTCGCCGCCGTGACCAAAACGGTTGGCACGGCTGTCCACAGCACTGGCAAAACGGTGGATTGGCGGATTGTGGGGCGCCTTGCCATGGGGTCGATCCCGGCCACGCTGGTCAGCACGGCGGTCATGGCGCATTACGGCGCGGCCAGCGGGGCTATTGCCGCTGCAACTTCCTACACGCTTGGCGTGGCCTTGCTACTCAGCGCCGCATCGCTGCTGTTCAAGGAACGGATCATCCATGCCATCGCCAAAGCCCGCCCTGATTTCGGCGCGCGGGAGTCTTTGCGCCTGACCATCCTCACCGGCTTCGTGCTTGGCATATTGGTCTCGTTCTCCTCTGTCGGTGCCGGCGCACTCGGCACCATCGCGCTGATCATTCTCTATCCAAGCCTGCCGATGGTGCGGATCGTAGGATCGGATATCGCCCACGCCGTGCCGCTAACCCTGCTGGCGGGGCTCGGCCATTGGCTGCTGGGCAGCATCAGTTTCCATTTGCTGGGCGAGCTTCTAATCGGCTCCGTCCCGGGTATCATTATCGGCAGCCTGCTGGCCCGCTATGCGCCGGACAAGGCGCTAAAGTTTTGCCTTGGCCTTATCCTCGCCATCACCGGGCTCAGGATGCTGGTGAAATAAAAAGGGCGCCTCCATGAAGGAGGCGCCCGTCCCAGTTAGACTAGGGAGCAACGGTAAAACCTATACCTAATCCGCCTGTGCGGGGGAAGCGGCGGCGCTATCCACCATCGCCTGGGCGGAGATCAGCTTGTCAGACGCCTCACGATACGCGTCCGCATCGTTCGTGTCCACCGCTTCGAACGCGGCCTTGGCCTCGGCCAGCTTGGCCTGGGCCACCGTCACGTTGATATCGGCCTGGCGGATGATCTCATCGGCCAGCACCGAGCAGCGGGATTCAGTGACTTCGGCAAAACCGCCGGTTACGAAGAACCGGTCGGTGATCTTGCCGCTTTCATAGATATCAACCAGCCCGCCGCGCAGAGACGTGACGAGCTTGGAATGGCCCGGCAGGATGCCGAGATCGCCTTCCGTGCCCGGAATCACGACCATGTCGACATCACGGGCCAGGAGCAGCCGCTCCGGGCTGACGATTTCCAGGGCCAAAGACATGGATCAGGCCTTCGCCGCCAGGGATTCGGCCTTGGCGATCGCCTCGTCGATGGTGCCGACCATGTAGAACGCCGCCTCCGGCAGGTGGTCGTAATCGCCGGCCACGATGCCCTTGAAAGCGCGGATCGTGTCTTCCACTTTCACGAACACGCCCGGCGTGCCGGTGAACACTTCCGCCACATGGAAAGGCTGGGAAAGGAAGCGCTCGATCTTACGGGCGCGGGCCACCACCTGCTTGTCGTCCTCGGAGAGTTCGTCCATGCCCAGAATGGCGATGATGTCCTGCAGGGACTTGTAGGTTTGCAGGATGCGCTGCACGTCGCGCGCCACCTTGTAATGCTCCTCGCCCACGATGCGCGGGTCGAGCGAGCGGGAGGTGGAGTCCAGCGGGTCAACGGCCGGGTAGATGCCCTTCTCAGCGATGGCGCGGTTCAGCACTGTCGTCGCGTCCAAATGGGCGAAGGTGTTGGCCGGCGCCGGGTCGGTCAAGTCGTCGGCGGGCACGTACACGGCCTGCACCGAGGTGATGGAGCCCTTCTTGGTGGAGGTGATGCGCTCCTGCAGGGCGCCCATATCGGTCGCCAGCGTGGGCTGGTAGCCCACGGCAGACGGGATACGGCCCAGCAGAGCGGACATTTCCGCGCCCGCCTGGGTGAAGCGGAAGATGTTGTCCACGAAGAACAGCACGTCCTGGCCTTCCTGGTCGCGGAAATACTCAGCCATGGTCACGCCGGAAAGGGCAACGCGCGCGCGGGCACCCGGCGGCTCGTTCATCTGGCCATAAACCAGCGCCACCTTGGAGCCGTTGGTGGTGCCGTCCTCGTTCAGCTTGATAACGCCGGCATCGACCATTTCATGGTACAGGTCGTTACCCTCGCGGGTACGCTCACCCACGCCCGCGAACACGGACACGCCGCCATGGCCCTTGGCGATGTTGTTGATCAGTTCCTGGATAAGCACGGTCTTGCCCACGCCAGCGCCGCCGAACAGGCCGACCTTACCACCCTTCAGATACGGGGCCAGCAGGTCCACCACTTTGATGCCCGTCACCAGGATCTCGGCGGAACCGGCCTGATCCTCGAAGGAAGGAGCCGGGTTGTGAATGGGGCTATGGGCGGCGGCGGTGATCGGACCGCGCTCGTCGATCGGCTCGCCGATCACGTTCAGGATGCGCCCCAGCACGCCAGGACCAACCGGCACGGAGATGGCGGCACCTGTGTCGGTCACGGACTGGCCGCGGACCATGCCGTCGGTCGTGTCCATGGCGATGCAGCGCACGGTGCGCTCACCGATTTCCTGCGCCACTTCCAGAACCAGGCGGCGCTCGCCAACTTTGGTTTCCAGCGCATTCTGGATGAAGGGCAGCGCGCCGTCGAACTCAACGTCGACAACAGCGCCATTGATCTGGGTCACTCGGCCGGTGTTGTTGCTTGTCATCTCTATGTCCTCAAACGGCTTCCGCGCCGGAAATGATTTCGATCAGCTCTTTGGTGATGTTCGCCTGCCGCGCCCGGTTATAGTCGAGCGTCAGGCGCTTGATCATCTGGCCGGCATTGCGGGTGGCGCTGTCCATCGCGGTCATCTGCGCGGCATAGAAGCCGGCGGCGTTTTCCAGCAATGCCGCATAAATCTGCACCGCGAGGTTACGCGGCAGCAAACGGTCCAGCAGCGTGCCGTCATCCGGCTCCACCTCGTAGTTATGCTCCATCGCGTTATCGTTCGCGGTGGGGGCGGCGGCGGGGATCAGCGGCTGCTCAAACGGCTTCTGGCTCATCACGTTATGAAAGCGGTTGAACAGCAGCGTCACGGTGTCGTACTCGCCGGCCTTGAAGCCGCGCACGATCTCCTGCGCCACTTCCTCGGCATCCGCGAAGGTCACAACCTTCTTGCCGACGAAGTTCTTGGTGCCGGAAATGTTCGCCCGCAGGTCCCGGCGCAGCGAATCATTGCCCTTGCGGCCCAGCGCGAAAATCTTCACGGCCTTGCCTTCGGCCTGGAGCTGCGCCGCCTTCTGCCGCGTCAGCTTGGCGATGTTGGCGTTGAACGCGCCGGCCAGGCCACGGTCGGCCGTTACGGCCACCAGCAGGTGGGTCTGGCTCTTGCCGTTGCCCACCAGCAGCTTGTTGGCGTTCGGGTTGCCCGCCTCGCTGGCCGCGAGGGCCGCCAGCATTTCCGCCATACGCACGGCATAGGGGCGCGACGCCTCGGCCTGGGCCTGGGCGCGGCGCAGCTTGGCCGCCGCCACCATCTTCATGGCGCTCGTGATCTTCTGCGTGGATTTCACGCTGTTGATCCGGTTGCGCAGGGTTTTCAAGGAGGGCATGGGCTTAGCCGAAGATGCGCAGCTGGTTCTCGATGAAGGCGATCAGCTTCTGCTCGGTTTCCGGCTTGATCTGCTGATCGGTCTCGATCGCGTTCACGATCTCAGGCGCGTTGGCCTTGATATCGGAGAGAAGCTGGGCCTCGAAGGCGCCAATCTTGTCCACCGCGACGCCATCCAGATAACCGCGGGTGCCGGCGAACACCGAGATCACCTGCTCAGCCACGGAAAGCGGCTTGAACTGCGGCTGCTTCAGCAGCTCGGTCAGGCGGGCACCACGGGCCAGCAGCTTCTGGGTGGCGGGGTCGAGATCGGACGAGAACTGCGCGAAGGCCGCCATTTCGCGGTACTGCGCCAGGTCCAGCTTGATCTTGCCGGCCACCTGCTTCATCGCCTTGATCTGCGCGGCGGAGCCAACGCGGGAGACCGAGAGGCCGACGTTAATGGCCGGGCGGATGCCTTTGAAGAACAGCTCCGTCTCCAGGAAGATCTGGCCATCGGTGATGGAGATCACGTTGGTCGGGATATAGGCGGCGACGTCGCCAGCCTGGGTCTCGATCACCGGCAGGGCGGTGAGCGAACCAGCGCCGTACTCGTCGGACATCTTGGCCGCGCGCTCCAGCAGGCGGGAGTGCAGGTAGAACACGTCACCCGGATAGGCTTCGCGCCCCGGCGGACGGCGCAGCAGCAGGGACATCTGACGATACGCCACGGCCTGCTTGGAAAGATCGTCATAACCGATCAGCGCGTGCATGCCGTTGTCGCGGAAATACTCGCCCATGGTGCAGCCCGTGTACGGGGCCAGATACTGCATCGGCGCCGGATCGGAGGCGGTGGCGGCGACGACGATGGAGTATTCCATCACGCCGTATTCCTCCAGCGTGCGCACCAGCTGCGCCACGGTGGAGCGCTTCTGCCCTACGGCCACATAGATGCAATAGAGCTTCTTGCTCTCATCGCCGGTGGCGTTGATGGTCTTCTGGTTGATGATACTGTCGATGATCAGCGCGGTCTTGCCGGTCTGGCGGTCGCCAATGATCAGCTCGCGCTGGCCGCGCCCCACGGGCACCAGCACGTCGATGGCCTTGATGCCGGTCTGCATCGGCTCATGCACGGATTTGCGGGGAATGATGCCCGGCGCCTTGGTCTCAACCAGGCGGCGCTCGGCGTACATCACCGGGCCCTTGCCGTCGATCGGGTTGCCCAGCGCATCCACCACGCGGCCCAGCAGGCCTTTGCCCACCGGCACGTCCACGATCTCGCCGGTGCGGGTCACGGTGTCACCCTCGCGGATGGCCTTGTCGTCGCCGAAGATCACGACGCCGACATTGTCGGATTCGAGGTTCAGCGCCATGCCCTTCAGCCCGGCATTGGGGAAGTCCACCAGCTCGCCGGCCTGCACATTGGCTAGGCCGAACACGCGCGCGATGCCGTCACCCACGGAGAGGACCTGGCCGGTTTCGGCAACATTGGCTTCGGTGTCGAAATCCGCGATCTGACGCTTCAGAATCTCGGAGATTTCGGCAGGACGGATCTCCATATCAGGCAGCTCCCTTGAGAGAATAATTCAGCCGGTTAAGGCGAGACTTAAGAGTGGTATCGTAAAGCTTGTCGCCGATTTGCAGTTTCAGCCCGCCCAGCAGCGCGGCATCCACATTCTCCACCAGCCGGACGGTGCCATAGCCCGATTCGGCGAGCCTGGCGCGCAGCTGGTGGCGCTGCGTATCGGAAAGAACATGGGCGGAGGTAACGCTCGCCACCACCTCGCCGCGCTTGGCGGCGACATAGGCGGCAAAGCCTTCGATCAGCATGGCCAAGTCGCGCAGGCGGCGATTCGCCGCGACAACGCCGACGAAATGGCGGACCAGAACGCCAACGCCCTGGGCGGCCAGCGCCTCGTCCAGCGCCGGGCCAACCTTGGTGGTATCGGTCAGCGGGTTGGCGATAAGGGCGGAAAGCGCCGGGCTTTGTTTAAGGGTGCGGCCAAGCGCATCCATCTGGGCGGTGGTTTCATCCAACGCGCCACGCTCGGCAGCCAGCGCGTAAAGCGCCGCAGCGTAACGCGCGGCCAGGCCACTAATACCCATGCCCGTTATCTCGACCAAAATCTTCCCGCCTTTGTTGCCGTGCTCTGAAATATATTGCCTCTTGCAAGGCTGGGGCGGCCAGTATCATAGGGTTTGGGCATCATCAAGGCCATAAGTGACCTCTGATGCAAACACGCCAAATCAACCCGCTTTGGCGCAAAACGCGCCGGCGGCCGCTACCCCATTCATATCGCGCATTTCAGCTTATATGTCACCGGACTTGTTCCTTACCGGCGCAATCGTCAAAAACCGTGTTACACCAATGATAAAAAGCGCCCCCTTGGAACAGCCGGCCGCGCCGCGCCAGTACAGCCACGCCGAGCGCCTGCGGGTGGTGCATGGCGTGCTGCTCTGTATTCTGCTTGCCGCGATCGACCAGACGGTGGTTCTGCCGGCGATTCCGCAAATGGCGCACAGCCTGCACGGCTCGGCGCATCTCTCCTGGGTGGTTTCGGCCTACCTGCTCAGTTCCACCGCCGCCACGCCGATTCTGGGCAAGCTCTCGGACCAGTTTGGCCGGCGCGAAGTTTTACTGCCATGTCTGCTGGCTTTCATCCTCGCCAGCGCCGGCTGCGCACTGGCGCCCTCGGTACCGCTGCTGCTGCTGGGCCGCGCTGCGCAGGGACTGGGGGGCGGCGCGCTGCTGGCGGTATCGCAATCGGCGGTGGCCGATGTGGTGCCGCCGCGCGAGCGCGGACGCTATCAAGCGTGGTTCGCCTCGATGTGGGCGTTTGCCTCCGGCGCCGGACCGGTGATTGGCGGCTATATCGCCCAGCATCTGTCCTGGCGGTTTATTTTCTGGATCAACCTTCCCCTGGGCGCACTCGCCATTTTCCTATGTCTGCGCGGGCTGGGGAATTTGCCCGTGGCGGGAAACCGCGGCCGGCTGGATATCACCGGCGCGCTGCTGCTTATGGGCAGCGCCACGCTTCTGCTCGCGGCGATGAGCCTGGGCGGGGTGGATCTGCCCTGGCTCTCCTGGCAGGAAGCCCTGCTGGTCGTGGCCGCGCTGGCGGGATTCGCGGTTTTGCATGTGCAGCAGCGCCTCGTCCCGACGCCGCTCTTGCCGGGCGGCCTGCTGGGGCGGCTGCGCGGCGTCGTGGTGCTGGCGTGGCTTAACACCGGCGCCATCTTCGCCTCGATTTTCCTGTTCCCGCTGCTGTTTCAGCAATTCTTTCACGAGCCCCCGGCGCGGGCCGGCATTTCCCTTGTGCCGTTTCTGCTGAGCGGCGCCGCCGGGGCCTATACCGCCGGGCAGACGACGCGGCGTACCGGCCTGATCCGCCCCATACTCATCGCCGGCCTGTGCTGCTCCACACTCGGCTTCGCCTGCATGGCCGTTTCCCCGCTGATGGCGCCAGTGGCGTTCTCTGCCCTGCTGGGCTTTGGCATGGGCATGCTGAACCCGCTTTTGCTGATCTCGGCGCAAAGCCTCGCCAGGCCCGAGGAAGTCGGCATCGCCACCGGCATGCTGCTGCTGCTGCGCGCCATGGGCGGAGCCTTCGGCGCCACTTTGGCCGGGGCGGCACTGGATGGCAGCGGCCACGCGGCACTTTTTGGCTATCGCTTTGGCTTCGGCTTTTGTCTGGCGCTAACCCTCACGGGGCTGCTGATCCTCTCCCGCCTGCCGGAAATTAAGCCGCGCGGCGGCTAAGCCCACCCCGCTCGCGGCATCAGCTCGGCATGCCCAGTCCCGGCACCACGAAATGCAATACCAGCACCGCCGCAAGCAGCAGCGCCAGCCAGCCAAAAAGACCGCCAAGCTTGCGCATGATAACCGCTACCACCACCGCGAAGATGACAAGCAAAAAGAATAGCTGCCATCGCGGGTCAGCGATGCCCACAAAGGCCATCAACTTCACCAGAAAGCCGTCCACAAACCCGGCAATGCCCAACACGAAGGCGCCGCCGGTTTCAACCAGGCTAAGAAATGTATCGTTCATGTTGCTACCAGCCCCCTTGTGCTTTGGTAACTCGAACCTTCCGGATATCCAATTAGTTTGATTTTATTCTATTTTTTACAAAAATTATATTAAACTCGCCTTTTGATCCATTTCTTTACCTTTTCTTTACCTTTCAAACAGCATTGTGCTGATTGAAACCCACCTGATCGCCTTACCGCCGCCGCGTTCTAGCCATTCGCGCAAGGCGCTTGCGCCAGGCTTCGTTTGGCCTTAACCCCGCCACTCTCGTTTCTTTCTCGGAGTTTTCGTCATGTCTTACAGGGTTGCGGTTGCCGGTGCCACAGGTGCGGTGGGGCGCGAGATCCTGAAAACCCTGGCGCAGCGCAATTTTCCGGTTTCCGAGGTCGCGGCACTGGCCTCCGGCCGTTCCGCCGGGCAGGAAGTCTCCTTCGGTGAAGACAAGGTACTGAAGGTGCAGAACCTGGAAACCTTCGATTTCACCGGCTGGGATATCGGCCTGTTCTCCCCCGGCGCCTCCGTCTCCGCCATCCACGCCCCGCGCGCGGGTGCCCAGGGCTGCATCGTCATCGACAATACCTCCCAGTTCCGCATGGACCCGGATGTGCCGCTGGTGGTGCCTGAGGTGAACCCGCAGGACGTAGCGAAGTTCCATAAGAAGAACATCATCGCCAACCCCAACTGCTCCACCATCCAGATGGTGGTGGCGCTGAAGCCCCTGCACGACCGCTTCAAGATCAAGCGCGTGGTGGTGAGCACCTACCAGTCCGTCTCCGGTGCCGGCAAAGAGGGCATGGACGAGCTTTACCAGAATACCAAGGTCTCCTTCGTGAACCAGGAAGCCAAGCCCCAGGTGTTCCAGAAGAACATCGCCTTCAACGTCATCCCGCAGATCGACGTGTTCATGGATGACGGCGCCACCAAGGAAGAGTGGAAGATGGCGGTTGAGACCAAGAAGATCTTGGACCCGAACGTGCCTGTCATCGCCACCTGCGTGCGCGTGCCGGTGTACATCGGTCATTCCGAGGCGGTGTATGTGGAGTTCGAAAAGCCGGTTTCCGTGAAGGAAGCCCGCGAGGTGCTGGCCAAGGCGCCGGGCGTGGTGGTCGAGGACCGGCATGTGCCGGGCGGGTACATCACCCCCATCGAATGCCAGGGCGAGGACGCGACCTTCGTCTCACGCATCCGCAAGGACCCGACGGTTGAGAACGGCCTCGCCTTCTGGTGCGTGTCGGACAATCTGCGCAAGGGCGCCGCGCTGAACGCGGTGCAGATCGCGGAAGTTCTGGTGGCGCAGAAGCTGCTGAAGAAGGCCGCCTGATTCCGGGTTTCATGAAACCGCGTGCCGGATATCTGGTTCCGGCCGGATTGGTTCTGGCGCTTCTGAGCGCACAGGTAATTGGCATTCTGGCGGGGCAGGCCCTTCTGCCTCAACACAGCCATGGCCCGCTGGCGCAACGCCTGCTTTGCTGGGACGCCCGGTACTATTTCAGCATTATGCAACAGGGCTATGTCTGGGTTCCGGCGGATGCGCGCCATACGCAGAACATCGCCTTCTTCCCGGCCCAGGCGCTGCTGAACTGGGTGGGAGCACTGTTTGCGGGCCGCACCAGCCCCCTGCCCCCGCTATTCTTCTCCTTCATCTTCGGCGCGGCTTCCATCTTCGCCTTCCACGCCTTGGCGCGTGGGCTGTTGCCCCCGCGCGCGGCTGTTTTTGCCACCGCCCTGTTCGCGTTTTGGCCAGCTACCAGCTTTTTCATCATGGGATACCCAACCGGGCTGATCTCGCTTTGCGTCATCAGCGCGCTCGGCGCGCATTTGCGACGGCAATATTGGCGCTCTGCCCTCTGGTGCGGGCTGGGAAGTGCCGCCGCGCCCACTGTCGTTTTCGTGGTGGCGGCCTTGTGTCTGGTGCGCGGGGTTGCCCTGCTACGCCAGGGCGTTACCCTGCAACAGGCACTGAACCTGGCGGCCTGGGCGTTGCTTTGCGTCAGCGGGCTGCTGGCCTTTATGCTCTATCAGCAATGGCGCTTTCACGACGCGCTGGCCTTCATCCATGCACAGGTCGCCTGGGGCACGGCGCCGCCTTTCATCCAGCGCCTGCGCCGGCTGCTGAACTGGCACTGGTACGCTCAGCAGGCCCACACCGGGTGGCAGCAAATCGCCCAGGGGCTGGCTCTCTGGTGGCACGGCCAGGCATTACCCGGCATGACCGCCATCGAATTTGGCATTCAGCGCTGGATCAACAGCCTGAGCATGATCGTGGCGGTTACCGGCCTGGCCGCCGCCAGCGCCTGGCTGTGGCGGCGCGCTTTCATTGTACCCCTGGCCGGCTGGTTCGTGCTGGCTGGCTACGCTTGGTTCATTTTCAGCACCAACCAGAACATGATCGACGTGCCGCGTTTGCTCTACCCCGGCATCGCGCTGTTCCTGGGGTTGGGCTGGCTGGCCGGGCGGCTGCCATTTTTTGGCTACGCCATGCTGGGGCTCAGCCTGCTTGCCACCGGGCTGGAAGCCGCCTTCGCCGCCGGTGGGTACTGGGTGGTCTAGGCTTCGGACCCATAAATTTCTTTAAGCGGCTCGGTTGTTTGTGATTCACAGTCTTTCATTGGAGGGATATGTGATGTCGCATCTATTTTGGCTGAATGAAGCTCAATTTAGCCTGTTACGTCCGCTTTTGCCGAACAAACC
>JAGXAE010000057.1 GCA_018971725.1 Pseudomonadota bacterium | reverse complement strand
CTGAAAAACGCCTGAGGCGCGCATGAACGATGCAATCACACCGCGCGAGGCGGGGTACGCGATGCCGGCTGAATGGGCGCCGCACGCAGGCTGCTGGATGATCTGGCCCGAACGGCCGGATAATTGGCGCCTGGGTGCCAAGCCCGCGCAGAAATCATTCGTGCAGGTGGCAACAGCCATTTCGCGTTTCGAGCCGGTGACGATGCTCGTCAGCCACCGGCAATATGAAAACGCCCGCGCCTCTCTACCGCCTGAAGTGCGCGTAGTGGAGATGAGCAGCAACGACGCCTGGGCACGGGACATTGCCTGCACCTTCCTGCTTGGCAAAAACGGTGAACTTGCAGGCGTGGACTGGCCTTTCAAATCCTGGGGCGGGCTTTATTTCCCCTGGGACAAGGACGACGCCATCGCCGCCAAGATGCTGGAGATGGAACGGGCGAGGCGCTTCCGCGCTCCGCTCGTCATTGAAGGTGGCGCCTTGCATGTGGATGGCGAGGGCACGGTGCTGGTGGTTGAGCAATGCGTGCTGAACGAGAACCGCAACCCGGATGTGCGGCGGCAGGACATGGAGCGGATGCTGAAGGATTATCTCGGCGCCTCCCATGTCATTTGGCTGGAAAACGGCGTGCCGCATGACGAAACCGATGGCCATGTCGATAACCTCACCTGCTTCGTGAAGCCCGGATTGGTGTTGCTCACTTGGTGCGACGACCCCTCCGACCCGCATTATCAGGTCAGCCGCGATGCCGAAGCACGGCTGAAAGATGCGCGCGATGCCAAGGGGCGTGAACTCACCATCGAGCATATCCCGATGCCGACGCCGATGTTTTACACCGAAGCGGAAGCCGAGGGCGTGGATGCCACCGCAAGTGGGATGAACCGCAAGGCGGGGGAGCGCCTGGCGGGGTCTTACGTGAATTTCTACATCGCCAACGGCGCCATCATCGCTCCCGCCTTTGGGGTGGAAACAGACGAACCCGCACGCGACGTGCTGGCCAGGCTGTTCCCGGAACGCGAGATCGTGATGCTGCCGGCGCGCGAAATTCTGCTGGGCGGCGGCAATATCCACTGCATCACCCAGCAACAACCTAGAGTGCCTGCCTGAAGGTAAGGTTCAGCCGGGCGGCGCCCGTCAACTCATGCACGCCTGGCTTCACCGGCGCGATACCATGGAAAAATTTCCGTGCCGCGCCGCCCCACACCAGCACATCGCCGCTGGTCAAGGGCAGCCGCGCGGGCTTCTCCGTCCGGTTCAACCCACCCCATAGGAAGACGGCGGGTAAGCCTAAGGAAACAGACACGATGGGCGCTGAGAAATCCCGCTCGTCGATATCCTGGTGCAACGTCATTTTCGCGCCCGGCTCATAGCGGTTTATAAGCGCCATATCCGGCACGAAGCCCGTAAACCCGCCCGCCGCCGCCCCGCGCATGGCCAGATCCCGGAACAAATCCGGCATCTCAGGCCAGGCGCCGCCGCTCAACGGGTCCTGCCGCGCATAGCGGTAGCCCTTTGCGTCGCTCACCCAGCCCGCCGCGCCGCAATTGGTCATGGCAGCACTCATCTCCTTGCCGCCGGGCGTTTTCATGCGCCGGAAGGGTGCCGCCTCAGCCAACGCCATAACGGCGCGCACCAAATCCGCCTCCTCGCCCAAGGCAAAGCCGGGCAGATATGTCAGCCCAGGCGGAGCCAGTGTATCAGGAAACAGGTCTAGGCTCATGCGCCGCTTCCCGCGCCAGCAGGGCGGCCTTGCGTTCCACCCCCCAGCGATACCCCGTGAGCGCCCCATCCTTCGCCACCACGCGATGGCAGGGTACGGCGATGGCGAGGCGGTTCGCCCCGCAAGCTGCAGCCACGGCCCGTATTGCGCGCGGCGCGCCGACCCTCGCTGCTAATTCGCTATAACTGAGCGTTGTTCCCGGCGGGATCTCCCGTAATGCCGCCCACACCCGGCGCTGGAACATTGTGCCGCGCAAATCCAGCGGCAATTGGGCGGCATGCTCCGGCGCTTCCACCAGCCCGGCCACCTGGGCCACCAGCGCCTCGAACCCAGCATCCCCGGCCACGATCTCAGCGTCCGCGAAATCCTTTAGGAACCCCTGCAGCAAGGCTTCCGGGTCAGGCCCCAGCGCGATGGCGCATACGCCTTTGGAACTGGCCGCCACCAGCAAGGCCCCCAGTGAGGATTGGCCAATCGCCACACTCACCCGCTCCCCCTGCCCCTTGGCGCGGTACCGCCCCGGCGCCATGCCCAAAGCGGCGGGCACAGCCTCGTAAAACCGGCCAGAGGAGGAAAACCCCGCCGCGTAAATCGCTTCCGTCACGCTGGGCGCCTCTTTCACCGCCGCGCGCAGCCGCTCGCTCCGCCCCGCAGCCTCATAGGCTTTCGGCGTCAACCCCGTCACCGCTTTGAACATCCGGTGAAAGCGGAATTTGCCCATTCCCGCCGCTGCGGCCAGCGCCTCCAGCCCCGGCGGGGTTTCGGCCTCGTCGATCAGGCGGCACGCCGCCTCAATGGGGTTACCGTCTCCGGTCATATTGCTCTCCTTCCCCGGCTGGCCTAGCGCGGGCCGGCAAGGCATGCACTCCGCTTCTTGCGGGCTACAGCGCGAGGGAGCCGGAAATCACCTCCACACTCTCCCCGCCTATCCAGAAATCCCGCTCGTCATGCGCCACGAACACCCTGCCTTCGCGCCCCAGTGCGGTGCCCTGGGCTGCCACATAGCAAGCGGGCGCCAAACCGGCGGGAATCAGCCAGCGCGCCAGCCCGGCATTCAGGCTGCCCGTCACCGGGTCTTCCCCGCCGACATCATTCACAAACGCCCGCACCTCGAAATCCGCCGGGCCGCCGGGCGAGGGCGCCACCACGCCAATCTCCAGTTCGCCCATGGCGGCGAAATCCGGCTTCAGCGCCAGCACCGTTTCACGGTCTTTCAGCAGCACGCCGGTCCACCCGGGGGCACGGTGAGAAAGCTGGCGGGCGGCGAGAATCTCCGTTTCCGCCACGCCCAGCACGGCGGCGATGCGCGCCAAAAGCTCTGGCGGCACCTCGCTCTGCTCGGCATCGGGTGCAGCGAAGGCCAGACGCGTTCCGTCCCGCTTAATCCGCACCAACCCCACCCCACATTGCTGCACGATGAAATCGCCCTTGGGCACGCCACCTGCCGCCAGCCAGGCATGACAACTCCCCAGCGTGGGGTGCCCGGCAAAGGGCAGCTCCGCATGGGGCGTGAAGATTCTAACCTTGTAATCCGCCTCGGGGCTGTCCGGCGGCAGCAGAAAGCCGGTCTCGCTCAGATTAGTCCAGTTGGCGAAATGCTGCATCCTCGCGCCATCCAGCGCGGCGGCGCCGTGCACCACCGCCAGCGGGTTGCCGTAACCGGCACGGTTCGTGAAAACGTCCACCTGGGAAAACGCGAACCGCATATTCAGGTGAGCATCAACGCCACAACCAAGCCGATGGCGATGGCTTGCAGCGTCACGCGCCAGCGCATCAACCGGTTGGAGGTGCGGGGGTCGCGCCCCGGGCTGGCCATGCCAAGAACCCCCGCCAGCATCACGCCAACCACCGCCAGCATATCCAGCCCCAGCAAGATCAGTAGAACAGCTCGCATGGCGCCACTATACGCCACCGCGCGGCTTTGCCTATCATCCATCGCCGGATTGACTTCCCGTTACAACGCCTATCAAGGGTCACCCCATGCGGTATCTGCCCATTTTCGTCGCCCTGGCCTTGCTTGCCGTCCCTATCGCGGGCAAGGCCGCACCCTCCACCGCAGCCCAGAGCAACCCGGCGGCGCAGCCCGCCGCCCCGGCAAAAACCACCCCCACCATCATCCCGGGCTCACCGCTGGCGGCTCTCACCGGGGCAGGCACGCAACCCCCACCGGAGAATGCTGCCCCCGCCCCATTCGGCACGGATGAGCTGGGCTTCGCCATGTCCTCCGTGCTTGGAGACGAAGCCACCCGCACGTTCAATGATTTCACCGATGCGCTGCAGCGCTCCACCCGGCTCACGCCGGTTCTGCACTGGCTGCAAAGCTTTTCCAGCATACCGTGGCGGCGTGCCTATGCCGCTGCCGTGCTGCGCGGCATCGCCATCGCCATCCTGCCTGGCATCGCGCTGGATGTCGCGGTGCGCTTCCTGCTCGGCAAGCCAATGCGGCTCTGCGCGCGGTACAGCGTTCCACAGCAAAACGAATACCTGCCCGACCCGGATATGGAGGGCCTTGCCGAGGAACCAACGCCAAAACCCCGCCCGCGCATTTCGTTTCGCGCCTTGTTCCGCCGCCTGGGGTTCGCGTTGTTGAATTTCGGGCTGGCACTGCTGCCAATCGCCGGCTTCGCCATCGCTGAGCAGCTCTTTCTGTCCAGCAGCCTGCTCACCGTCCGCGCCGCGCGGCTGGCGGTTACGGGCATCGCCAACGCCTATCTGCTGGCACGGCTGTCGCAAGAAATCGTGCGGCTGCCGCTTTCTCCCGCCGCCGCCAGCCTGCGGCTGGTCCGGCTGCCCACCAGCAGCGCCGCCTGGGCCATGCGTCGGGCAAACGTGCTCATCGGCACCATTTTCGCCGCCTTCTGCATCATCTCCGTCGCGGAAATTCTGGCCTTGCCAAAGGATGGCGCCGGCGCCCTGCTCCGGCTTGCGGCACTGGCCGTGCATCTGGAAGTCGCGTTGGCCATATGGCAAAGCCGCCGCGTCATTAGCCGCTGGATTACCGGGCGCCCCAATGCCAAGGGCTTCATTGCCGGTCTGCGCCACCGCTTCGCTAAAATCTGGTATGCCGTCGCCCTGTTCTATGTGCTGGCGCTGTGGGTGGCCTGGGCCGGCGGGGTGCATAACGCGCTTGGCGTGCTGCTGCGGGCGATTTTAGTAGTGCTGGCGGCGCTGGTGCTGGTGCGCCTGGCCTGGTCGGGCAGCAACACCCTGCTTGGCCGCCTGTTCCCAGACCCTGCCATCGCCCCCGACCACGGTGCCTCAAAGTTTCTGCTCCGCGCTGGCAGCTATAATCCGCTGCTCCGTTTCCTGGCGCGCGCCGCCATCGGGCTGCTGGCGTTGCTGCTCATCTTGCAAGGCTGGGGCATTAACGCATTCGGCTGGCTGGTGACCAACCCCATCAGCCATGCCTGGCTGGGCGCGCTGTCCTCCGTCGCCATCACCCTCGCCGTCGCAATTCTCATCTGGGAGTTCATTAACTACCACATGGAAGCGCGGGTGGAGCGGCTGAACGCCGCCGGACGCCCGCGTCAAGCCATGCGGCTACGCACACTTTTGCCGATTCTGCGCGCCGGGCTCGGCGCCGTCATCGTGGTGGTCACGCTGATTATCTGCCTCTCGCGCATCGGCGTGAACGCCACCGGACTGCTGGCGGTCTCCTCGGTTGTCGGCATCGCGGTGGGGTTCGGCAGCCAGAAGCTGGTGCAGGACATCATCACCGGCCTGTTCCTGCTGTTCGAGGACGCTCTGCAAGTGGGCGATGTCGTCTCCCTCGCGGGCATGTCCGGCACGGTTGAACGCGTCTCCATCCGCACCATCCGCCTGCGCGCGGGTGATGGCTCGATCAACATCATCCCATTCTCCTCGGTCACCATCGTCACCAACCAGACGCGCGATTTCAGCTATGCCCAAATCTCCATCATGGTCGGGTTTCACGAGAATATCGAACGTGTGACGGCGGTGCTGAAGGAGATCGGCGCCCAGATGCGCGCCGAGCCCGCCTGGGCGGCGATGATGCGCGACGATCTTCAGCTTTTCGGGCTCGATTCCTTCAGCGATCTGGGGCTGGTAATCACCGGGCAAATCCGCACCGGGCCTGGGCAGCACTGGTCCGTGCGGCGGGAGTTTTACGGCCGCGTGCAAAAGCGTTTCGCGGAGGAAGGCATCGAACTGCCCAGCCGCAACCAAAGCCTGCGGCTTACCTTTCCGCCGGCAGAGCCGGAGCAGCTACCCCCTGCCGCCAGAACGAAACCGGACTTGCCGTCAGCCGCCCCGCAACCCTAAACGCCGCCGCTTTCGGCCAAAACCCGCCTGCCCCCGGCTTTCTGCCCCACCGGCACGGCGCCATGCAGCGCCTTGGTCGCCTCCGCGATCGCCAACCCCGCGACTTGCGGCGCCAGCAGCGGCCCGCACGCCTCAAACAGCGCGGCGAGCTTGAGCATCGGCGCATTGCCGAAGGGCGGGGCATAGAGCGCCGTGGTTTGCGCCTCCACGGTGAAAAACAGGCTGCCGAGCAGCCGCGCCAGCTGGCCCTCCGAATAAGGTTGGCCATGGCCGAAGGGCGTGCTCTCGGCATAAGCCCATAACCCGCTCCGGTTCGGCGCCACCACGATCAGCCTTCCGTCATCCTTCAGCACCCGCCAGGCCTCACGCAGGGCGCGGCGGGCGTTTTCCGCCTGCTCCAGGCCATGGACCAGCAAAATCCGGTCGAATGAAAGGTCAGGAAACGGCAGCGTCTCGGCTTCCGCGAGGCAGGAAAGCCCCGGCAGCCCGGCTGGCCAGGGTGCCGCCCCCATATAAGCGGGCGAAACCGCGACGCAGCGCGCTTCCTCCCGCCACAGATGCAGGCAAGGCCCGGCATGGCCGATGCCGAGCACGGAAAGCCCCGCCATGCGCGGCCACAGCCGGTCCAGATGGCGGCGCAAAATTCCAGCCGCATGCCGTCCCAGGCCTGTCGCATAAAATCCCGCCGCATCTCGCGCATCAATCGCCATTGCCCCTATATAACCCGGCAAAGCGAAGGAGCGAGAGACAGATGACCGTTACAGCCCAGGCCATTCCCATGCTGTCAGACAATTATTCGTGGCTGCTTATCGACTCGGCAACCGGCAAAACCGGCATTGTCGACCCCGCTGAGACAAGGCCCGCCATCGCCGCGCTGGAAAAGCTCGGCCTGGGGCTGGATTACATCTTCCTCACCCATCACCACCCCGACCATATCGGCGGCGTGGCCAAGCTGGTTGAGATGTACCACCCTAAAGTCGTCGGCAACCAGGCAGACGCCCACCGCCTGCCGAAACTCGATATCCCAGTGCATGAAGGCTCGCTGGTGGATTTCGGCAATGCAAGGCTGCGGGTTATCGAAACCCCAGGCCACACGCTGGGCCATATTTCCTATTACATCGCCGATGGCGGCATCCTGCTGCCGGGCGACACGCTGTTCAGCCTGGGCTGCGGCCGGCTGTTCGAGGGCAGCCCGGCGCAAATGTTCAACTCCATCGGCAAATATGGCGACCTGCCGGACGACACACTGGTCTGCGCGGGGCACGAATATACCTCGTCCAACGCGAGATTCGCCCTGACTGTGGAGCCGGAGAATCAGGCGCTGCTGGATCGCGCCCGGCAGGTTCAAATCTTGCGGGGTATGGGCCAGCCCACATTGCCAGTCACACTGGGTGAGGAGCGCGCCACAAATCCCTTCATTCGCGCTAAGGATGTAGAGACATTCGCAAGAATTCGCGCGGCGAAGGACAACAGCTGAGCGTCCCGGCGCTTCTGCTGCTTTTTTGCAACAACACCGGGGAATGACGCCCTTGTTACACTTTAAGCCTGTTGCGCCCACGCTCACGTTTGTTAGGACACCAAGGACGGAAAGCCTCAACAAGCGGCGCCGTCTGGGAGAATTTGGTTCTGGCCGCCTTGCGCTACTCCTTTGCAGCGTATTGGCGGCCGCCAGCCTCGCCACTTCCGCCCGGGCGGACAGCTTCAAGCCAGGATATTGGGTATCAACAGGCCGGGAGATCGTGCTGCAGATTGATCCTTGCGGCAAGGATCTCTGCGGTTTCATCGCGGGTATCGCTCTGGATCACCCCGGTGATGCCATGCCGCAAGACTGGCGTGGCCGGCCGCAATGCGGGTTTCTCATGCTGCGCGTGGCGCCGGTTGAAGCGGGCGCGAACAACGCTCCGCGTTGGAAAGGCGTGCTGCAAGACCCAAGGAACGGCGATGTCTATCGTACGACGGTAAAATTCGACGCCGCCGGCAATCTGGATCTGCACGGTTATATCGGCCTGCCCTTGCTGGGCAGAACCCAAATCTGGCCGAAATTCCACGGCCGAATTCTGCCCGGCTGCCACGCGCCCTCGCTCGACGGCAAAAGAGCGCCTGGAAAATAACGCCGCACAACCTTAGCGGGCAAAGCAAAAATTACCCTCTAAGGTTTAACGCAGGCGCAGCCTCAGCTTTCCGCTTTTGCCAGCACGGCCGCCTGCGCCGCCGCCAGCCGCGCAACCGGCACGCGGTAGGGAGAGCAGGAAACATAATCCAGCCCCACCTTCTCACAAAACGCGATAGAGGCCGGATCGCCGCCATGCTCGCCGCAAATGCCGAGCTTCAGCTTCGGCTTCACTGCGCGCCCTTTTTCGGCCGCGATTCTCACCAGCTCGCCCACGCCCTCAATGTCGATGGAGACGAACGGATCCTTGGGCAATATCGCCTTCTCCACATAAGTCGGCAGGAACTTGCCGGCATCATCGCGGGAAAGCCCGAACACGGTCTGCGTCAGATCGTTGGTGCCGAAGGAGAAGAAATCCGCCGCCCCGGCAATCTCGCCGGCCATCAGCGCCGCACGCGGCAGTTCGATCATCGTGCCGACGGAATATTCAATCGTCTTGCCGGTTTCCACGAACACGGCTTTCGCGGTCGCCTCCACCTGGGCACGGGTGATGTCCAGTTCCTTCTTGGTGCTGATCAACGGAATCATGATTTCCGGCACCGGCGCCTTGGCGGTTTTGGAAACCTCGATGGCCGCCTCGAAGATGGCGCGGGCCTGCATCTCGTAAATTTCCGGGAAGCTGATGCCCAGGCGGCAACCGCGATGCCCGAGCATTGGGTTGGTCTCGGCCAGCTCGGCGGAACGCTCGCGCATGGCGGCTTCGTCCATGCCCAGCGCGTCGGCCACTTCTTTCATCTCGGCCGCGCCATGCGGCAGGAATTCATGCAGTGGCGGGTCGAGCAGGCGGATGGTGACCGGCAGGCCCTCCATGATCTTGAACAGCGAGATAAAATCCTCGCGCTGGTACGGCAGCAACTTGGCCAGTGCCGCGCGCCGCCCCGCCTCATCGCGGGACATGATCATCTGCCGTACCGCGCCAATGCGCTCGGCATCGAAGAACATATGCTCTGTGCGGCTCAGCCCAATGCCCTCGGCGCCGAATTTGCGCGCCGTATCGGCATCGGCAGGGGTCTCCGCATTAGCGCGAATCCCCAGCCGGCGTACCTGGTCGGCCCAGTCCATCAGCGTACCGAAATCGCCGGAAAGCTGCGGCTCGATCATCTTCACCGCGCCCACGTAAACTTCGCCGGTGGCGCCATCGATGGTGATGATATCGCCCGCGCGCAGCATCACCCCGCCGGCGGAAAGGGTCTGCGCGCCGTAATCAACCGAGATGCCGCCGGCACCGGCCACACAGGGCCGGCCCATGCCGCGCGCCACCACGGCGGCGTGGCTGGTCATGCCGCCGCGGGTGGTGAGAATACCCTTCGCGGCGTGCATGCCGTGAATATCCTCAGGCGATGTCTCGATACGCACCAGCACCACGGCCTCGCCCTTCTGAGCGCGGAACTCCGCCTCGTCAGCCGAGAACACAACGGCGCCGGAGGCCGCACCCGGCGATGCCGGCAGGCCCTTGGAGAACAGCTTCTTCTCTGCCTTCGGGTCCAAAGTGGGGTGCAAAAGCTGGTCGAGTGCCGCCGGGTTCACGCGCATCACCGCGGTGCTCTTGTCGATCAGCCCTTCATTCGCCATCTCCACGGCAATGCGGAGCGACGCGGCGGCGGAACGCTTGCCTGAACGCGTTTGCAGCATATAGAGCTTGTTCTGCTGCACGGTGAACTCGATGTCCTGCATATCCTTGTAGTGTTTCTCAAGGGTTTCGCGGACCTTGTGCAATTCCTTATAGGCTTCCGGCAGTGCCTCCTCCATGGAGACCTCACCCGGCTTCGCATAAGCCTTGGAAAGCGGGCGCGGAGTGCGGATGCCCGCCACCACGTCCTCGCCCTGGGCGTTCACCAGATATTCGCCGTAAAATTCGTTCAACCCGGTGGAGGGGTCACGGGTGAAGCACACGCCGGTGGCGCAGTCATTGCCCATATTGCCGAACACCATGGCCTGCACGTTCACCGCCGTGCCCCAATCAGCCGGGATCTCATGCAGGCGGCGATACACATTGGCGCGCGGGTTCATCCAAGAGCCAAAAACGGCGCCGATGGCGCCCCAAAGCTGGTCCTGCGGATTCTGCGGGAAGGGCTTGTTCAGCTCCTCCTGCACCATCTTCTTGTAGCCCTCGACCACTTCCTGCCAATGCGCGGGGGAGAGTGCTGTATCCTCGGTCACATCGGCATCGAGCTTCACCTGCTCGATGATTTCCTCAAAGCGGTGATGGTCCACGCCCAGCACCACCGAGCCATACATCTGGATGAAGCGGCGGTAGCTGTCCCACGCGAAGCGCTCATCGCCGGAAGCGGCGGCGAGGCCGAGCACGGTTTCGTCGTTCAGGCCAAGGTTCAGCACTGTATCCATCATGCCCGGCATGGAAACGCGGGCACCGGAACGCACGGAAACCAGCAACGGCTTTCCCTTGTCTCCAAACTTGCGGTCCACGGCTTTTTCTATACGGGCCAGCGCCTCATCCACCTGGCCCTTCAGCGCGGCGGGATAATTGCGGTCGTTCTCGTAATAAGCGGTGCAGACTTCAGTGGTGATGGTAAAGCCGGGTGGCACGGGCAGATTAATGCTCGCCATCTCCGCCAGATTGGCGCCCTTGCCGCCAAGCAAGTTGCGTAGCGAGGCATTTCCGTCATTCACGCCCGCGCCGAAATTATACACCCACTTCGTCATGACCTTGGTCTCCTCAACCCTCAATCCGCGAAAAATCAGCAACTTGGCTTACCGCACCGGTAAAACGCGCGAGCAATCGCAAACGATTGCGGCGCAATTCAGGCGCGTCAGCGTTAACCGTAACGCTTTCAAAAAATGCGTCGATAACAGGGCGCAAAATGGCCAACCGGCTCATCGCGGCCTCGTAATTTTCTACTGCCAGCAGCGGCGCCAAATCAGCATTGTTCAGCTCAGCCGCGAGTGATTTTTCTTCTTCTTGAACAAATACACTCGCTTCCGGCGCACCCTGATGCGGGCCGTCCTTGGCATTTTCGATCTTCAGAATATTCGCGGCGCGTTTATAGGCGGCAAGCAGGTTCTTGCCGTCCTCCGTGCCCAGCATGGCTTCCAGCGCGTCAACTCGCTTCATTAGCCTTGTCAAATTTCCATCAGCACTGACTGCAAACACAGCCGCCAAAATGTCGTAACGCTGCCCTTCATTCCTTAGTTTGACCATCAATCGGTCAAGGACGAACTCCAACAGCCCTTCCGCTTCAAAACAAATGACGCCCAAATCAAAATTGGCGATCTTATTTTCGAGGATGATACGAATCACGCCAAGCGCAGCACGGCGCAGCGCGAACGGATCACCCGAGCCGGTGGGTTTTTCGCCTACCGCAAAGAATTCCCGCAGCGTATCCAGTTTGTCCGCCAGCGCCACCGCAACCGCGACGACACCAACCGGCACAGCGTCGGACGGGCCTTTCGGCTGGTAATGGGTACGGATGGCCTGGCCGACCAACGGTCCATCCCAGCCATGACAGCTCCGCTCCGCGTAATAGCCACCCATGATGCCTTGCAACTCAGGGAACTCACCCACCATGCCGGTGACGAGATCAGCTTTTGCCAGCAACCCGGCAGTTTCCGCTTGCTTGCTCTCGTAGCCATCTGCGCCAAGCTGTTCGGCGATTTCCTTTGCTAAAGCGCCAATCCGGTCCGCCCTCTGTCGTTGCGTACCAATTTTCGCGTGGAAGGTGATCTTCTCCAGCTTCGGCAGCAATGCATCCAGCGGCGTCTTCAAATCCAGCGCCCAGAAATGCCGCGCGTCGGACAGGCGCGCGCGCAGCACACGCTCATTACCAGCAATAATCGCCTTGCCCTCATCATCCGCCGCCAGATTTGCCACAAAGGCAAAGTGGGGTGCCGGCTTACCCGCGGCATCCCGCAGCGCAAAATACTTCTGGTTAATCTTCATCGAGAGCTCGCGCACTTCCGGCGGCAACTCCATGAATTCCGGGTCGATCTTGCCGATCAGCACCACCGGCCATTCCACCAGCCCGGTTACTTCGTCCAGCAGGCCGTCGTCCGGCGCCACGGAAAGCCCCAGCTTCGCGGCTTCCGCTGCAATTCCCTCGGCGATCTTGGCGCGGCGTTCGGCTTGGTCTGCGATCACGCGATGCTCGCGCAGTTTTTCTTCCCACACGGCGGCGGAGAACACCTCGAACGGCCCCGGCCCATGCACACGGTGGCCTTCCGTGACGTTACCTGCCGTCACCGGGCCAAGGGTAAATGGCACCACCTCGCCATCCAGTAGGCAGACGATCCGGCGCAGCGGACGCACCCAGGTGAAATCCCCGCCGGAGCCCCAGCGCATGGATTTCGGCCATGGCAAGCCTCCCAAGAATCGGGGCAGTTCAGCTAAAATTGTCGCCTGGGCGGAGGAAGCAGCCAGTCTGCGCCGTAAATAATATTTGCCATTTTCGATAATCAATTCGCTTCGCTCAGCGCCATGCTTCCGAAGAAAACCGTCGATGGCAGCATCGGGCGCGCCTTCGCGTGGCCCCAC
>JAGXAE010000056.1 GCA_018971725.1 Pseudomonadota bacterium | reverse complement strand
CGAATGCGCGACATGCCGCCCCCACATGGTGCCGCGCCATTGCCGGGACCGGGGCTGTAGCTCAGTTGGTAGAGCGCGTCGTTCGCAATGACGAGGTCAGGGGTTCGATTCCCCTCAGCTCCACCAGGAAATTCCCGCGTTAAATCTTTTTTTCGATGATCTTCACCATCACCGTCAGCGCCTGGTTCAGCGGCGTTGCCACGCCATGCACCGCACCCAGCCGCACGACATAGCCATTCAGATAGTCGATCTCGGTCCGCCGCCCCCGCATGATATCCTGCGCGGTTGAGGAAAACTGCCTCGCCATGTCACGGCCGGTTTGCAGAACAATCTGCTCCAGCCCCGCCGGCAGAACAATGCCCTCGGCTCTGGCCACCGCCTCACATTCGGCCAGGATATTGTGGATCAGGATCTCCGCGCCCTCCACCGCCAGCAACGCGCCATAAGGCTGGCTGGTAATCGCCGAAAGCGCGTTATAGGCGCAGTTCAAGACCAGCTTTGTCCATAGCAGCCCTTCCACCTCGGCTGAGATTTCAACTGGAACCTCCGCCGCGCGGAGCGTCCCGGCCAACGCCTCGGCACCTGGTTGCAGGCCGATGATCAGCTCGCCCCGCCCATGGTGCCGCACATGCCCTGCCCCTGCCATTTCCACCGCCACGTAAACCGCCGCCTGATACACCGGCCGGTGGAGAACGGCCTCAAGGCGCTGGGCATTGCCGATGCCGTTTTGCAGGCTCAATACCATCGCATCGGCGGCCAGATGCGGCGCCATTTGCCGCCCTGCCGCCTCGGTATCGTCGGATTTCACGCAGAACAGCACCAGCCCGGCGCCCGCCACGGCATCGGCCGCCGTGCTTGCCTCCAAGCGCACATGCTCGGTCTCGGCGGCGCGCTCCAGCAACAGCCCATTCGCCCGGACGGCATCCATATGCGCGGCGCGGCCAATCAGCACCACCTCATGCCCCGCCTGCGCCAGCAGCGCGCCAAAGAAACACCCCACCGCACCGGCGCCCATCACCGCAATTCTCATGTCAGCATCCTTCATGCGCCAACCCGCCAGATGGTCAGGCGCGAACCCAATATGCTAGGCCCCAACGCCAAACCCAAGGACCATCATGGCAGACCCCACCCGCGACTCCGCTTTCTTCCTCCTCCAAGCCGTTCTGGCGAAAGGAAAACCGCTGGATGCGGCGCTGGATGCGCTGCCCCGCGTAGAGGCCCGCGATAGGGCCGCTGCTCACCGCCTGGCGGCCTCGGTGCTGCGCCATACCGGCACGCTGGATGCGGTGCTAGAGCCCTATCTGCGCCGCGATCCTCCGCCGGAACTGCGCAACATCCTCCGCATCGGCGCCGCCGGGTTTCTGTTTCTAGAAACCCCGCCGCATGCCGCCGTGGGCACTGCCGTCCAGTTGGCGCGGAGCAAAAAGCTTGCCCCGTTCGCAGGGCTGGTGAATGCGGTTTTGCGCAAGGTGGTCACCGCCGGGCCGGAAGCGTTGGAGGAATTGGATATGCCCAGGCTGGACACCCCCGCCTGGGCCTGGACCAGTTGGGGCACGCAGGCGCGCGCCATCGCCACCGCCCATGCGCATGAGGCGCCGCTCGATATCTCCACCCTGCCCGGCTTCGCGCCTGAAGGCGGCGAGCCCCTGCCAACAGGCTCCTGGCGCTTTCCCGCCGGTACGCCGGTGGCGGAACTTCCTGGCTTCGCGGAGGGTAAAGTCTGGGTGCAGGACGCCGCCGCCGCTTTGCCCGCGAAGCTGCTGGCCCCTCAGCCTGGGGAGCACGTGCTGGATCTCTGCGCGGCACCCGGCGGCAAAACCTGCCAGCTCGCCGCCATGGGCGCCACCGTTACCGCCGTGGAGCGTGACCCTAGCCGCATGGCCACGCTATCCGGCAATCTGGAGCGGCTGAATCTGCGGGCGGAATTAATTACCGCCAACGGCATAAGCTGGAAGCCGGCGGAAAAATTTTCCGCCATCCTGCTGGACGCGCCTTGCAGCGCCACTGGCACCATCCGCCGTCACCCGGAACTGCTGCACCTGCGTAAACCCCGCGACATTGAAACCATGACCACCCAGCAGGATGCGCTGTTGGACGCGGCGGTAGCCATGCTCGCCCCCGGTGGGCGGCTCATCTACGCCGTATGCTCGCTGCAACCCCAGGAAGGCGCTGCGCGCGTCGATGCCGCCTGTACCCGGCTCGGGCTGAAACGCGACCCGCTAACCCTGCCCGACCTGCCCGAGGCCGTGACAGAGCAAGGCGACATCCGCACCCACCCCGGCCTTTGGGCCGAGCGCGGGGGAATGGATGGGTTTTTCATTGCAAGGTTGGTTCGTGCCTGAAACGCCAGGCCAGCGCCGCACCCGCGACGGCGCAAAATGGAAAGACGAATAATCCGGTCAAGCTATGGATTGTCATGGTGTAGCCACCCATCAACCATAGAAGGGCTGCGAGAAAAGCAGGCCAGCCGTTCAGATTGGTCACCAAAACCATCATGGCTACGGAAAAACCGACAAGGCTGTAAGCATAACCGTAAGGCGTGGCCAAGAGACTGAGGCAAACCGTGAGAATCATGCGCGGAAGATTCTCTATTCGGCCTGCCTTCCACGCGAACCAGACAATGCCAATAGCCAGCGCGCTCGCAATGTCCTGGCCGAAGGAAGCCAGCGGCAGCGGCGCGCCCAAACTCCGCAGCAGATAACTCACGGTGAACCCCTGCGCGGGCACGGCCTGCAATAAAGCAGCTTTCGAAGTCGCCCAGGATGCCGGCAAGCCTACGTTAAAATATCTGAGCCAGGCGCCCTTGCCTTCAAACACCAAGGAAGCGAGCAGCATCGCCAAAACCGTTACCGCTGCGGCGAGGTAGGCGTTCTTGAACCGGGCGCGTGCCCATGCGAAGGGAACAACGAGAGCGACTTGCGGTTTGATAACAAGCACCCCCGCGCTAATGCCTGCAATTTTGGGACAACGCTCGGCGAGCATCAGGGCAGTCACAAGCAAGGAGCCCGTTAGTGTACCCATCTGCCCACCGCTCAGATCCAGCAAGGCGGCCGGTCCGGCGAGTCCCATAATCACGGCGAACCGGGGCAATCCTGCCAACCTCATCATCCCGTAACCAAGGAGGATGCAGCTGATCCGCCAGCCCCAAAATGCCCAAGCTGGTGATGGCCACGCGAAAGCCATGGCCACCAACCCTGTCGGTGGCGGATATAACCACTGCCCTCCACGCGGATCAGCGGATGTTAGAATATTTCCTCCCGGCAAAGAAGCCGGATTGGGCGCAAGGTGCAATCCCGCCAATAGATCCCGGCCAACATACCACATGCGGGCAAAGTCGGTGTGCATCAGCCACTGGTCCGATGCCTGCCAGGGAGGCAGATAGCGGATCATTACGCAAGCTACGCTTACCAGGAAAATCAGATATAAGGCTGCGATAAGGGCCGTCCCAACCACAAAACCAGCCCGCATGACATTATCCCCGCCTTTAGCTTATCAGGCCAATAATACCTGCCTTCCTACTTCTTGCTACCCCGGCTTGTCTCTCTGCCTTCCCGGCGGGTACAAACTTTCATCATGTTCCCCACCTCGACTCGCCCGCTCATCGCCCCCTCGCTCCTCGCCGCCGATTTCTCCCGGCTGAGAGAGGAGGTCGCCGCTATCGAGCGCGCGGGCGCGGACTGGCTGCATCTTGATGTAATGGATGGACATTTTGTCCCCAACATCACCTTCGGCCCGCTGGTCGTCAAAGCCCTGCGCCCGTACACGAAAATGCCGATGGACGCGCATCTGATGATCGCGCCCGCTGATTCCTATATCGCCGCCTTCGCGGAAGCCGGGGCGGATCATATTTCCGTGCACCCTGAAGCCGGGCCGCATCTGCACCGCACCCTCCAGCTCATCCGCTCGCTTGGCAAAAAGGCCGGCGTGGTGCTGAACCCCGCCACGCCCATCGAGGCCGTGGTGAACGTGCTGGACCTCACCGACCTGATCATGGTGATGACGGTGAACCCCGGCTTTGGCGGGCAGGCCTTCCTGTCCTCCCAGCTTCCCAAAATCGCCGCCTTGCGCCGCCTCATCGACGAGTCAGGCCGGGACATCGTCTTGCAGATCGATGGCGGCATCACCCCCAAAACCGCGCCAGCCGTGCTGCAGGCCGGGGCTACCTGCCTTATCGCCGGCACGGCGGTATTTGGCGCGCCAGACTATGCGGCGGCCATCACCGCCATCCGCGAGTCTGCTCCGCCGTCACTGCCCCAGCTCAGCACCAGCCTTGGCGGATGAGCAACGGCAAGGCCAAGCAAGGCGGTATCGGCCGCCAAGCCCGCACCTGGTTCACAAGGTTGCAAAATCTCCGGCCCGCCGGTGGGCCAGATGCCCCGGCACTTTCCCTGCGGGACCCCTGGCCGGGCGACCCGGCGCGCGGCGCCCGGCTGGTCATGGGGGAGCTGGAATTCGGCGGCGCCGTCCTGCCCGTGCATCACGATATTTTCGCCGCCCCCCCCGGCGCCACCCGTATTCTGCGCACGCACCTGCACAGCTTCGCATGGCTGCGGGATCTGCGCGCCCTGGGCACGGATGCCGCCCGCTCCCGCGCCCGCGCCCTGGTGCTGGATTTCATCGACACCCCAAAGCCCGATCCCATAGCCTACGCGCCGGACGTGGCGGGCGCGCGGCTCGCCTCCTGGCTCGGCCATTACGATTTCTTCGCCGCCTCGGCGGATGATGAGTTCCGCCAGGCGCTGCTCTCCCGCCTGGTGCAGGATTCCCGCACCCTTTCAGCCGCCCTGCCCGCCGAGTTCCTGGATGGACGGGCGCTGACCGCTCTAAAGGGCCTCGCCGCTGCTTCCATCGCCATGCCGGAACATGCGCAATACCTGCCCCGGGTGCTGAAATTCCTGGTGCCGGAACTGACGCGGCAATTCTACCCCGATGGCTGCCATGTTGAGCGCAGCCCCGCCGCGCATTTACTGGCCCTGCAAGACCTGACGGAAATCCGCGCCCTGATGCAGGCCGGGGGCCAAACCCCGCCGCCGGAACTGCTTGCCAGCATCGAGCATGCCGCCGCCGCCATGCGGGCTCTGCGCCATGGCGATGGCGGGCTGGCCCTGTTCAACGGCTCCAAGGAAGAGCTGGCCAATCTGGTGGACCTCGTGCTGGCCCAGGCCGGGCGGGCGCGCGGCACGCTGGCGCATCTCAAATCCTGCGGGCTGTTCCGCCTCGCCGCCGCCAAAGCCGTATTGTTCATGGATGCCGGCGCGCCCGCCGCCCCAGGGCTGGACCGCTTCGCCCATGCGGGCACGCTAGGTTTTGAGTTCTCCTTTGGGAAAGACCGGCTGATCGTGAATTGCGGTGCCGCCCCCGCTTTGGCCGGAGACTGGTCCGCCGCCCTGCGCGCCAGCGCCGCCCATTCCACTCTGGTCATCGCCAACACGTCTTCCTCCGAGATCAAGGAAACCGGCCTTGGCCGCCGCCCGCTAAACGTGAATGTCGCCCGGCAGGATGGCGGCGGCGTCGCCTGGATCGAAGCCAATCACGACGGCTGGAAACAGGTTTTCGGCGCCATTCACCACCGCCGCCTGGGTCTCTCAGAAAATGGCGAGGAATTGCAGGGCGAGGACGCGATCGAAGCGGAAACCCCGCAGCCTTTCAACATCCGCTTCCATCTGCACCCCAACGTCACCGCCAGCCTGGCACAGGATGATGAAACCGTGCTGCTGCGCACCCCCTCCGGCCTCGGCTTCCGGCTGAAGGCCGAAGGTGCCGTGCCGCGCATCGAAAGCAGCGTGTATTTCGGCCAGTCCGAGCCGCGCCGGGCGGAGCAGATCGTGCTCCCCGGGCATCAGGACGGCCCGCAACATATCAAATGGACCATTACGAAGGCCTGATCCATGCGAATCCTGCTCACCGGCGGCGCCGGTTATATCGGCTCCCATACCGCCGCCGTGCTGGCTGAGCGCGGGCACGAGATCGTCATCCTCGATAATTTCGCCAATGCCGAGCGCGATGTCCCCGCCCGGCTGAGGCGCCTCACCGGCCAGGACATGACAATCATCGAAGCCGATATACGGGATACAGACACCGTGACGGCAGCGCTGAAGGCGCACCCGGTGGAGGCCGTGATCCATTTCGCCGCGCTGAAGGCCGTAGGCGAATCAGAAGCCGATCCGCTGCTTTATTACGACATGAATATCATCGGCACGATCCGCCTGCTGCAATCCATGCAGGCGGCGGGGGTGGGCCGCATCGTGTTCTCCTCCTCCGCCACGGTTTATGGCCAACCGGATTCCTCGCCGATTCTGGAGAACGCCCCCACGCGGGTTGAGAACATCTATGGCCGCACCAAGCTGGTGATGGAGGATCTCATCCGCGACCTCGCCCGCACCGGCAAGCTGAAGGCCGCCGCAAATCTGCGCTATTTCAACCCGGTCGGCGCGCACCCCTCCGCCCTCATCGGCGAAACCCCGCGCGGCGTGCCGAACAATCTCATGCCGTATGTCACGCAAGTGGCCACCGGCGAGCGCCCGCATCTCAACGTGTTTGGTAAAGATTACCCCACCCGCGATGGCACCGGCGAGCGCGATTATATCCATGTCATGGACCTCGCCATGGCCCATGCCCTGGCGGTGGAGCATATCCGCGCCAACGATGTTTCCGTCACCGTCAATCTCGGCACCGGCAACGGCACCACGGTGCTGGAACTGGTGAAAGCCTTCGAGACAGCCACGGGCCGGGAAATTCCGGTTAACATCGCCCCCCGCCGCGCGGGCGACGTTGCCAGCTATTACGCCAACCCCGCTTTGGCCGAACAGCTCTTCGGCTGGAAGGCGGCGCTGAACGTGGAAGATATGTGCCGCGATTCCTGGCGCTGGCAGGCGGCCCGCGCCGGGGTGAACGACGTTTAAGCCGCTGCTTCCCCCGCCCCGGCGCTTGGCCTAAACCGCCTTCCATGTCCGACAAGCGCCCCACCCTCGTCTTCCTGCTGATGGAGGACTGGTTTTTCGCCTCGCATTTCTGGGAACGCGGGCTGGCGGCGCAGAAAGCCGGCTGGCGCGTGGTGCTCGTCTCCCGCCGGAACCAGGCGGCGGCGGAGATCGAAGCGTCGGGCATCGAATTCCACGCGGCGGATTTGGACCGCACACGTCTCAACCCATTCAAGGAGCTGGCTTTCTCCCTCTGGCTGGCGCGGCTTTACCGGCGCCTGCAACCGGATGTGGCGCATCACGTCGCCCTCAAACCGATCATTTTCGGCGGCATCGCCGCGAAGCTGGCGCGCGTGCCGGCCGTGGTGAATGCGCCCGTCGGACTCGGCTTTGTCTATTCGTCGGAGAAATTGCTGGCCAAAATCCTCAAGCCCCTGGTCACCTTGGGTCTACGCGTGACAATGAGCCCGAAGCACGGCGTCGCCATCTTTGAAAACCCGGACGATCTCAACGCCATGGTGGAAGGCGGCATGGTGCATAAATCCCGCACGCGGCTCATTCGCGGCGCCGGGGTGGATGTCACCCGTTTCACCCCAACGCCAGAACCGGAAGGCCCCATCCGCATCGCGCTGGCGGCACGCATGATCCGCGAGAAGGGCATCCTGGATTTCGTTGCCGCCGCAAGGCTTCTGAAGGGCAAGGCCGAGTTCTGGCTGGCGGGCGCGCCGGACCTTTCCAACCCCAACCCGGTCACGGAAGCCGAACTGCGCGGCTGGGAAGCCGAGGGGCTGGTCAAATGGCTGGGCCCGGTGAAAGACATGGCGGGGCTGCTCCGCCAGACGCATATCTTCACTTTGCCTTCCACCTACCGCGAGGGCCTGCCCAAAGCGGTGCTGGAAGCCATGGCTGCGGGCCTGCCGGTGGTGGCCACAAACATTCCCGGCTGCCGCGAAGCGGTGATCGACCATGAAACCGGCTTGCTCGTGCCGCCGCGCAATCCCACCGCCTTGGCGGATGCGCTGGGCAAGGTCATCGCTGACCCGGCTTTGCGCGCCAGCCTGGGCGCCGCCGGGCGCCAGCGCGTGCTCGACAATTTTTCGGACGCAATCGTCTGTGAAAAAACCATGGATATCTACGAAACCCTCAGGAAAGGCCTCTCATGAAGAAAATCCTCTGGAGCGCGGCGGGAATTCTGTTCGCCATCCTGGCCGTTGCCATTTTTTTCTTCTGGCTGGTCTCGCCACGCACCGGTGAACGGCAGCAGGTCGGCGCGGTGAGCACGAATTTCCACTGGATCGGCCCGAACGACAAGGTCGTCGTCGAACGCTTCGACGATCCAAAAATTCCGGCGATTTCCTGCTATGTGGCTTCCGCGCAAACCGGCGGACTGGCCGGGGGCACGGGATTTGCCACCGATCCCAGCCGCTTCTCTTTGAATTGCATTGCACGTGGGCCGGTCACGCTGCCCGCCGATCTTCCCAAACAGGAGGAAATCGGCTCCATCTCAGCCTCGCTCTTCTTTAAGCACTTCATCCTTACCCGCATTCTGGACGACAAGCGGGACACGGTGATTTATGTGCTGACAAGCACCAAAGTGCTCAAAGGCTCGCCCGCTAACGCGATCTCGGCCATAGCCGCGCAACCGGCGCCAACGGCTGCGCCGTAATTGTTACTGGCCGGGCGAAAGCTCGGCCAAATCCGCGTTCACCTGGTTCAGCTTGGACTGAGTAAGCCGTCCGCCTGACATTGATGCAAGCTGGGTAAGGCTCATGCAGGAAAACAGCATATAATGCGGGTTGGACATCACCCCCGGCACATCGCGGTCCAGAACCGCCTTGCCACGCTGATCCGCCGCAATCTTTTCAATCGGTGTCTGTACCGTGAAACTTGCCGGGGCCGGAGCGGTATTAACCGCCGCCACGTGCGCCTCGGAAGGAGCGGTGCAAGCACCCAGGCAGGCCAGCCCGGCAACACCGAACGCCATGACAGCCTGCTTGCTTCTTTCCTGCCAGATCATGCCACGTATCTCCAGAAACGAGATGGCTGAGGGAGTTGGCCTCGCCACGATCCAATTATACAGCATTATTTGCTTACACTGCGATAATTTTGCCACAGTCGCCAAGCTTTAAATTTTAGACATTCCTGTTTCACATCCCTGCAACGCTGCTTGCGTCTGCCAAGGGACCATGCCAAACCGCCCGACACCTTCACGTGACTGGCGCTCAGATGGCTACCATCGGGGAGCGTGAAGGCAGAAGCCGCGCGCCTGGGCATCGCAACGTCGCTTATTACGGAGCCGCCTCGTGTCAGACATCATCCCCATCCGCACCGCCCTTATTTCCGTTTCCGATAAAACGGGACTCGTGGAATTCGGCCAGGCGCTGGTCGCTTCGGGCGCTGCCATCCTCTCCACCGGCGGCTCCGCTAAAACGCTGCGCGAGGCGGGCGTGCCCGTCACCGAGGTTTCAGAACACACAGGCTTCCCCGAAATTTTGGAAGGGCGGGTGAAAACCCTGGTGCCGCAGGTGCATGGCGGCATCCTCGGCAAGCGGCACGACCCCAGCCATATCGCCCAGATGGCCGAACACGGCATCGCACCCATCGACCTTGTGGCCGTCAATCTCTACCCGTTCGAGGCCACGGTGGCGCGCGGTGCGGAATTCGACGACTGCATCGAGAATATCGACATTGGCGGCCCAGCCATGATCCGCTCCGCCGCCAAGAACCACGAGGGCGTCACCGTACTCACCGAGCCCGCGCATTACGCCCGGGTGCTGAAGGAAATTTCCACCCATGGCGGCACCACCCTGGCCACACGCCGCGCCTTGGCCGCCAGCGCCTATGCCCGCACGGCGGCCTATGACGCCGCCATTTCCGCCTGGTTCGCGGCGCAGCTGGGCGAAACCTATCCGGACCGCGTTTCCGTCTCCGGCGCCAAGAAGCAGGAGCTGCGCTACGGCGAGAATCCGCACCAGTCGGCGGCCTTCTATACCTCCTCCCCCGCGCGTTTCGGTGTCGCCACCGCCACGCAGCATCAGGGCAAGGAGCTTTCCTACAACAATTACAACGACACCGACGCCGCTTTTGAGTGCGTGGCCGAGTTCGACGAGCCCACGGTCGTCATCGTTAAGCACGCCAACCCGTGCGGTGTCGCCACCGCCCTCAACCTTGCCGATGCCTGGGACGATGCTCTGGCCTGCGACCCAGTTTCCGCCTTTGGCGGCATCGTGGCCGTGAACCGTGCGCTGGATGAAGAAACGGCGGCGAAAATCGCCACCATCTTCACCGAGGTGATCATCGCGCCGGAAGCCACCGGCGGCGCCAAGTCCTTGCTGGCGGCGAAGAAAAATCTCCGCCTGCTCACTACCGGCGGCGTGCCCAGCCCGGTTGAGGAAGGCGTCACCTTCAAATCCCTCGCCGGCGGCTTTCTGGTACAAAGCCGCGATGCCGGGCGCGTTTCCAAGCGCGACCTGAAAATCGTCACCCGGCGCGCCCCCACGGATAAGGAGTTGGAGGACATGCTCTTCGCCTTCCGGGTGGCCAAGCATGTGAAATCCAACGCCATTGTCTATGCCAAAAAGCTGATGACGCTGGGGATCGGTGCCGGGCAGATGAACCGGGTGGATTCGGCCCGCATCGCGGCCTGGCGCGGCAAGAATGCCGGGCTGGACTTCAACGGCTGCGCCGTGGCGTCTGACGCGTTCTTCCCCTTCGCGGATGGGCTGGAAGCCGCCATCGCGGCGGGGGCCTCCTGCGTGATCCAGCCGGGCGGCTCGATCCGCGACAAGGAGGTGATCGAGGCCGCCGACAAGGCTGGAATCGCCATGGTCTTCACAAATATGCGGCATTTCCGGCACTAATCCGCTAAAAGGAGTCTATGCCCATGTCCCTGCCTTTCTCCCTGCCGGATTGGATGCCAGGATGGCTGGCCCTTGCCCTGGCCGTGCCGGTTTTGCTTTGGCTGCTGGCCTTTTTGATGATGCCTTTCAATGTGTTCGGCGTGAAGGCACGGTTAGAATCTCTGGAAGGCGAACTTGACTCGCTGCATGAGGAACTTCGCATCATGCAGATGCGTGCCGCGGGCGTCATCTCCACCCCGGTGCGCAGCTTAGACCCATACGAAGATGTGCCACATTTCGGCCAGCTTAAGCGCGCCCGCACTCCGCCCGAACCCGAGGAGCCGCAGCCGCAAGCGCGCCCGCCCATCCCAACGCCGGATCCCCGCAGTTTTGCGGCACGGGACTATCCGGCCGCGCGGGAGCGGCAAGCCCCGCTACCGCAGCCACGCCCGCGCCGCACCGAGCCCCGGCTGGACTGACGCGAACAATATGTGGTATTAAATTACCACACGCCAAAGCTCTTGACCTTTTTGTACGTTTTTATCATAAGCCGCCGACTATTCTTTGGGTGAGCATATGAAAACGACGATTTCCATCAAGCCCGCGGACGTGAAGAAGGACTGGGTCCTGATTGACGCTGAAGGGCTGATCCTGGGCCGCCTCGCCGCGATCGCGGCCAACCGCCTGCGCGGCAAGCACAAGGCGATCTTTACCCCGCACGTCGATTGCGGGGACAACATCATTATCGTCAACGCTGACAAGGTGAAGGTGACCGGCAAGAAGGCGGAAGATTCCGTGTTCTACTACCACACCGGCTTCGCGGGCGGCATCAAGGGCCGTTCCATCAAGGAGCGTCTGGCCAGCAAGAACCCGCAAAGCGTTGTGGAGAAGGCGGTTGAGCGCATGATCACGCGCGGCCCGCTTCAGCGCCAGCAGATGAAGAACCTGCATGTTTATGTCGGGCCTGAGCACCCGCATGCCGCGCAGCAGCCGAAGACCCTCGACGTCGCCGCGCTGAACCCCAAGAACAAGAGGGCCTGAGACCATGTCCGAAACCACAAATGCTTTCGCCGGTCTGAAGGACCTCCAGGCCACCACCGCCACCCCGGACGCGCAGCCGCAGAAGCGCGAGCCCAAGCGCGACGCGCAGGGCCGTTCCTACGCCACCGGCCGCCGCAAGAACGCCATCGCCCGCGTGTGGGTGAAGCCAGGCAAGGGCGAGATCATCATCAACGGCAAGAAGGCGCCGGTTTATTTCGCCCGCCCCGTGCTGCGCATGCTGATCACCCAGCCTTTCCTCGTGGCTGACCGCTACAACCAGTTCGACGTGTATTGCACCGTCACCGGTGGTGGCCTCTCCGGCCAGGCCGGCGCCGTGCGCCACGGCATTTCCCGCGCTCTGTCCCTGTACGAGCCGGATCTGCGTTCCATCCTGAAGGCCGCCGGGTTCCTCACCCGCGACCCGCGGATGGTCGAGCGTAAGAAGTACGGCAAGCCAAAGGCCCGCCGGTCCTTCCAGTTCTCCAAGCGCTGATGCGCAACAAAAAACCCGGCTCCGGCCGGGTTTTTTTATAAGGCTGCTATTCGGGTGCGCGTGGTGAAAACGCAAACACGGCCTACCACTACTTTGGTAGATTATAGAATGACCTGCGGCAGTGTGGACATCGTATTGGCCCGATTACGGTGAGGTGTCTGATGATTTCTTGTCTTATCGCCGGCAGGGTTGGTTGTGGTGGTGGCCCTGTGATTCTTTTTTCCCCCATCGGCCTGGGTGAGCCGATGGGCCTGGAGGAAGGCGTAAGCGATCATTGTCATTAGCGTATGCCGGTGCAACCCCGTCCATGAGCGTCCTTCGAAATGATCGAGGCCGAGTTCCTCCTTCAGCTATTGATGGGCCTGTTCGCAGATCCAGCG
>JAGXAE010000001.1 GCA_018971725.1 Pseudomonadota bacterium | reverse complement strand
TCGTGACGGCTTAAAAAATCGTCATTTGTTGGTAGCAAAAAATCGACGATGGCATTCCCGATGCCAGTGATATCGAATTGTGACACGGCCATATTCGGCAACGCTCCCCGGATTACAGCGGCGAAGGGTTAGCATCGCGGGCCGTAGCGGGCAAACCTCACGAAAGGTTGTTTAGCATTCTGCCTCGTGCTAGGCGGCGAGCTTAACACGACGAACCAGCAGGGAGGTTAAGTGTTTAATAAGCGCAAAACGGATGAGCCGAAACCGGTCGCCCCCGCGCTCCCGGCGGTGGAGCCCCAACCGCCCGCCTCCACGTCGGAGACCCCGGAGGACAACGCCCCGGACTCCCTTTTCAATCCACCCAGCTTCAAGGAGACCCCCATGGCCCGTTCGCCTTTCGCGCCCCCGCCGATGCCCGCTACCCCTTCAAACCCGGTTTCGCCCGCGGCGCCGCGCTCGCTGATGCCCAATACCCCCTCGCGCGAAGCCGCCGAACGCCGCACCCTGGTGGTGGGCCGCGGCATTTCCGTGCAGGGCACCGTGCAGGACGCCGAGCGCCTGGTGGTGGAAGGCACCGTGGAAGCCACGATGATCAACGCCAACGAACTCTCCATCGCCCCAGGCGGCGTGTTCAAGGGCGAGGTCGAGGTGGATGACGCTGAGGTTGCCGGCACCATCGACGGCACTCTGGTCGCCCGCGCCACCCTCGTCGTGCGCAGCACCGGCCGCGTGCTCGGCACCGCGCGCTGCCGCCGCTTGCAGGTGGAAGATGGCGGTCAGATCACCGGCCGCATCGAAATGCTGAACGACACAAGCGCCCATTCCCCGGCTCCGGCTTCGCTGACAGACGCCTGATCCCGCCGGAAAGATCGTATAAAAACCGGAGCCGCCTCGCGCGGTTCCGGTTTTTTATTGGATCACCGTTTCCGCCTCGCGCCCTAGCATCAGCGCCAGGCGCTCCAACCGCCGCAGCACGGTTTCCCCCGCGAACACGCCATTTGCCGCCGCCAGGCTCAGCGTCAGCCGGTCTCCCGCCAGCGCCAGTTCCGCCCCGGCCAGCAAATGCGGCGTACCGGCGGAAAGCGTGTAGGCCAACCGCAAGGCCGTGCCCAAAGTGTCCGCCCGCTGTGCCGCCTGCATGTCCAAAAGCGCGCGGGCGGGCCCCAGAAATCCCGCCTCTGGCGGCGCGTCGTAACGCACCGCCGTAGCCAGGGCCAAAAACGCGCGGGCATGGTGGTCCAGGCTCATCCCGGCCTGGCGCATCACGCGCATAAAGGCCTGCTCGGCCCGGTATTCCGGGTGTTCGTGGCTGCCGATATCCGAGAGCCAGCACGCTGCCTCCCGCAAACGCTTCTGCGCGGGCGATTCCCCGGCGAATAACGGCGCTGTCCAGGCCACCAGCGCCTTCGGCAGATTGGCGTCCCGCAGCGAACCGCGCACCAGATCGCGCGAGGCCGCCAGCAGCGGATCCTCATCCCTTATCGCCTGCGGCAGCAGCCGGGAAAACCAGCCCTCCCGCAGCCCGTTGGCGGAGAACACCACCCGTGCGGCACCCGTGGCGCGCAGCAGCCGGCGCAGGATCACCGCCGCATAGGGCAGATCTTCGATGCGGCGGCGCGGCACGCCCGGCAGCCGCTCGATCAGCTTGCGCCCGCCCTCGCTCAGCACGCCCGCGAGGTCACGCGCCTCGTCACGGTTGATGGTGTAATGATGCACGATGTTCAGCGGATAGCCGGTCTGCGCGATATGGATCCGCGCCAGCGCCCGGAAGGCGCCGCCGGAAAGATACAGATCCTTGCCAGCCGCCTCCGCCGCGAAGGGCACACTGTCCAGCGCCTCGATCATCAACACGCGGGCGCGGGTAAGATCCTCCCCGGCGCGCTCCGCCAGCCGGATCACCCCCACCGGCAGCGTCATAGCCGGACCCACCTTGCCGGCATCCAGCCGCACCAGTTCCAGCGAACCACCACCGAGATCAGCCAGAATCCCGTCCGCGCCGGGGATGCCGCACAGCACCCCCTCGGCCGAAAGCGCCGCCTCCTCCTCGCCGGAAACCACCGATATCCGCATCTCCGGCAGGCGCTTCATCATCGCCTTCACGAAGGCCGCCCCGTTTTCGGCATCCCGCACGGCGGATGTGGCCAGCACTTCCACCGGGCTCGCCCCCATGGCGCGGGCAATGGCGGCGTAGCGGTGCAGCACCGTCTCCGCCTGGGCCAGCGCATCGTCCTTCAACCGGCCCGTGCTGGTGATGCCCTTGGCCAGGCGCAGCACGGCCTTCTCATTGAAAATCTGCATCGGGTTGCGCAGCTCGCCCTCGTAGATCACGAGCCGTACCGAGTTGGACCCGAGATCGACGACGGCACGGCGATAGGCTGGGCGGGCTTGCTGGCCGGAATGGGTCACCTGATCCATGCTTCACTCTCCATCGGGGCCGGCTTGTACAATAGATAAACTTTCATGACCGTTGCGCAACCGGCGAACTCAGATCCAGCCGCAGCATCAGCGCGTCGCCGCCATTTTCGTAATAGGCTTTCCGCAAGCCGCTTTTCACGAAGCCATGCGCCTCATACAGCGCCCGCGCCGCCGCATTATCGGTGGCGACTTCCAGATGCACCACTTGCACCCCGGCATCGCGCAACCGGCGCAGCCCTTCGCGTAGCAATGCCGCACCTGTGCCCCGGCGTTTTTCCAACACGCCGATCGTGAGAATCTCCGCCTCGTCCAGCACAGTTCGCAACAGCATAAACCCGTTCGCGTCATGAATCAGCGCCGCCACCCCCGGCTGGCGCAGCAATGCCGCGAACGCCGCCTCATTCCATGGCGCCTTTGGAAACACCCTTTCGTGCATGGCCGAGAGGGCGGCGGCATGGGCGGGGCCCGCCTCGCAAATCGCGCTCATACCGGCGCGGGGCGCAACCCGGCGGCGGGCAGCTTGGCCTCTGGCGGGTCCACATAAAGCGGCAAGGCGGCACCGGGCGCCTGCCCGGCCAGTTTTTGCGCCAGAGCCGCGCGACCAACCCAGGCGGCGTCCATCAACCGGGTTCTGGTCAACATCACATCGGCACCCTTCGCGGCCAGGGCGGCGGCCAGAAACGGCGCTTCCTCCCCGGCAACGGCAACCGGCCCCTCCGGCAGTGGCAATGCGTCATCGGCAAACGCATCCGCTCTGCCATCCCGCAGCAGAAACAGCCGCCCCCGCCGCGCGCGAATGCCTACCCAAAGCGGACGGGAGAACCCCGGCGAACCCTGCGCATAGGCATCAGCCGCGCCAATGCCCCACAACACCGCTCCCAAGCCAGCAGCGAAGCCCTGCGCCAGCGCGATGGAGGTGCGTAGCCCGGTAAAACTCCCCGGCCCGGTGCAAACGGCCACATCCGTGATTTCCTGGCCCGCTGCCGCCTCCTGCAACAGCAAGGGCAAGGTCTCGATCAACCCCGGCTTCAGAGGCGCGCTCCAGCTTTGCCGCACCGTCCCATCTTCATCCAGCAGCGCCAGCACGGCGCGCGGGCCGGAGGCGTCCAGCGCGATCAAACTCACGCGAACTCCGCCGCCTCCTCAAAGCCCAGGCGCGGCAGACGCGGCGGCAGCTCCTCGCCCGGCACCGGGTAGCCAAGGTTGATGAGGAAGTTCGACCGCCAACCCTTCTGGATGAAAAAGGCCCGGTCCAGCTTGGCCCGGTCGAAACCAGACATCGCCCCCGTCGCGAACCCCATCGCCCGCGCCGCCAGCATGAAATACGCGCCTTGCAGAGAGGAATTGCGCATCGCCGTCTCCTCCGCCAAATCCGGGTTACCGGAGAACCAGGGCTTCACATCCTGGCCCGGGTAAAGCTCCGGCAGTTTCAGATAGAATTGCGGGTCGAACGCCACCACCACGGTCACGGGCGCTGCCGCCACGGGCTCAATATTCCCGCCCGAAAGGCAAGGCCGCAGCAGCGCCTTGCCTTCCGGCGTGCGGATGAACAGGAACCGCGCCGGCGAAGAATTGGCCGAGGTCGGCCCCATTTTCGTCAGCTCATACAGCGCCTTCAGCGCGTCGTCGGCAACCGGCTCGGCGCTGAACACGGAATGGGTGCGCGCGTTGCGGAACAGCGCATCCAGCGCCGCGTCGTCCAGAGCCATGCTGCCTCCTATTGGCTACGCGGCCTGTGTAACCGAGGTCACTTGCGGAATATAGTGCTTCAGCATGTTCTCGATGCCGTGCTTCAGCGTGGCGGTGGAGGACGGGCAGCCCGCGCAGGCCCCCTGCATGCGCAGGCTCACCACGCCGTCGCGGTAACCGCGGAAAATGATATCCCCGCCATCGCCCGCCACGGCGGGGCGAATGCGCGTGTCCAACAGGTCTTTGATCTGATCCACGATCTCCTGGTCCGCCGGGTCCACATCCTCGGCCTCCAGCACCATGCCCGCACGCAGAATCGGCTTGCCCGCCACCAGATGCTCCATGAGCATGCCCAGCACCTGCGGCTTCAGCGCCTGCCAGCTGGTTTCCTCGCTCTTGGTCACGGTCACGAAATCCCCGCCCAGAAACACGCGGGTCACGCCTTGCAGCCCGAACAGCGCCTCTGCCAGCGGCGAGACGAGTGCCGCATCCGCATCAGGAAAATCCGCTGTCTTGTCGCCCAGAATGGCCTGGCCGGGCAGAAATTTCAGTGTCGCCGGGTTTGGCGTGCCTTCAGTCTCGATAAACATCTCTTATCCTCCATCCGCAAAGCGGACTTAAGCGGTCCTGATACTACTCCGTAGATTGTCCTTTTTAAACCCGCTGGCAAGGCCGCGAAAACAGAACCGCCCTGCGTGCGGATAATCCCTGCCAACGCGGCAAGCTGGACAATTTTTAACCTCCAGAGGTAGCGCCGCCACAATCCTACCTCTATTCGGGCATGAATCAGCCAGCACCAGCACACATATCGAAAGCTGATTGAAGGCTGAGTGCCAAATCAGAGGAGCTAAAAAATGGAACGGAAAACCGGGCTGATCGCCGCCCTCGCGGGCGTGGCCGCTTTGGGCACCGGTGCTGCCCAGGCCGCCAGCCCGACCCCGGCGCATGAGTCGATGACCATCACCTCTTACGCCGACTTGCTGCGGCCCGTGCCCAACGCCGTCGAGGCGCTAAAAGCCAACGACGCCGTGCTGCGGGAGCAGGCGCGCAACGCCCCCGCCAAACTGCAGCAGGCCGATTGGGGCGATGACCACCATCACCATCACCATCACCATCACCACCATCACGACTATTATGCCCCGCCGCCAGAATATTACGCGCCGCCGGCTTACTATCCGCCGCCGCCGCCGCCACCGCCGGTGTTTTACCCGCACCATCACCACCATAGCGGCGTGGTCATCATGGTCCCGGGCATCGGCGTTCGGATCAACTAGGCGCGTTTGCCTCTGTGAATCCTGCCCGGCACGCGCCGGGCAGGCATTTGCCGCGCGGCAAGCCTATCCCTTCACCAGCGCGTGCAGCTTATGGTTCACCCCGGCCAAGGCGGCCTGCGCCTCCTTATAGATGCCGAATAATTCGTCATAGAACGCGCTGGCCTCGGCCTGGGGACGTGTCACGTCACACAGCCGTACACAGCGCGAGACGGCATCCTCCGGGCCATCGAAAATCCCCACGCCCATGCCCGCTACCAGTGCTGCGCCAAACGAGGCATCGCCCGCTGCCGTGCGCTCGATCACCAGCCCCGTCACATCCGCGATAATCTGCCGCCAGGTCGCACTTTTCGCGCCGCCGCCCATCAGCCTTATGGTGCTGAATTCCAGCCCCTTCTCTCGTGCGGCACCCAGCAGATCCCGGATCGAAAAGGCGATGCCCTCGTAAACCGCGCGGGCAAAATGCATCTTGCCATGGCTCATGGTCATACCGATGAAATCCGCGCGCAGCAGCGGGTCCCAATACGGGGCGCGTTCGCCTTGCAGATAAGGGTGGAACAGCAGCCCCCTCGCGCCGCGCGGTGCCGCACTCGCCAGCGCATCCATCGCCTCAAACCCGCCTTCTGCGAACATCAGATCCCGCACCCAACGATGCGCCGAAGCGCAGGAATTGGTGCCCGTGGCGGCGTAGTACATGCCGGGGATGATATGCGGGTAGCAGGAGATGGGTGGATGCACCACTGGCCCCTGCGTTGCCAGAAACAGCACCCCCGCCGTGGCCAGCTTCACCCCGCCAATGCCCGGCGTGTTGCCGCCCACGCCGAAAAATTCCACCGTGGTGTCGTTGGAGCCGCAGACCACCGGCGTGCCCGCCTTCAGCCCAAGGCGGGCGGCGGCCTCCGGCGTTACCCCACCCACGACATGATCCGGCGCCACAATCGGCGGCAGGATGGACATATCCAGCCCGATCAACCCGGCCAGTTCGGGGGACCAGCCCTTGGTGGCGTCATCGGCCAGCAGCGCGCCAACGGCGTCGGAATAATCCGTCTCCCAGGTGCCGGTGAGGCAATGGCGCAGGAAATCCTTGGCCAGATACAGCCGCTTCGCACGCGTCATCACGTCCGGCTCGTGCGATTGCAGCCAGGCCAGCATAGCCAGAGACCAAGTCGGGTTCACCCGGTTCAGCGAGGCGGAGATGATCTCGGCCCCCGCCTGGCGGTTCAGCTCCGCGGCTTCGACGGCGGCGCGCTGGTCGTTCCACATGATCGCCGGGCGCAACACCGCACCGGCGCCATCCGTCAGCACCGGAATATGCGCGCCCGCTGAAATGCCGATGCCCGCGATATCCCCCGGCTCGATTCCCGCCAGCACTTTCGGCACCGCCCGGCAAAGCGCCGCGTACCATTCCGCCGGATCCTGCTCCGCCCAGCCAAAACGCCGCATCGTGGTGGAAACCGTGCCGTTGGCCTCGGCCCTCACCTCTCCCGTGGGGGTTATCAGCGTTGCCTTCAGGCTGCCCGCGCCCAAATCGATACCGAGCAAAAATGTTTCTGGCAAAGAAAATGCTCCTGGAATCGAGTCCCTGACGAGTCTAACATCCCGTCTATGCCCGATACCATAGACCTCGCACCCGGCCTCGCAAGCGTCCAGCTTGATGCCATTCCGGTTATCGACATCGCCCCGCTTCTGGCCGGCGACGATGCGCCCGCCGGGGCCATTGGCCGCGCCTGCCGGGAAATCGGGTTTTTCTATATAAAAAACCATGGAATTCCGCAGGAATTGATCGATCGCGTTTATGAGAATGCCCGGCGCTTCTTCGCGCTGCCGCCGGAGGAGAAAGAAAAAACCGCCATCGAGCATTCCGCCTGCCATCGCGGCTGGTTCCGCGTGGGCGGTGAGAATCTAGACCCCGCGAAACAGAAACTCACGGGCGATTTGAAAGAAGGTTTCAAGATCGGCCGGGATTTGCCGTTAACGCATGAGCGCGTGCAGGCCGGGCTGCCCTTGCACGGGCCGAATCTATGGCCGGATTTGCCGGGCTGGCACGAGGTGATGCAGGATTATTACGACCGGCTAGTGGCGCTGGGCACAACCATCCTCGGCGCGTTCGCGGTCTCGCTGGGGCTGAAGCAGGATTATTTTGAGCCCTGGCTCGGCACCACCATGACCACTTTAGGCCCGCTGCATTACCCGCCTCAGGCAGGCCGGATCACCGAGGCGCAGCTGGGTGCCGGGGCCCATACCGATTACGGCTGCCTGACCCTTCTGCACCAGGACTCCTCCGGCGGCTTGCAGGTCCAGGCGTTGGATGGAAGCTGGATCAGCGCCCCGCCCATTCCCGGCACCTTCGTGGTGAATATCGGCGACATGATGGAACGCTGGACCAACGGCGTGTTCCGCTCCACCCCGCATCGCGTCATCAACACCTCGGGGCAGGAACGCTATTCCTTGCCCTTCTTCTTCGACCCGGATTTTTATGCGCCCGTGGAATGTCTGCCCACCTGCCTGAAACCCGGAGAGACGCCGAAATACGCCCCCACCACGGCAGGCCAGCATCTTCTGGACATGATCAACGCCTCCTTCAAATATCACCAGGAGAAGACATAAGGCTTTCTGACTAGGAGTGACCCAGAAACCGCAGATAGAACGCGCCGAATACCAGCACGATGCCGATATTCGCCATGAGGCGCTCGCGGAAATGGCCTCTGAAGAACGCCACATCCACACCGACGATGATGGCGGCCATCAATGCCACGTAGAGCACCGGCACCAACCGCCCCTGCATTGCCTCCTCCTTTCGATGCTGAAATCTTATTCCTTTATCAAAACATCGTGCGGTCAAGCGATTTGGTTCAAAAACCAGAATCCCGCAAATACAAAAACTAACACGACGTTATTGTTGAAATTCTCCAATATTGTTCCACGTGGAACGTTGCAGCTTTTGCCTTAAACCTTCAACGCCATCCACCGGCAAGCCACAAACATTTCCCTGGCAAACATAGGCTGCCTTCATATCATCCGGCTTGCCATAGGCAGGGTGCGAGGCATCAATCCCGGCAGCACCGCGCAGCAGCACCACCGCCGGATCCGCTGCCGCCAGGGCCGCCCGCGCCAGATCCTCCGCTCCGCCGGTCACCACCACGCAAGCCGCATTCGCCAGAAAATCAGCCGCCGCCAGCAAAATGGGCGAACCTGTGAGCGCCCGCGCCCGCCCGCCAAAAGCCGCCAGAACGGCTTCCGCCTTGGCGCGGTATTCATCCTGGCCGGTAAGGTGATACAGCGCGGCATAATTCTCGGCCATCAACCCGATGCCCGAGGGTGCCGGCCCATCCTGCACGTTGCGCCCACGTGGGGCATACACGTCCCCGGCATCATCGGCGGACATGTAGAACGCCCCCGCGCCATCGCCGAAATGCGTTTCCGTGACAGCGAGGATTGTTTCCGCCCGGCGCAAATAATCCACTTCGCCTGTGGCCTGATACAGCGCCAGCGCGGCAAGCATCATGCCCGCCTGATCCTCCAGCAGCCCGGCGGCGGAGATTTTGCCATGGCGCATCGCATGGGCGATCCGCCCATCCGGCTGGCCCATTTTTTCCACCAGCGCCGCGAAAACCTGGGCCGCCAACGCCACCCATCCCGGCTGGCTAAACACGCTGCCCGCCTTCACCAAAGCGGCGATGGTCAGCGCGTTCCAATCCGCCAGAATCTTGTCATCCCTCCCTGGCCGCACGCGCTGGCCGCGCACCGCCAGCAATTTCTCCCGGCAGGCGGCCAACCGCGCCTCATCCGGCCCGAATGGGGCACGGCGTTCCAGGATAATCTTTTCCTCCCAATTGCCGTGTTCCGGCAGCGGGTAGAAACGCTCGAAAAGCGCCGTATCCTCGCCCAGCACGCTTTCAATTTCCGCACGGGTCCAGACGTAGAACTTGCCTTCCTCGCCTTCCGAATCCGCATCCTCGGACGCCGCGAAAGCGCCTTCGGCGCTCATGTCGCGGGTCAGCCATTCCACCGTTTCCCGCGCCCGGGCCTCGTAAAGCGGGTTGGGCCTGTCCGCCTGGGCGAAAGCCAGCATCTCCAAAATCAGCGCATTGTCGTAAAGCATCTTCTCGAAATGCGGCACCAGCCAGGCATCATCCGTGGCATAGCGCGCATAACCGCCGCCCAGATGGTCGTAAATCCCGCCCTGGCTCATCCGCTCCAGCAACAGATGCAGTGCTTCAGCACATTCCGCATCGCGCGCCCGGAAATATTCGTGCCAGAGAAAGCGGAATACCGGGATGTTGGGGAATTTCGGCGCGCCGGAAAACCCGCCTTTATCCCAGTCCATGCCGCGCAAAAGCGCGGCGCGCGCGGCTTCCAGCAATTCCGGCCCTGGCGCGTCGCCGGGTTTGGCGGCGGCGGCCTTGGCCAAGGCGTTCTGGATGGTGGCGACCGAACGGCCGATCCGGCCTTGCTCGTCCTTCCAGGCTTCCGAGAGCGCCACGAGCACCTGGGAGAAACTGGGCCGGCCGAAACCCGGCTTGGGCGGGAAATAGGTGCCGCCCCAGAAAGGCGCGCCCTCTGGCGTCAGCACCATCGTGAGAGGCCAGCCGCCCTGCTGGCCCATGGCGTGCAGGGCGGTCATGTAGGTCTGGTCGATATCCGGGCGCTCCTCGCGGTCCACCTTGATGGAGACGAAACGCTCATTCATCAGCGCGGCGGTTTCGTCGTTCTCGAAGCTCTCATGCGCCATCACATGGCACCAATGGCAGGCGGCATAACCGATGGAGAGCAGCACCGGCACGTTGCGAGATTTAGCCTCGGCGAAGGCTTCCTCGCCCCACATATGCCAATGCACGGGGTTGTCCTGGTGCTGGAGGAGATAGGGGGAGGACGAATCCTTCAAACGGTTCTGCATTTTGCCGGCTCCTGGTTCACGGGTTAGATAGGCGCGAACGAGCAGGAGTAACAGCTTTGGGTGAACGCTTGGCCGAAGACCCGGCACCGTATTACGAGACGCATATTTTTGTCTGCGCCAACCGCAGGCCGGAAGGCCACCCGCGCGGCGATTGCGCCAGCAAAGGCTCGGAGAAAATCCGCGACTACATGAAGGTGCGGGTGAAGGAACTGGGGCTGGAAAACATCCGCGTCAACCAGTCCGGCTGCCTGGACCGCTGCGAGCTTGGCCCCTGCGCGGTGTTCTACCCGGAAGGCGTCTGGTATAGGCTGGATAGTTTCACGGCGGTGGACGAGGTGATCGAGAAGCACCTGCAAAACCATGGCCGCGCCAAGGATCTGATGCTGCCATGAACGAAAAAGGGCGGTCCCGAAGGACCGCCCTGGCGTTTTAATATTCCTCGTCGGCCACGTAAGATCCGATGCGCTGCACCAGATCCGGTTTGGATTTGGCCAATATCAGCCCATAGATCACCGAGAGCACCAGCAGCGCCAGCGACAGCTTCGGGTACAGGTTGAAGGGGAAAGGCTGGCCGGGCTCCACCAAGCCCCAAAGCGGGAAGGCCATGGCCACGGTGCCGACCACAGGCACGATCAAATGCGTGAAGACGTTAAAATCCTCACGATGGTAGCGCAGCATGTAAACTGGCAGCGCCAGATTGGTGAGCAGATACGTCACGATCACCGGAATGGTGCCGAGCGTGCCGGTATCACCAAACAAGGTGACTGGGTCGATCTTGTCGACCGTGCCGAACACCAGCACGATCAGCAGCGCCACGACGATATAGGTCCACATCGCGACATGCGGGGTGCGATGCTGCGGATGAATCTTGCCGAAGAACTGCGGCAGCAAACCCTCACGCGCGGAGCTGAACAGAATGCGCGCCTGCGCGTTGGTGAGGCCGATGAGCGATGAGAAAATACTGGTGACACCGGCCAGATACGCCACAATCAGCAGACCAGCGGCGGAGGCCTTGAACGCATCCACATAAGGCAGAGACGATGCGGTGAGAGCCTTGGCATCGTTGTGGAAAGCGGTCTCCGTCGCGAAGGCCAGGAACATGTACAAGATGCCGATGGAGAGCGTGCCGGTGATGAGCGCGCGCGGCACGTTGCGGCGGGGATTTGTGGTTTCCTCAGCCAGCATCGCGGAGTTTTCCCAGCCGATGAACAGGTAGATGGCGAGCGGGAAACCGAGCCCGATGCCTTTCCAGCCGCCGGTGACGGAGGAGATCATGAAAGGTGCGGCGGAAACGGAATGCCAGTTCACCGCCAGCATGATCACCGCGCCGATGAGCAGCAGCACAAGCTCGAAATAGAAGAAGATCGCCGCCCAGGTGGTGGAAAGCGAAATGCCACGCGAAACCAGCAGACCGACGATGGCGGTGGCGATGATGCTGATGGCCTGCCAGGGGATGTTGATGCCCACGAAAGTTTGCAGTGTTTGCGCCGCCCAGCCGCCGGAGATGACCACCACCGACGACGCCGCGATGCAATACCCCACCACCACGAAGATGGAGGCCGCCGCACCCGCCCACGGGCCGAAGGACATGCCGATGAAGGTGACGAAGGACCCGGCGCTGGGGCGGTATTTGGAAAACTGCGCCAGCGTGTTGGTGAGGAACAGGATGACCACCATGGCGACCAGAATGGTGAGTGGCGCGCCGACACCAGCCCCGGAGGCGATAAGACCGAAACCAAAGAAAAAACTCATCGCCGGGGCGATGTTGGCAAGAGTGGAAGCAATAATTTGCGAAAGGCCCAGGCTATCGCGCCGCAACCTTTCTCCTGAACGAGGAATTGTGCTCACTGTTGTTTTCCTGACGATTTATTGGTTATTGCCGTTAGGTGACGCATTAGGCTCTGCCCTTTGAGGCGGTTCGTCAATATGTGTTAAATTTTAGCCATTAGCGCCGCGTTTCCGCCGGCGGCGGCGATGTTCGTGGATATGCTGCGCTCGGCCAGCAACCAGCCAGGATTGTAATGAAACCCTGCCGCAATAGCGCCAGGGGTTAGGGTGTGAAGCGGGATAATGGGGCCAGGAAGCGCCGCCAGGTATTGCAAAAAAGACAGTATTTCTGTCTCATCAGCCTCCAATAAGGTAGCCTGGGTCTCGGGGGAAAGCTCTGTGGCCATCACGCAGCCCGCGGCCTGCAACGCTTGCTGCTGTGCCAGATGCCCTTCTGGCGTCTGTGCCTTGCAGAAAATGACGCCGCGCGGCCGCACGGCATATTCGTTTCCTTCGCCCAGGGGCGTGGTGGTGAGGTTCTGACCTATCGGCTTGCAGGCGGGGCCATGCGCCAGCAGCCGGTGCAGATAAAGCGGGCCGCCAGCCTTTGGCCCGGTACCGGACAGGCCCTGACCGCCGAAAGGCTGCACGCCCACCACCGCGCCGATGATGTTGCGGTTGATATAGATATTGCCCGCATTGATGGAGTCCGCCCAATGCCGCAGCCGCGACTCGATCCGCCCATGCGCGCCGAAGGTGAGGCCGTAGCCAAGCGTGTTGATGCGGGCGGGCAAATTGGCAAGCTCCGCACGGGGGACGCGCAGCACATGCAGGACCGGACCGAAAACCTCCTGCGTCATGAAGGAAAGATCGGGGATTTCGATGATCGTGGGCGGCAGGTATTCCGCTTCCTCCGGCGCAGTGCCCTGAATGATGGGGCAGGCTTGCGCGCGCATCGCCGCGATATAATCGTGGATGCGAGCGGCGGCGGCCTTGGTGATGAGCGGGCCGAGGTCGCTGGCAAGCCTGTCCGGCGGGCCAGCGCAAAGCTCGCGCATGGCCGCGTGCAGCCGGGGAAGGAAATCCGCCGCGATCTCCTGCTGCACACAAAGCAACCGCAAGGCCGAGCAGCGCTGCCCGGCGGAGTTGAAGGCGGAGAGCAGAATATCCGCGATCGCCTGTTCCGGCAGCGCGGTGGAATCGACGATCATCGCGTTCAGCCCACCGGTTTCAGCGATGAGCGGCACGGGCCTTCCGTCCGGGCTCAACCGTTGCGCCAAGCTGATGTTGATGGCGCGCGCCGCTTCCAGCGAACCCGTGAACACGACGCCATGGCAGCGGGGATCAGCCACAAGTGCCGCGCCGAGTATGCCATCGCCCTGCAAAAGATGCAGCGCGGCGCGTGGCAAACCGGCCTCATGCGCCAATTGCACCGCGAGGGCGGCAATGGCCGGGGTTTCCTCCGCTGGTTTGGCGATGACGGCATTGCCCGCCGCGAAAGCCCCGGCGATTTGCCCCAGAAAAATGGAAAGCGGAAAATTCCAGGGGCTGATGCAGATGACCGTGCCAAGCGGCAGATGCGTCTCCGCCAGCCAATGCTCGATTTCCGTGGCGTAATAGCGGCAAAAATCCGCGGCCTCGCGCAACTCGCCCAGCGCATCCGGGATTGTGCGGCGGGCCTCGCGGACCAGGAGCGAGACAAGCGGGGCGCGGTGACGTTCAAGGTAGTCGGCCAGATGGAACAGAATTTGCGCGCGCTCACCCGGTGGCGGCGGGGTATAGGCTTGCGCGGCGGCGAAGGCGGTTTCGATATCCGCATCCGCCGCGAGAGGAATGGCGGAAGTTGTGAAACCGGCCGTGAGTTCGGCCGCCAGGCTGGCGAGAATTGATTCGTCCGCGAGATCAAGCCCCGCCGAATTTTGGCGCGACGGGCCAAGCATTTCGGGTGGGCGGGCAATGGATGGATGCGGCGCGCCGGGCGGGGTGAGCGCCTGACTTTCCGCCACCGGGTCGTCCCACAACGTCTCGGGCGGGATGGCGGGATCGTGCAGCTTGTGAATGAAGGAGGAATTGGCGCCGTTTTCCAGAAGCCTGCGCACAAGATAGGCCAGCAGCGTTTTATGCGGGCCGACCGGCGCGTAGATGCGGCAGGGGCGCGCATTGGGCAGGGCGCGCACGGCATTGTAAATTTCCTCGCCCATGCCGTGCAGGCATTGAAACTCGTAATCCGCATTGCCCGCCATGGCCAGGATGGCGGCGATGGTGTTGGCGTTGTGGGTGGCGAATTGCGGGTAGAGCGCGGGCAGCGCCAGCATCTGCCGGGCACAGGCGAGATAGGCGATGTCCGTGTGGATTTTCCTGGTGAATACGGGGAAATCCTCAAACCCGCCGAGCTGGGCGTGTTTGATCTCCTGGTCCCAATAGGCGCCTTTGACGAGCCGCAGCATCATGCGGCGGTTGGTGCGGCCGGCGAGATCGGCGCAAAACGCGATGACCGCCGGGGCGCGCTTGCCATAAGCCTGGACGACGAAGCCGATGCCGTCCCATCCTGAAAATGCGGGTTCCTGGCAGAGAATTTCGAGCAGGTCGAGAGAGAGATCGAGCCGGCCGGATTCCTCGGCGTCGATGGAAATGCCGACATTGCGGGCTTGCGCGAGCTTTGCCAAGGCGATGAGGCGCGGCGCCAGCTCAGCCAGCACGCGGGTGCGTTGGGCGCGGGTGTAGCGCGGATGCAGGGCGGAGAGTTTGATAGAGATGCCAGGAGAATGTTGAATCTCTGGATCGCCTTTAAGATTGAGGATGGCGGCGCGGTAGGACTGAAAAAACCCTTCGGCGTCGTCTTGCGTCATCGCGGCTTCGCCCAGCATGTCGAACGAGAAGCGATAGCCGCGCGCGGCAAGGGGTGCGGCGCGGGCAAGCGCCTGAGCCATCGTTTCTCCAAGCACAAATTCGCGGCCGATGCGGCGTACGACTTTAATGGCGGCCACGCGGATAAACGGTTTGGCGAGTTTCCAGGCCGGGCTGGCGGCGAACCCGGCCGCCAGCGCCAAAGCACGGCTGAGCGGCAAGCCGGGCCGGACCCAATGGCGCCGGGCCAGCTTGTCCCGCAGCAATTCATCACGGGTGGCGGCATCCGGCGTGCGTAAAAGCGCTTCGGCCAGGCCCATAAGCGCCAGACCCTCGGCGCTGCCCAGCGGGTAGGCGCGCAGCATCCGGGCAAGCGGGGATGACGGTGCGGCCCGCACGGCGCGGATGAGCTGGAGTGCCGTCTCGCGCGCCGCTAGGGCCTCAGGCGGGGCCAGGCTGGCGGCCTGGTACAACGCGGCGATGGCCTCCGCTTCGGCGCATTTGCACGCGGCGGTAACGACCTGGCGTAAGGGCGATTGCGGGAAAATTTCCGCGGCGAAGGCGGTGAACGGCGCATCGTCTTGCAGCATGCCAAGAAGCTAGGCATTTGCCCCGGCGAAATAAAGGCAAAGATTAGCGAAGCCAGCGGGAGATTTCGATTTCGCCCTCTTGCGGCTTGGGCGGCAGCGGCTTTGCCCCGCCCTGCGACCGCCAGCGCTGCAACCGCCAGACATAGGCGAGAACCTCAGCGCAGGCGCGGTAGAGTGCCGCCGGGATGTGATCGTCGGGCTCCACATGACGATAAATGGCGCGGGCCAGAGGCGGGGATTGCACCACCGGGATGCCATGAGCGCGGGCGCGGGTGATGATTTCCTCAGCCAGCAGCCCAACACCCTTGGCCAGCAACAAGGGCGCGCGGTCTCCGCCACGGCGGTAGCGTATGGCGCAGGCATAATGGGTGGGGTTGGTGACGATGACGGAGGCTTCGGGGATGCGCTGCATCTGCCGGGCGCGGGCGAGCTTGCGGGATAAGGCGCGCTGGCGGGATTTGACATGGGGATTGCCCGCCGCGTCTTTCATTTCCTCACGGATTTCATCGTCCGACATGCGCAGCTTATGCCGGTGCAGCCAGATTTGCAGGGCAAGATCGCCGGCCGCCAGCAGCACCAGCACGACGCAAATGATGCCCAGCGTTTGCAACGCAAGGCCCAGCATGGCGCCCGGCACGGGAAATGGCAGCATGGCCAGGGCGGCAAAGCGTGCCCGGTTGAGGAGAATGACGGCAGCCCCGGTGCCGCCAATGGCGAAGATTTTCAGAATGGATTTGCCATGTTCCGAAAACCCATGGCCGGAGAAAATCTGCCCCAGCCCGGATTGCGGCATGAGCTTGGAGAAATCCGGCAGCAGCAGATTGGCGGCGAATACCCAGCCGCCGGAGACGATGCTGCCAGCCAGAGCGATGGCGGCCAGCAAGGCGAGAAGCGGAAACAGGCCCGCGAACATGCCCTGCGCCCAGAACGAGGCGGCGGAGAGAGATGCGGTGCCGGCCTGGTCCAGCGCGGCGGCGAAGAGGTTGAGCAGCCGGAGGCCAAGCCCTGCGGCGGCACCCAGCCCCAGCAGGGTAAACAGCGCGATGGCCGCGGCTTTTGGCAGTTCCTGGGAACGCCGGACATCGCCGCGTTCGGCGGCCTGGCGAAGCCGGCGCTCGGTTGGCGCATGCTTCTTCTCGCCAGCGCTATCCTCAGCCATGCGGGAGCATCGCGCCGAGAGCGCCCATGCATTGGGTGGTGAGGTGCTGCGCCGTAACGCCGAAGCCAGGAATGGCGGCGACCAGCACCCAAAGCCCGGTGAGGATGAGCAGCGGGAAGCCGATGGAGAGCAGATTCATGCTGGGCGCGAAGACTGTGGTGAGGCCGACGGTAAGGTTGACGCAGAGCGTGGCGGCCATGACCGGCAGAGCCAGACCGATGGCGGCGGCGAAAAGCGTGCCGCCAAGGGATGCCAGGGCTGACCAAGAGGCGATGGGCGCGACGCCCGCCCCGTGCGCGAAAGACCGGACCAGCGCCTCAAAAATCCAGACCGGGCCGCCCGCCGCCATATAGCCGAGCAGCCCAGCCCAGAGCATGATGTCTGACAGGACCGCGCTGGAACCTGAGGATTCGCGGAATTGCAGCTCCGCGAAGGAAAGCCCCATCGCCTGCCCCATGATCTCGCCAGCGCTTGAGAAGGCGGCAACGACGATCTGCATGGCCATGCCCAGTACCGCGCCATAGGCGATTTGCACGAAACCGGTGAAGATGGCGCTGAGCGGGTCCGCCGGATAAGCAGGCAAGGCGGGCAGCCACATGGCGAGGCAAAGCGCCAGCGCCGCCGCGAGCATGGCCTTGACCATGTTGGGAATGAGGGAGGAACCGTAAAACGGGGCGGTGAGAAACAGCCCCGTGATGCGTAGGAAGGGCCACAAAAAGCGCCCGAACCAGAGCATGACGGTATGTTCGTCTAATACCACGGCTGATGCACCAGGGCGGGCGCGTTGATGATAAAGTCCTTGGCCAAGGCTTCAAACACGCCGAGCGCGCCGAAACCGCCGGTGACGGCGAGGGCGATCATCGCCATGGTTTTCGGCAGCAGGGCGAAGGTGGCGTCCTCAATCTGGAACATCGCCTGCAAGATGGAGGTGATGAGACCGACGGCGAGCAGCACCAGCACGCAGGGCAGGATGGCGGATAATTCCGTTTCCAACGCGTGCCGCAAGAGCTTGAGGTAGAGCGGCATTATTTGAAACTGTTCGCCAACGTGCCAAGCACCAGCACCCAGCCATGGATGGAGACGAACATCAGCAATTTCAGCGGCAGGGAAATGAGCGTCGGCGAGACCATGATCATGCCCAGCGACATGAGGATGGAGGCGACCGCGAGATCGATGAGGACAAAGGGAATGTAAATGAGAAAGCCGATCTGGAAGGCGGTTTCAAGCTCGGATGTAGCGAAGGCGGGCACCAATACGGTGAAGGGGACGTGTTGCGGGTCAGCGTAGGTTTGGCCCGAGAGATCAACGAAAAGATGCAGCGGCTGCTTGCGGGTTTGTGCCAGCATGAAATTCCGTTCCGGTGGCTCGGCGGCGGTGACGGCCTGGGAGAAGGTGATCTGCCCGGAAAGATATGGCAGGAGCGCCTGTTGCTGCTCCTGCTGGATGACGCCGCGCATGACGAACACCGAAAGCGCGAGGGCGAGCGCCGCCAGAACCATATTGGGCGGGGTGGTTTGCAGACCCATCGCCTGACGCATGATGGAGAGCACAATGATGATGCGGGTGAAGGAGGTCATCAACAGGATCAACCCCGGCAGAAAGGCGAGCGCCGTGATGACCAGCAGGCTCTGCACATTCAGCGAGTATGACTCGCCGCCATTGCCGGCGAGGCCGTTGACGATGGTGAGCCCGGCTGGTCCGGCCCAGGCCGAAACCGGGGCGAGGTTGGGCAGCGCGTACAGCGCCACGCGAAAGCCCCTATTCATGCGGGCTCAGCCGGCTGATGAGCGCGATGCCGCCACGGCTGACGCCGAGCAGGAAACGCTGGCCATCCGCTTCCGCGATGACGAGGCTCTGTTGCCCGCCAAGCGGACGGGAGGAGATAATGGAGACCGGCATATTGCCGCCCACCTTGCTGCCCGGAAGCCGGCCCTTGAACCGCCGCGCCAGAAAGGCGAGGCCGGTGAGCAGACCGAGAATGATGAGAAGCGAGGCGATTGTGGAGGCGGCACCGGAAATTGTTTCCGTGTCCAAAGGGCTTCAGTCCTGTTCTACGATGTTGGTGATGTAGGCGGCAGTGAAGGGGTTGGCCGGGGTGAATTCCGCGCTTTTGTTAAGAACCTGGTTGGCGATGCCGAGGCAGTTTTTCGCCAGCGCCGCATGGGTGGAGGGATCCATCAGTTGCTTGGCGTTCTGCGCCATCAGCAAGTTGATTGTGTCCGCCTTGATGATTGGCTGGAGGGCGTTGAAGCTGGTGACGGCGGCGGGATTCGTGCTGGCGAACTCAATGGCGAATTGCACATAGGCCTGGCCGGACTGACCGCTGGAATCCACCGGAACGCTGACCACGAGATTGTCGAGCTCAGCGAACAGGATCGGCTTAGGCGGCGGGGGCTTGGGTGGCCCGGCGTGATGCCGCATATGCAGATAGGCCCATGCACCGCCGCCACCGCCGCCGAGCAGCAGGAGCGCCGCGACGGCGCCGATGATGATCTTTTTCATTCAAAAACCTCAAACGGAAGTCAGCAGGGATTCGAACATGGTGTGCGCGGTGCTGATGACCTGCGCCGCCGCCTGATAGGCTTGTTCGTAATTGGTGAGGATGACGGCCTGCTGGTCGCTGTTGACGCCCGCGACAGTGGAGAGATTGCCGGTGGCGGTGGTAACCTGCGCGGCGGTGGCGCTGGCAAGCTGCTGCGCCGCCGAAGCGTTGGCGCCAAGGCCGGTGGAAAGCCCAACGAAGCTTTGCTCCAGCGTGCCGGTGGTTGTGGTGGCGGGTGCTGTCCACAACGATGCCAGGCGCTGGGCGTTGCTGCCGCTGGAACTGCCGCCGGGGGTTAGGGTTAGCGTATCGCCCGCAACCGGCGCGCCGGAAATCGGCAATTGCCAATACTGCCCCGATGCGGCGCCCGCCGGGTAGGCGATGGCGACTTCACCACTGCCGCCGCTTAGCGTGCCGCTGGCGATGGCAGTGCCGGGGCTGGCGGTGGTGCTGACCGTGTAGGCGGTGGCGGAGGTGAAGTTGATTTGCAGATTTTGCCCGTAATAGCTGGCGGGAATGATTGCGGCGCCGGTGGCGGGCGTGGTGGCGACGCTGTCTGTTCCGGTGGAGATGGTGCCGGCGTTGTTGTTCAGCACCGAGCCATCGGCCTGCAATGTGCCGGGGGTGGCGACGTAAGGGTCCGCCGCCGCGATGGCGCTGCCGGAAGTGGCCACGAGACTGAGGCCCGTGGCCGCCGAGGGGGCCGGGTTGACGACGAAGCTGTCCCCATTGGCCGGTGTGCCGGTAATGCCGAGCGCCAGACCCGCGAAGCTGGGCGGCGTGCCGCTGACGCTGTAGCTCTGGCCGCTGGCCTGATCCACGGCGCTCCAGCCCGTGGTGCTGCTGTAGCTGAGGGTGAACGGCCCGCCATCGGTGGGCAGGGCGGCAGCATTGGCGATGCCGGCGGTGATGACAGCACTGCCGGTGTTGCTGGCGGCGGGGGTGGCGCTGGGGGCGGGCACCGATAGCAGCGCCTGGCCGATGGCGCCGTTCTGGTCCAGCCCCTGGGCCTGGGCGGTGTTAACCTGGGCAGCGAAAATAGCCGCCAGCGCGCCAAGGGATTGCGTGGCCTGATTGCCCGCGACGATATTGCCGAGCGCGGCACCGAGAGACCCGTCCGCTTCCGTGAGGGTGACGGGCGTTTTATCATTCCCCGCCGTGACGCGCAGCGTGCCGCCCGAGGAGGTGGCGACGGCCAGGGCCTGCGCGCCGCTCTGGTCCAGCAGCACAGTGCCGCCAGTGGCGACGATGACACTGCCATCGCTTTGCGTGATGGCGCTCACCGGCAGATATTGCGAGAGAGAATTGAGGGCTGCCTGCTGCTGGTCGAGCAGGCTGGGCGAATTTGGCGATTGCGCCAGCGCGGTGTTGATGGTGGCAAGCTGGCCGAGCAGCGTGTTGGTGGAGGTGACGCCGGTGGAAAGCGTTTCCTGCGCGCCGATAAGGGTGCCGGTAATGCTGGCCGAGGCACTTTGAAACGAGCCGATGATTGTTTGCGCGTCGGACAGGACCGTCTGCCGTTGCGCGGCGCTGGTGGGGTTTGAAGCGAGCGTGCTGATATCCTGAAAGAACTGGTTGATGGCGGTCTGCACATCGCCATTATTGGTGAGCGCGTTTGAAAGTGCCGTGAGCGCGGTGGATTGCGAAGCGGCGGCGGACCCGGCGGCATTGGCGTTGCGCAATTGCGCCGCGGCAAAACCGGAGGCCGCACGGGTGATTTGCGCGGGCTGCACGCCCGCACCGGGTTGGCCTGGGGCGGCCGCCTGGGTTTGGGCGTCCACGCTCTCCGCCGAATAGCCGCTGGTGGTGATGTTGGCGAGATTGTTGGAGACGGTGGAGATGCCAGTCTGGAATAATTCGAGCCCGGACAGGGCGGTGGACATGGCGTTGGCAATGCCGCTCATGATGCAGCTCCGTTGCTAGAGGAAATGGGCGTGGCACCGACCGCCTGGAGTACCCGGGCCATGATCGGTGAGTGCGCGATCTGTTCGATTTTGGTGGCGTAATCGTTATCCGTGGCGTAGCCACTCGCTTGCAGCGCCTGGGCAAAACCGGCCACACTACCCTGCCCCGTGGCGCTCTGGTACGAGGATTGGATGAGGCCGACATAATCCGCCACGCTGCCTTCCGTGCTTTGATAATCGCGGAAGTTGGCAAGTTGGGGGGTGAGCACGCCATCCACCATCTCATGCGTGCCGTGGGTGGAACCGTTTTCGCCGCCGCTGGACTTGATGCCAAACAGGTTGTTGCCAGGCGCCGAGGCGCCCCAGCCTGTTTCCAGCGCCGTTTGCGCCAGCACCGCGACAGCGGGCACACCCAGCGCCTGCGCGGCGGCGGTGATCTGCGGCCACACGGCTTTCGCGAAATTCGTGGCCTGGGTAACAAGATTTGGAGAGGGCGTTGCGTCTTGCACCGGCGTTGAGGATGCCGGAGTGGTAAAAGCGGCCTTGGCAGCAAGGGCGGCAAGAGTTGAGGGCGTTGCCGCCGGGGCCTGGGACGCGGCGCCGCCGATCTGGTGCATGGCCGCCTGGATCAACCCTGAATCGTATTTACCGAAATCATTCTGGGCAAGATTCCACAAGAACATGCTCTGGAAATCGCCGCCGCCAGCGCCCAGGGCGCCTTCATCCATGCCAGTCTGGTTGAGGCTGGAAAGCATCTGATACCAGAGCACACCGGTGAGGCGCTGCATCTCCTGCGCCGCAGTGGGGTGAGATGAAGTGGAGGAAACGGCCATCAGATCACCTTGATTTTGCCGTTGATGGCGCCAGCCTGTTTCAGCGCCTGGATGATGGCGATGAGGTCTTGCGGCGTGGCGCCGACGGCGTTGAGCGCCGCCGCGACGTTCTGCAGGGTGGCGGCGCGCGGCAGATCGATGACCTGCGCCTTGCCCTGAGAGGCATTGACGACGGTATTCTGCACACCAACAGTGCTACCGTTGGAGAAAGGCCCTGGCTGGCTCACGGCATTTTGCGTTTGGATATTCACGGTCAAGTCCCCATGGCTGACCACGGCTGGGCCCAGAGTGACGCCCGCGTTCATCACGATGGTGCCGCTCTGCGCATCCACGATGATGGTTGGCGCCTGGTCCTTCGGGGTGATCGGCAGAGACAGGACATTGGACATGAAGCGCATGGCATCTTGGCCCTGCGCGTTCACGTCCACCTCGCCGGGCGAGACGGCATTCGCGGCACCGCCGCCATAGGCCGCGTTGATGACATCGGCAATCTGCTGTGCGGTTTCGTAGCTGGGATCGTTGAGCAGCAGGGCCGAACTGCCATTGACGCTGAAGGCAGCCGGGATGGTGTTGGCGAGGATGGCGCCGCCGGGCAACGAGCCGACCGTGGGCACATTGACACTGGCTGATGTGCCGCCCGCGCTTGCGGCGAAGCCACTCACCAGCAGCGGCCCTTGCGCCTGGCCGTAAATCACGCCGTTGCCACCGCGCAATGGCGTGGGCAACAGCACCCCGCCCGCCAACGAGGTGGCGTTACCCACCGCCGAAACCGTGACATCCACATGCTGCCCGGCATGGGCGAAGGCCGGCACTTCCGACGTGACCATGACGGAGGCGACATCGTTGGGCTGCATGGTGGATACATTGGGCAGCGCCACGCCCATGTTGCGCAGCATGTTGAGGATGGATTGCTGGGTGTAGGGCACCTGCGTCGTCTGGTCCCCCGTGCCGGGCAGGCCGACGACGAGGCCGTAGCCGTAAAGCTGGTTGGTGGGGGCGCCCGCCACGGAAACAAGCTCGCCAATTGTAGTGCTATCCGCCCGCGCCTTCGGCGCAATACCCAAGGTAAGGCTGAGGCAGAGCAAAGAGAAATCGCGCCGGCGCATCAGAACGGCGCCACTTTGTTAAGGATGCGCTGCAACCAGGGCAATTGGTGCGCGCCGCTGATGGGCCCGACGCCGACATATTGGACATTCATATCCGCGACCTGATTTGAGCTGATGGTGGTGTTAGCGGCGATATCGTCAGGGCTGGCATAGCCGGTGACGACGATGGAGGTGACATTGCCGTTGATATTGACGTTGGTACGGCCTTCAAGAGTGAGGATGCCATTGGCATCGACGCTGGTAACAACAGCCTCCACCTGGCCGGAGATGTTATTGGCGGCGGTGGCCGAGCCCGTGCCAGCATATTCCTGATCTGACGTAGCGCCGATGGTGGGGGCGAGACTGCCGCCATTGATATGGCCGAAGCTCATCGGCACGCCCATGAAGCTGGTCATTGAGTCGTTGATGGTGCCCGTGCGCTTTAAGGCCGCGTCATCCGTGTTGCTGGCCGCGCTGCTGGTGACGATGTTGATGGTGACGAGATCACCCATGCGCCAATCCCGCCTTGGGGCGTAGAGGGAACCCGTGGTGGAGGCGGGAAACACCGAACCATCCTGCGCGGCCGCTGGAATTTCCGCCGCCACCGGAAAGGCGGCGGGCTTGACCAGAGCGGGCGGCGGGGCGGCGGCGGTCTGGCAGCCCGCCAGCAGCAGAAATGGCAGCAGCTTTTTCATGCCCCGGCGGCGGCCTGGGCCAGATAATTGAGCTGATTGTCGATGGCGCTGGCGACCTGAGTGCCAAGTTGGTAGGCGCGCTCAGCCGAGATCATGTTCACCATCGATTGCACGACATCGACATTCGAGGATTCGAGATAAGATTGATTGACCGAGCCCAGCCCATTGCTTTGCGGCGCGCCGGTGACGGCGGTGCCGGAGGAGGTTGTGGACGCGTAAAGATTGCCGCCCAGCGGCTGCAGGCCTTGCGGGTTGACGAAGCTGGCGAGCTGCACCTGCCCGACCTGGGATGCCGTGGAGGAGCCTGGCAGGGTGACCGAGACCGTGCCATCCGTGCCGATGGTGACCGAGGTGGCGTTGCTGGGAATGGTGATGTTGGGCAGCACCTGGTAGCCGGAGGAGGTGACGAGCTGGCCGGTTGAGTTGAGCTGAAACGCGCCGTCGCGCGTGTAGGTCGTCTGGCCGTTTGGCATGAGCACCTGGAAATAACCGGAACCGTTGATGGCCAAATCCAGCGGGTTGCCGGTGCTGGTGAGCGTGCCTTGTGTTAACGTATCCTTGATGGAGGCAACCCTGACGCCAGTGCCGACCTCCAGCCCGGAGGGATAGACTGTTTGCCCCGAGGAGTTGGCGCCCGGCTGAATGCCGTCCTGGTAGAGCAATGTTTGAAACTCCGGCGTCTCCGATTTGAAACCGGTGGTGTTTACGTTTGAGAGATTGTCGGCGATTGTATTCATCATCGTCTGGCTGGCGGCGAGGCCGGTGGCGATGGTATCCAAAGCGTGGTTCATCTTGCTGCTCCGTTTTCCGGCCTGCTAGCCTTGTGCCAGCAGATTATTCAAATCCTGTGAGGCGCCGCTTTGGCTTTTCATCAGATCGGTCTGAAGCTGATAAGACCGGCTGCTGTTGATCATTTGCATCATCGCCATGGTGGGATCGACATTGCTGCCGTTCAGGTAGCCCTGATGCAGAGACCCATCGCTGGCAGGTGTGAAAGCTGTATTGGCGGGAGCCTGATACAGCGAGCCGCCAAGCGAGGAGAGCTTGCCGGAAGGTGTGGCCACCAATGCGATCTGCCCGAAGCTTCTGGCTTTGCCGCTGGTGTCGGAAGCCAACACACCGGAGAGCGTGCCATCGCCGCCGATTTGAAGCTTGGCGAGGGCGGGCAGGCTGATCGGCGTGCCGTTGGTGTTAAGAATCGGGTCGCCAGCTGAGTCTGTTAACAGGCCAGCGGCGGAAATACTGAACGAGCCGTCGCGCGTCAGCGCCGTGCCGTTGGCGGTTTGCACCTGCAACCAGGCATCGCCGCCAATGCCGACATTCATCGGGTCTCCCGTCTCCTTCATCGGCCCCGGCTTCAAATCCGGCCCCAATGTTTCCAGCGTGGCGTCCGCGCCAATCGGGGCATTGGTGCCCTGATAGAGTTGCGCGTCCGTAACCGCTTGCACCGCCTCGTAACCCGGCGTTTGCGTGTTCGCAATGTTACTCGCCACGGCCTGCATCTGTGCCGAGATGGCTTGCAGCCCGGCCATGCCGGTATAGAGGGAGTCGGAGTTCATCGGTTAGATCTGCACCAGGCGCTGGCTGTCCTGCTGCTCGGTCTGGATCACCGATGTATTGGCCTGGTAAGCCTGCTGATACTGAATGAGCGAGACCAGCAAGGAGGACGTTGAGGCGTTCGAGGATTCAAGCTCACCGCCGGAGAGGCTGCCGGCCAACCCGCTGCCGGGCGTGTTCACCACAGCCTGACCGGATGTGTTGCTGGCAGCGAAAAGATTCCCGGAAGCCGGTGTCAGCCCTTCAGGGTTGATGAAATTGGCGAGCGCGATTTTGCCGGCGGAGACGGTCTGACGGTTGGAATAGGTCGCCGTGATTGAGCCATCCGCGCTGATGGTGCTGCCGGTGTAGCTGCCTGCGGGATAACCGTCGTTAGTGACACCCGCGACCGCGAAATTCTGCGCCGATAGCGTGGTGCCGGTAAAATTGAACGCGATGTTGGAAGACGCGGCGCCATTGCCCCAGTTCACCGCGAGCGTGGCGGGGCTGCCGGAGGTGAGCGTGCCGGAATTGGAGAAATTAAGCGTGGTCAAATTCTGCGGCGTGCCGACGGCGCTGCCAGAGGCGGCTTCCGGCTGGGCATAAACAGTCCAGCTTGGCGTTGCCCCCGCGGTGGCGGGCTGGTTCTGCACCAGATAAAGCTGTACGCGGTTGGCGTTACCGAGCGAATCATATGTCACCACCGAGGTGCTTTCGCTGTAGGTTGTTGGGTCCGCCGGATTGAAGGTGGTGGTGGAAGGAATTTGCGCATCGCCGGAGTTGAGGTCCAGCGTCGCGCCGATATTTGCGCTGGGCGTGGCGGGAATCGCGCCGGTATTAATGCTGATTGAGCCCAAGGTGCTGTTGAGCACGCCATTTGTGCTGGAATAGCCAAGCACGGAAGCACCATTCAAAGTTTCCAGCTGCCCCGTGGTGCTGAGCTGAAAGGCGCCGTCGCGCGTGTATTGCTGGCTGCCGTTATTGGAAACGACGAAATACCCGTTGCCCTGAATGGCGGCGTCCAGCGAGTTGCCCGTGGCGGTGAGATTGCCTTGGGTAAGGTCAGTGGAGATGCCTTCCGTCGCGGTGCCGATGCCGGGCGTATTGGTGGCATTGGCGGGGAATACGTCCTCGAACAGCGCCGTCTGGCTTTTGAACGCCGTGGTGTTGGCGTTGGCGAGATCGTTAGAGACGGTGTTGAGACCGGTTTGCGCGCCGAGCAGACCGGATAAGGCTGTTTGCAATGTCATGAGGAGGCTCCAAGAACGGTTTGCACGGAGGAAACGGGAAGCGGCGTTGCGGAGCCGGCCACGTTGAGCGTGGGCGACGAGCCGGAAAGATTGACGCCTTGCACGTTGTAAACCGTGTACGGCGTGGGCGAGACGGAATTGCCACTGGCATCGGTGGCGGAGATGTCATAGCTGTAAGTGGTGCCGGCGGTGCCGCCGCTCCAGCTGAAGCTTTGCGGCCCCGCGGGCAGCGCCCCAAGGTCAAGCGTGGTGGCAACGCTGCCATTGGGGTTTAGAATTGTCACATTGGTGCTGGCGGTGGCGCTCGGCAGGCTGAAAGCGCCATCGGCCTTACTTGAAGAGTCAGCAATGATATTGCTGCCGCTTACCGCCACCTGCCGCCCGACGAGCGAGGACGCCTGGGCGATTTGCGAAGCGCCGTTAGAGGCGCTGATGGCGCTGAGTTGCGTGTTAAGCTGATTGATGCCCTGCACCGTGGAAATGGCCGCGAACTCCTGCGCCATCTGGGTCGGGTCCGCCGGAGAACTGGGCGACTGATATTTTAACTGCGCTGTAAGGAGTTGCAGGAAATCAGACTGTGTCAGCGAGGATGCGCTGCCGGAGGACGAGTTGCTTGCCGTGGTTGAGGCCGCCACGGACGCGGCATTGGCGGAATTGACGCCATTGGTTGCAAGACTTGTCATCAGGCCACCTGAAAGCTGCTGATCATTTGCTGATCGATCCGGCTAGCCTGCTGCAACATGGCAACGGAAGCCGAATAAGAGTGGGAACTGTCGATCATATTCACCATTTCCTCGACCGGAGAGACGTTTGACGATGTTACGTAACCGGAGGCATCCGCGTAGGGGTTACCGGGGTCGTATTTCATCGTTGGTGGCGCATTGCTCTGCACGTTAGCCACAACCTGTACGCCGAGCGCGCCATTGCCAGAACCACCGGAGCCGCCATCATATTCGCCTTCGACAACCGGTTGCGCCTGAAAAACGAGTTCGTGCGCACGGTAAGGCTGTTCGCCGGGTACCGCCACGGAGGACGCGTTGGCGAGATTGGAGGAAATTGCTCCCATGCGCAGATCCTGCGCATTCAAGGAACTGCCGATGATCGAGAAAATGCTATCGCTCATACGATAAGACTCCGTATCGAATATTCCGGCCTGTTAATTCCCGCTTGGGTTCGGGCGGAGGGCGGTAACCAGATCGGTTGTCGCCTGATGCAGAAAAACCGTGGACGCTTGTAGCTCCTGGCCATTCTGCGCGGCTTCCACGCGCTCGCTATCCAACGAAACATCGTTGCCATTGAGGCCGACCACGCCGTCTTGACGGTATTCAGGCCCAGAGGAGGCGCTTGGTTGCGCGCCGAGCGCACCGGCAAGTGCGGTGTTGAACGGCACATCCACGGCTTTGTAATTCGGGGTATCAGCGTTGGCGATGTTATTGGCGATAAGGTCTGAACGTTCCTGGCGAAGGTTCAGCACAGCGCCGTAAAAATTAAGAAACCCCACCTGCATTCCGCTCCGCCTTCCCTCATATGGCAATTCTTGCCGGCTGGCGCCGCCTAGGGGCGGCCTGGAAAGACATTTACAAAGCGATGTTTAATGGACGGTAAAAAAATGTCCTGGTTCTGGGCAATCGTTCAAAAATCTTTGTTTCTGTATATTCGGCTGGACGCTGGATTGTTTGCCGGAATATCCGACCGTTTTACAAAAAATTTTGCCTGAAAATTTGGGCCCGCGCGGCTAGTCCGCCTGCAGGCGGGTAAGAACATCCTCATGCAGACGCCGCTGATCTTCACTGACATAAAGCGCCGCAAGATCCGCCGAGGCAAAGCGCGTGCCCTCAGGCATCCGCGCGCTAGACATACGCTCGAGTGCGGTGATCACGCAATCGGCGATCTGCCGAGCGAAATCTTGCCGCTGCGCCTGAAAGAAAGCGAGATTATCAAGCTGATGACGGATCGTGTTGATCTTCGCGATCGCCTCGCTCCGCTCCCTATCCCGAAGCATCGAAGCCTGCGACGCATCGCGGTCCATGTCCGTCAACAGACCTGACAGCCAGGACAGCAGCGCGGAGGTTTGCCATAAAAGGTCGAATGCCTCGCTGGCATCCATCTTATCCCGTAGATTCGAAACCTGCTCGGCCAAAATGGCGCAAACCAGCCTCTCGTTAGACTCTCCTGATTCTCTCATCGCAGCACCTGCTATTTCACCGGGCAAAGCTGTTTGACGACCGAGAGCAGCTGGTTCGGCTCGGCGGGCTTGGTAAGCCAGCCAGAGGCACCGGCGGCCCGCGCCTCGTCCCGCTTACGGCCACCGGACTCGGTGGTGAGCACAATAATCGGCGTATAGCGCGCCGAGACGATTTTACGCGCCTCTTTAATAAAGCCGATTCCATCCAGCTCGGGCATGTTCAGATCCGTTAAAATAACGGAGGGCTTGACCCCATCTGTAAGTTTGGTGATGCCCTCACGGCCGTTCATCCCTGTCTCGACGTCGTAACCGGCGCCTTTCAATATATGAGACAAGCTCATCACCATTGTGGCGGAATCGTCGAGGACGAGAATCGTCGGCATAGAAACGTGGCTCCATTCTGGTGGCGCAAGATTTCCCGACTTTGCACTGGAAATGTTGAAGCTAGGTTAAGGCCGCGGGAAGATGTTTTCCCACCAAGTGATGCGCGATTTTAAGAATCCGTTAGGAACGGGGCTTTAATCGTACGGCATGAGCAAAGTTTTCCTGCTTGATACAAAAAAATTTTGGCACCCCAGGGGCGTTTCAATATCCGGCTGAAAACGGCTCATCCAAAACGCGGCCTTAGCACCCGCATCTCTTTTCAAAAGGAAAGGTCACCATGGTTTCCAGCATCGCGGCGCAGAGCGCAATTTCGGCCGCAAGCAGCCTGGCCGGGACGGGGACAAGCCCCGCCGCCACCCAGCCGGGAAATTTTCTCAGCCTTGTTTCCGATGCCTTGCAGGGCGTGAGCGCGCAGCAATCCTCAGCGGCCTCCGCCGAGGCGGGATACGCGGCCGGCGTGCCCGGCGCCACTTTGGGCAAGGCGCTGGTTGCGAGTGACCGGGCCGAGGTTGCATGGAACGCGACCGTTGCCGTCCGCAATGAGGTTGTCTCCGCCTATCAGGCGGTCATGAACATGCAGTTCTGATCCATGCGCAATTGGCGTGACATATTGGCCCGGTCGCAGGAGCAGGCGGCACGGATTCCCAAGCTGCTCTGGGTGACGGGCGCGATTGTGCTGGTCTCTCTCGGCACGGTGATGTGGCTGGAACTTTCCGGCCCGCCTTACGCGGTGTTGAGCGAGGGGCTCTCCCCCGCCGATGGCGGCAAGGTCATCGCGCAATTGCAAAAACTTGGCATACCTTATCAGCTTCAGGCGGCGGGCAATGTTATTCTGGTTCCCGCCCCGCAACTGGCTCAGGCGCGGTTGCAACTGGGCGTCGCGCAGGTGCCCGGCTCCAGTACGCAAAGCGCCTGGAATCAGCTTGAGAATGCACCGATGACCACCTCGGACCTCGCGCAGTCAACGATGGCTACGCAGGCGCTGGAACTGTCCCTGGAACAATCCATTCAGGCCATGAGCGGCATACGCAGCGCGCAGGTATATCTGGCGCTGCCGACTGAAACACCTTTCCTCGCGGACCAGCCGAAGCCCGCCGCCTCGGTGGTGGTGGATGCAGACCAGATGCAGGCCGCCGCACAGGGCGAGACCATTGCCAAGCTGGTGGCGGGTGCCGTGCCGGGCCTCGCGGCGGAGGATGTCACCGTGGTGACGACTTCCGGCGCCACGGTTTACCCCGCCGCCAGCGCGATGAACACCAGCACGCAACTGGCGACCGAAGCGCAGGTGGAGGCAAGTTCCGCCGCGCGCGTCGCCGGGCTTCTGATTCCGCTGGTGGGCGCTGGAAATTTCCGTACGGATGTATCGGCGGATCTGGATTTCACGCAGGCGCATATCCACGAAACCAGCTACGGGCCGGCGCATATCGTACAACATTCCAGCAGCAACCAGACATCGCAGACCGGCTCGGATGGCGCGGCACTCGGCATTCCGGGGGCGCTTTCCAACGAGCCGCCCAGCCAGACCACGGCGGCAAACCCGGCGCCCGCACCGGCGCAAGCCACGAACAAGAAAACGCCGGCGGGGAACACGCCGCCGCAGGCAGCCAGCGCCGCGCCGCCGCTGCCAAGCCGCACCACCAACGATCTGGATCAGACCTTTGTGACCGACCAGACCGAGAGCGACATCACCAAGCCGGATTGGGCGGTGAAGTCCATCGCCGTCTCGGTGGTGCTGAACCAGGCGGCGTTGCCGAAAAACCTGCCGGTGCAGCAGATCAAAGCCGCGATCAGCGCTGCCTTCGCCTATCCCAACGTAACGGTGAACGTGCTGGCGACGCCCTTCCAAATAGCGGCGGCTCCTACAGTGGCGGCACCCATCATCGCGGCGGCCAACCCGCTGGCGCATGCGATGCTGGAAGTTATGGCGGCGATGGCGCTGCTCTTCGGCTTGGCTTTGCCAGCCGGGCGGCGCCTGGCGACCGTCAACCTGAAAACCATTTTGCCACCACCACCACCGGCCCCGCGGCCACTGCCCTCGATCACCCCGCCCCGGGATTTCTCCGAATTGCGCGATCAAGCCGCCGAGAACATCCCCGGCGTGGCGCGGCTTCTCCAGAGTTGGACAGAAGAAAATGAGTGAAGACGCCAAGCAGATTTCCGCCCCCGTTCTCTCTGGCCCGGAGCGCGCCGCCATGGTGCTGCGCGAACTGGGCGAGGAAACCGCCGCTGCCGTGATGCGAGAAATGGACGAGCTATCCGTCAACCGCATCTCCACCGCGATGTCGAGCCTGAAGGGCATCACCCCGCAATTGAGGGAGGACATCATGCTCTCCTTCGCATCGGATCTTGGCATCACCGCGATTGGCGGTGACAGCATGAAATTCCTGAGCCGCGTGCTGACGAACGCGTTGGGTGAGAATAACGCGAAGGAAATCCTCGAACGGCTACGGCGCAATGAGCGTCGCTCGAGTTTCTACCTGCCGCCCAACACCGATGCGCGAACCCTGGCGATGCAAATGGCGCATGAGCGGCCGCAAACCATCGCCTTGCTGCTGGCGCATATTCCGCATGAGATGGGCGCCAATCTGCTCAGCTTCCTGCCGGAACCCCTGGCGGCCGAGGCGTTGTATCGCTTCTCCAATCTAGACGTGGTTTCACCCAGCGTGGTGAAGGAATTGCGGGACATGCTGGACGAGCTGGCGATGCAGACCGGCACCGGCGGAAGGCGCGTGACCAATCTGGGAGGTGCCAAACAAACAGCCGACATCCTGAATCATTTTACATCAGCAATGTCTGAGAATGTGCTGGGCGCCATTGATGAGCGTGACGCCAAAACCGCCGAGAAGATCCGCGAGAATCTGTTTACCTTCATTGATCTCGGCAAGCTGCCAGACCGGTCCATGCAAATTCTGTTGCGCGAGGTGCCGGCGGACAGACTCGCCCCGGCGCTGCGCCTGGTGGACGAGGCGCTGCGGGACCGCTTCTTCCAGAACCTCTCAACAAGGCAGGTGGAGGTACTGAAAGAAGAGCTGACGAGCGGGCCGCCGATCCGCCGGTCCGATGCGCTGGTCGCACAGAGCGAGATCGTCGATGCGGCGCTGAAACTTGCCGGCGAGGGCCGTATTTCCATCAGCGCGGCAGAGGAGATGGTTTGATGCCGGTTTCCGCCCCCATTTCCATCACGCAGAGCACGGGCTTGGCCGCGAACACCGCCACCGCGCCGGATCATGCCGCCTGGCAAGAGGCGCTGACCAATAGCGACGCCGCGCCGCAGCCGGGCACCCCGCCTAGCGCGAACAACACCGCGAAGCCGCAACAGCAAACCGCCGCGAAGATGCCACCCGACCCAACGCAAACCGCTTCCGCCGAGACGGCAAGCCGCACCAAGGCGGAACCAACGCCGAAAGGCGCGAAGCCGCAGCCCAGCATTGCGGCATCGGGCCCGGTGCTTGCAGACGACAAGAAGAACACGCCAAAAGCGGTTCCCGTAGCGGGGCTGGCGGTGCCGGTGCAGCCAGCGATGGAAAAACCCGCCAATGCAAGCCATGCGAATGCGCCGGTACAAACCGCACATATCGCGCCCCGCACCCAGGCCGTCACAGCGGATTCAACATCCAGCACGGCCCCGACGATGGCCAGCACGGCCCCGGCAACGACCAGTACCAGCCCTGCCCAAGCCGACACGGCCATGCCCGCCACCACCAAGCAAAGTGATACCACCCCCAACCCCGCCGCCACGAAAACCACCCCGGCCAGCGAGACCCTGGCGACACAAACGCCGCGAACACCCCCCGCCGCACCTACGCCACCAGTGGCAGCAGAGGCCACACCCGCCAGCGCCACAGCGGCAGACACCCAGTTAGACACCCGCACCGCCAAGGCAACGCCCCAACCCACCGCCAGCGCGCCCACTGCGCCCAGCACGGCGCAGGCCCTCACCGCGCGGGTGGCGCAGTTGCCCGCCGCCACGGAGGTAACACCCACCAGCAAGGAAAAGACCAGCGCACAGCAGCTTCCTGCTTTTGGCAGCATAAGCCCCGCGCCGGAGATCCACGCCGCCACGGCAAGTGGGAGCACCGTAACGGAGACGGGCGTCGTGACCGCGAATGCCAGCATCGGTCCGGCCGCGCTGGCCGCCACGGTTACGGCGCTGCATCAATCCGGCCAAAGCGGCACGGTTTTGCGGCTGGACCCGCCGGGGCTTGGGCATCTTTCCGTGCAGGTTCGGTTCAGCACACAGGGGCAGGTGAACGTGCTGTTCGTGCCCAGCACCGCCGATGCCGCGCAAGCGATACAAGCCAGCCTGCCGGGGCTTGGCGCCGCCATGGCGCAATCCGGTCTCAGCCTGGGCCAGGCGCAGGTGGGCGGGCAATTCCCGCAGCAAAGCGGCCAGAATAGCCAAAGCGGCTATTCACCGCCGCGCCAGAACAACGCAGCCGCCTTCGCCACGGAGCCACAAGCCACACCAAGCGGGCTGAGCGCCTATGCTTGATACCGACCCGAATGTGGAGACGCTCGACCTTCTGGACCCAATGCGCGCCCCGCTGCTGCGCTCGGTGCTCATGGAGACATTGGCCGACAGGTTCATGCGGCAGATCGCCTTCGTGCTGTTTCAGCGCATGCGCCATTCCGTGCAGCTGCTCTCCTGCATCCATAACGTCATCGCGCATGAATCCGCCATGTCCGCCCTGCCGGAAGTGATGCTGGCCGGCATCTCGGAACTCACGCCGTTGCGCGGGCGCATGCTGCTTGCCATCGACGGGGATTTGATCGGCGCGATGGTGGATGCGATGTGCGGCGCCACCTCGGCGCATCCATTCGAGCGGTATGAGCTTTCCGCGCTGGAAACGCGGATCGGGCGGCAGATGGTGGATATGGCTTTCGCCACCATCACCGAAACCTTCACCCCCATCGTCCCGCTCAACCTCGCGGCCATCGCCTACGAAAACGCCACCGGCATGCTCGCCATCGCCGATGGGCAGGACTGGATGATCGCCGTCACTGGCATTTTCGAAACCGAGCTTGGCTCAGGCACCATCCGCCTGATCGTGCCATATTCCGCCTTCGAAACACTGGAAGCCAAGATCGCCAACCAGTCCGGCCTGCTCGGCGGGCGCGGACCGGACATGAACTGGACCAGCGGCGTCGATCAATTGACCGACAGCACGAATATCGACCTGCGTTTCGATCTGGCCCGGGCGCATCTGCCGCTGGCGGTGTTTCAAGCATTGCGGCCTGGCGACCTGTTGCCGGTAACGCTCTGGCCACATGCGGTGGCGGTGGGCGGCGGGGTGGATTTGTTCCTGGCCGATTATGGCCAGCAGGACGGCCATGTGTGTTGCCGGGTGAAAGCCGAAGAAGAAGGAGACATCGAGATGACCACTCAGAAAGAGCGTCTGACCGGCGCGGAAAAACTCATTGAACCCGAGCGCGTGGAGCTTGAGCGGTTGCAGGCGCAGCCGCGCGGGGCCGCCGCCATCACCGCCAAGGTGGTGCTGGACCGTGTGCAGGTTGCCGTGGCGGTGGAGCTTGGCCGCACGCAGATTAGCGTGAAGGATCTTCGCGCCTTGCGGCACGGGCAAATTCTTCAACTTGATCAGATGATCGGCGAACCGCTGGCAATTTTCGCCAATGGCCAGAAGCTCGCCTATGGCGAAGTCGTCGCCGTAGCCAATGACCGTTACGGCGTGCGCGTGACGGCCCTTTCGGAAGACGCCATGAAGGACGAGGAAGACAGCGCTTCATGAGTGCCAATGGCGTGAATAGCGGCGCGTGGCTCGCCTTCGCTGAACTCGCCGGACCCATGCTGCTACTGATGCTGGTCATCGGCCTGGGTGCCGGCATTCTGCAAACCGCGACTCAGGTGCGCGAGGCATCCATACCCTTTGTTCTCAAACTTGGCGGCTTGGCCCTGGTGGCTATGGCGGCGGGGCCGCTGATGATCGGCGGCGTCGAGCATTACGCGGCCAGATTGTTCAACGCCATTCCAGGACTTTTGCATGGCTGACGCACTCGCTCTCCCACGCCCGCGCGGCTTCAGCCTGGGCCAGCTTTCCGGGCCTGTGGTGATTCTGCTGGTGCTGGTGATGCTGGCGATGCCGCTGCCGCCAGCCGCCATCTCGTTTCTGTTCGCGCTGAATATATCCGCCGGGCTGGTGATCCTGGGCGCCTCGCTCTATATCCCCTCCCCGTCTGAATTTTCCTCCTTCCCGTCAGTGCTTTTGGCCACGACGCTGATGCGGCTGGCGCTGAACGTCGCCACCGCGCGCGCCATTCTGCTCAACGGCTATACCGGGCCGGGGGCGGCCGGACACGTTATCGAATCCTTCGGTCAGTTCGCGGTGGGCGGCAATTACGTCGTCGGCGGCATCATCTTCGTCATTCTCATCATCATCAATTTCGTCGTCGTCACCAAGGGCGCCTCGCGCGTCGCCGAGGTTTCCGCGCGCTTCATGCTGGATTCTCTGCCCGGGCGGCAGATGGCCATCGACGCCGAGATCAATGCCGGCATTCTCTCCCCCCAGGCGGCGGAGCGGCGGCGGGATACGTTGCGGCGTGAGGCGGATTTCTTCGGCGCCATGGATGGCGCCAGCAAATTCGTGCGCGGGGACGTGGTGGCGGCGATGATCATTCTCGCCGTGAACATGGTCGGCGGGCTGGTGATCGGCTGCCTGCAATATGGCCTGCCTTTGGGCGACGCGGCGCGCACCTACACGCTGCTGACCGTGGGCGACGGGCTGGCGGCGCAAATTCCCTCACTCACCATTTCCATCGCTGCTGGCTTGGTCGTTACCCGCGTGGCCACCGGCGAGGATATCGGCGCGCAAATCAAATCCCAGCTCTCGAAATATCCGCAGGCATTGGCCATCGCGGCGGCGATCACCATCGCCATCGGGCTGGTGCCGCAAATGGCGCATATTCCCTTCCTGCTGCTGGGCGGCGCATTGGGCGTTTCCTCCTGGCGGCTGTCGCGCACCAAGCCGGATGCCGAACAGATTGAGGCGGCGCAAAACGAAAACGCAAAGCCCGAGGTGAAGCCGGACAGCTTGACGGATGTGAGCGGCGTGGACCCGCTGGGCATGAATATCGGTTTCGCCCTGGCGCCCATGGTGGGGCAAGGCGAAGGCAGGCTGTTGGGGCGGTTGACCGCCGTACGCCAACGCTATGGCCGCGCCATGGGGTTTCTGGTGCCCGCCGTGCACATCCGTGACTCCTCGGAGCTTCCCGCCCATGGCTACCGCTTCACCCTGCGCGGCGCCGCGATTGGCGGCGGCGAGGCCTGGCCCGGCCAGTGGCTGGCCATTGAAGGCCCGATGGTAGTGGACAAGCTTTCCGTCGGGCGGCCAGTGAAAGACCCGGCCTTTGGCCAGAACGCCGTTTGGATTCCGCAAGGCGCCATTCCAGCGGCGGAGGAGCTTGGCTACACGGTGGTTGATGCCGCCTCTGCCTTGGCCACGCATTTCGCCGAAGTGCTGAAACGCTACGGGGCCGATTTGCTGGGCCGCCCGCAGGTGGAAGGACTGATGACGCGGCTTGCGGAAACCACGCCGCGTTTGGCGGAAGATTTGCGCGCCGCATTGCCGGCTGGTGTGATCCGGCAGGTTTGCCAGGGGTTGCTGGCCGAGGAAGTGCCGGTACGGGATTTCGAACGCATCGCCGAGGCCCTGGTGGAAGCCGCCGATGGCGGCGCCAAGGACCCTGAACGCTTGCTGGCTGCTGTACGGTTACGGTTGGGGCGCTTTATCGCCGGGCAGTTCATGGGCGCGGAGCCGGCGCTGCGCGTGGCGGTGCTGCAACCGAAGCTGGAAGAGCTGGTGGGCAAATCCCTGCGCGCGGCGCGGGAAGCCGCGGGCGGCGAGGTAGAGGCGGAAATCGCCACCCATCTGCGCCAGGCCGCCGAGCAAACCGCCAAGGCCATGCGCGCGCGGGGCGCGAAGCCGGTGCTGGTGGTGCAGGCGGCCATGCGCCGCGCCGTGGCGAAATGCGTGAGCGGGTTACTCCCCGTCATCGCGCTTGAGGAAATTCCCGAAACCATGCCGTTGCAGGTGGTGCACACCGCGGAGCCCGCCAATGGCTGACGCGGCCGCCCCCGGCCAGGCGGAACTCACCGCCCTTTACGGCGACTGGATCAAACGCATGGCGCTGCTGATGAAGGCACGCATGCCCTGGGCCGATCTGGAAGAGATGCTGCAATGGGGCGCCATCGGCATGATGGAAGCCTCGCAGCGTTTCGACCCCGGCCATGGCGTTGCGTTCCAGGCCTTCGCCTCGCGGCGGATAAAAGGCGCGATGATCGACGGGCTGCGGCGCGAGGGCACGCGCCGGCGAGGGCAGACGAGTTTCGATCAGGAAAAAGTGGAGATCGCGGCGCATGACGATGGGAGCGGGCCGGAAGATCCTCTCTGCCTGCTCACCCGCATCGACAACCGCGCTTTGCTGGTGGAAGCGCTGCGCGGCCTGCCGCAACTGGAGTACCGCGTACTGGCGCTGCATTTTTACGACGAACTTAATAATCGGGAAATCGCAAGCGTGTTGGATATCAGCGAGGGCTACGCCTCGCGGCTGCGCAAGCGGGCGCTGGAGGCGCTCGCCCTGCATATCAATGCGGCGCAACGAGGAGAATTTGTATCTTGATAAATCTGGCTACGCTGCTGCTCGGGGTTGCCGTCATCCTCGGCGGCGCGGTGACGGACCATGTGCCCCTCTCCTCACTGCTGAATCTCACCGCGTTCATTATCGTGCTGTGCGGCTCCGTATCAGCCTGCCTGGTGCAATTCGGATTTGGCACCCTGTTCGCTGGCTTCAAGGCGGTGCTGTGGCTGGCTAAGCCGCCGAAAACGGATTTGGCCGCGTTCATTGAGCGTGTGGCGGACTGGTCCGCCAAGGCGCGCGGTTTCGGCACGCTGGTGCTGGAGCAGGAGATCCCGAATGTGGAAGACCCATTCCAGCGCCAGGGCTTGCAAATGATCGTGGACAATACGGCGATCGAGGATTTTGCCTCGATGCTTGGCATTGCCGCCGAAAATCTTGACCGTGAGCAGGAGCATCCGGGCCATGTATGGGAGGCGCTGGGCGGCTACTCCCCCACCATCGGCGTGCTGGGCGCGGTGCTGGGGCTGATCCATGTGATGATGCGGCTCGACCATCCGAGCGAACTTGGCGAAGGCATCGCCACCGCCTTCATCGCCACCGTTTATGGTGTGGGATTCGCCAATCTCATCGCCCTGCCGCTGGGCGGGCGGTTGAAATCCGTCGCCAAGGAGCTGGAGCGTGAGCGCATGGTGGTGATTCAGGGCTTTTTGCTGCTGGCGGAAGGCAAGCCCGGCATCGTCATCCGGCAGACCCTGAAAAGCTTCCTGAATGAGAAGCCCAAAGCAAAGATCGCGTCGGAAGAGCCGGAGGTGCCTGAAGGCGCCTCCCAGGCGGCCTGAGAAATGGCCGGCATGAAACTTCCCGCGAAAAAGAAGAAGCCTGAAGCGCATGCCAATCATGAGCGCTGGATCATCTCTTATGCAGATTTATTGACGCTGCTGCTGGCCACTTTCGTGGTGCTGTATGCCTCCTCCACCCGCAACAAGTTCAAGCAGGAAGAAATCACCAAGGCATTCATTGAGGCATTTCACGGCTCACCACCCGCCGTCATCGTCTCGCACCCATCCGGGTCACGCGGCGTGCTGCAACACCAGGTTTCACCGATCCCGAAGCGCGTCGAGTCACCTTCCTCGGCGGACGCAAAAATTCCGCAGAAGATGGCTCGGCAATTGGCGCGGGACATTCAGACCCTGCAACAACTGCAATTAAAGCTGGACGCTTTGTTCCAGCCGATGATTGAAAAAAACCAAGTCGCAATCAGCAACGCGCCATTGACCCTCACGATCAAGCTTGATGCCTCCGTGTTGTTCGATTCTGGAGACGCGACATTGAAGCCGGAAGCGGTAACGCTGCTTTCCCAGGTTGGTGCCGGGCTGACAAAACTGCCCGCCGGATACAGAATCACCGTACAGGGGTATACTGACAATAAACCCATCGCCACCGCGCAATTTCCTTCAAACTGGTCGCTCTCGGTTGAACGCGCCGTTGCGGTTGTACAACTTTTTGTCGGCAACGGCGTTGGCGGCACTATTTTGGCGGCGGAAGGATTCGGAGAATTCTCACCAATCGCCAGCAATGACACGGCGGCGGGCCGTGCCCTCAACCGGCGAGTGGTGGTGGTTATCCATGCGCCTGACCCTGCATCCTCCGCTCCGGTGCAAGACCAACCGCAAGGATAAATCGATATGGCCAAGGTAAAATCTCGCAAGCCCAAAAAACTTTTCAGCCCGTTTCTGCTTAGCCTCGCGGCGATGACCGGTTGGGCCGCCACGCATGAGCCGGCAAGCTTCTCCAACTCCGGCATGGCGGGGGCATGGCTGCTTTCGGCTTTCGCGATCGGGCTGCTGGTGCGCGCGGTGCTGGCTTTGGCGGCGCCGCTTGGCGGGCTCGGCATGGAATCTCTGCGCCTTGCCTTCAACAATCCAAGCGGCTCCAACCAGCGCGGCGTTGAGTGATGAGTTTCGTAACGATCTCTCGCAACCGCGACTTCGTGCAGACGGTGTTGGCGCCGGACGCGGCCGAAATCGCCGCGCGAGAAGCGGAGATACAACGGCGCGTGAAGCAGGAGGTTACGAAACTGCGCGATGCCGCCTTTGCCGAAGCGAAAGAAGCCGGGGAAACCGCCGCCCGCGCCGCGATGGCGCCGCAACAGGAGAAACTGACGCGGATGCTTACGGTTCTGGAAGAAGCCGCCGCGCAGTTCGCGGCACCCTTGGCCTTGAAGGAACAAGACCTCGCCGAATTGGTGCTGGATATGGGCTTCCAACTTGCCCGGCACATCGCCGGGGGGGAGAGCGGCAATGCACGCGCTGAATTGGCCGGACTTGTAAAGACTCTGTTGAAGGAGGCCGCCGCCGAGCGCGGAATGAACCAAACCATAAGACTGCATCTGCATCCTTCAGATATCCCCGCGTTATGGAACAAACTGCCGGACGACACATTGGTGCTGGTGCCGGATGACAGCATCACCCCCGGCGGCGTCTTGCTGGAACTGCTGGCCGAGGATGGCGACAGGCAGGACAAGGCGGAATGGGATGCCAGGCTGGAAAGCCGCTTTACCACCTTGCGCGCAGGGCTCGCCCTACCGGGCGAGGCCGCGCCATGATCACGCTGGAAAGCCTGAACCGCCGCGCCACGGAAAGCCTGCGCACCGCGCTCGCCACGCCGCCCGTACGGCGCTATGGCCGCGTGCTACGAGCAAATGGCGAGATGCTGCGCGTAAGCGGCCTGCATGCGCCCATAGGTGCGCGCTGCATGATTGAGCAGGCGGATGGCGAGGCCGCCGCCGAGATTATTGGTTTCGAGGCCGGGGTGATGTTGATGATGCCCGAGCAAGGCATGCGCGGCATCATGCGCGGCGCGCGGGTGCGGGTGGAAACAACCGAGATGGCGGCGATGACCGGCCCCGCCTTGCTGGGCCGGATTCTGGAGGCCCGCGGCAACGCGCTGGACGGTGGTGCCGCACCCGAAGCCCTTACCCCCTGGCCGATGCAGGGCTGCCCGATCAACCCCATGGCTCGCGCCAGAATCGAAATGCCGTTTGATGTCGGCGTCTCCGCCATCAACGCACTCGCTACCTTGGGGCGGGGCATGCGGGTGGGGCTGTTCGCCGGCTCCGGCGTCGGCAAAACCACGCTGCTCGGCATGATGGCGCGGCATGCGCGGGCCGATGCCGTGGTGCTGGCGATGATCGGCGAACGCGGGCGGGAAATCCGAGAATTCATCGAGGACCATCTGGGCGCCGCGCGGCCGCGCGCGGTGGTCATCGCCTCCCCGGCTGATGACACGCCGCTGGCCCGCGTGCATGGCGCCTATCGCGCCGCCGCCATCGCGGAATCACTCCGCGCCGAAGGCAAACATGTTTTGTTGCTGGTGGATAGCCTCACGCGCCTCGCCATGGCCTTGCGCGAAATCGGGCTGGCGGCTGGCGAACCGCCCGCCAACAAGGGCTATCCGCCCTCCGTGTTCGGCGCACTTTCCGCTTATGCGGAGCGGGCGGGCAATGGCGGGCCGGGGCAAGGCTCCATCACGGCCATCTACACCGTGCTGGTGGAGGGCGACGACCATGTGGGCGACCCGGTAGCGGACACGGCCCGCGCAATTCTGGATGGGCATATCGTGCTTTCCCGCGCCATGGCGGAGGCGGCTATTTACCCGCCCATCGATATTTCCGCCTCACTTTCAAGGCCGATGCCGGGGCTGGTGACCAAAGAGCATCTGCAACTCGCCGGGCGCTTCCGGGCGCTTTGGGCCAGAAAGCGCGAGAAACAGGATATTCTGGACCTCGGCGCCTACGCGCCGGGGCGCGATGCGTTGCTGGATGAAGCCTTGCAGCGCATGCCCAGCATGGAAAACCTGCTGCAACAAGACGCGGCGTCGCGCATGGGGTTGGATGAGTCTCTGGCCAAAATGCAGGCTGTGTTCGGAAACGAAGCATGAATCCGCAGGCATTGGCCAAGCTAGATCTGCTGGCGGCGGCGAAAGAGGCGGCGCTGCTGGACAGTTTGAACCGGCACAACGCCGCCCTGCAACGCTACGCGGCGCAACGCGAGGTTCTTGCCTCTTACCAGGAACGGCTGGGCAGTTTGTGGCGCGGCGGTGCGGTGGTGCGCGCCGCCGATGCGATACGCGCCGGACAATTCAGCAACCATGCCGAGGCAGCGGTGTCGCAACTCATCCAGGCACTTGCCGCCGAACAAGCGAAACAGACCGAGTGCGTCGCCGCCCTAGCGGAATTACGCGCCCGCCGGCGGCTTTTGCAGGAACGCCTGGACAGCGCAATGCGGCTGGAAAAGACCATCGCTGAGGAACGCGCGGCGCGAGACCTGCCGCATCTGGCGCGGAATATCCACGGCAAGACCGAAACAATAGCTTGAAGGCTGAAGGAATCCAAAAATGGAGTTGTCGTTCTACAGTAATTTCACGAATACGCTGACAGCGCAGGAAGCGCAGATAAGCGCGTTGCAGCAGCAGATTTCCACCGGGCTGAAAGTGCAGACGCCCGACCAGAACCCCGCCGCGTATGAAACAGCAGCACTCGGCAACGACCAAATCAGCCAGTTGAGCAACGACAACACCACCCAGGCCGCGATTCAAACGCAGCTAGGCGCCGCCAATAACGCTTACAGTTCGGTAACCTCGCTGCTGGATAACGTCCAGTCCATCGTGTTGCAGGCGCTCAGCGGCACCACCAATGCGCAAAACCTCAATGCGCTTTCCTTGCAGGTGCAAAGCGCGTCGAAGCAATTGCTGTCCGCAGGCAACACCATCGCCCCCAATGGCAGCTATCTGTTCGGCGGGTCGCGCGGCACGCTGGCGCCCTTCCAGCCCGATGCCAGCGGTAACATCGCCTATTTCGGTGATTCCGGGCAGGGCCAGGCCACCATCGGCCAGGGCAACACGGCAAACACGCTGGTGAATGGCGATGTTTTCACCTCTGCCCTCGCCGGAGACGGCACCTCGGTGGTCACCGCCAATACGGGCAATGGCGGCAGCGGGCAGATCCTTCAGCAGGGCCTCGTGAACGTCGCGGCGGCCAACGCCTTCCGGCAGGGCAACGCGCCCATCACGGTTGCCTTCGCGGTGGCCGGCAACACCACCAGCTATACCGCGACACAAGGCGGCACCACCATTTCCACCGGCACGCTGAACAGCGGCGGCCAGACAAATCTGCAACTGGCCGGAGTGAATTACGAGATCACCGGCGCCCCGGCGAATGGTGACAGCTTCACCATCGCGCCCGCGCGCCCGCAATCGGCCTTCGCGCTGCTCCAGCAAATCTCCACAGCCCTTGGCAGCGCCCAGGCTACGCCCGCGCAGGTGGCGCAAACCAATCAGCTTCTCAACCAAAGCCTCGCCGGGCTGGCGCAATACCAGCAGACCGTTACCACCGCGCAGGCGCAGAACGGGGTGACATTGCAGGCGCTTTCCAACGCCGCCAGCAGTAACACCACGCAACAAACGGCGGTGCAAACCACGGTGAACAACGCCACCGCCGTGGACATGCCAGCCGCCATTTCGGCGCTGGACCAGACCATGACCGCCGTGCAGGCGGCGATGAAAACCTTCGGCACGGCGCAAAGCCTCAGCCTGTTCAAGTATCTTTGAGGACTCCTTGGCATGAGCGACGCAATCTTCATCGTCGGCTATTACCGCAGCGGCACCTCGGCACTTTCCGGGGCACTGCAACGGGCAGGCGTAAAATTCTATAACGATGCCGACCCAAACGAGCATAATCCTCTCGGTTTCTACGAAATTCCGGAGCTGATCGAGCTGGATGTGCATCTGTTCAACCGCCTCGGCGTGGATTGGACAGACGTGCGCGGCCTGCCAGAGGGCTGGCTGGACCGGGCCGACATCGCTCCGCAGGCCACGAAGCTCGACGAAATTCTGCGCCGCCGCTTCAGCCAGGAAGACCGGCTCTGGGGCTTGAAGCATCCGCATCTCTGCCGCACCCTGCCGCTTTACGAGCGCGTGGCCAAACAAGCCGGACACAAGCCGCATGTGGTGCATATTTTCCGCGACCCATGGACCGCCGCTTCCAGCCAAAGCCGCAAGAACGGCCTTTCCCGCGCGCATGCCTTGTTACTTTGGATGAGCTACGCCACGGATGCGGAGCGTCAGGCGCGGCATCTACCACGCTGCTGGCTCACCTATCACGATTTGCTGGCCGAGCCCGCAACACAGCTGCGCCGGATCGAGGCGGCGCTCGGCCTTACGCTGCAAAGCCCGGATGGGGACAAGCTGGCGGAGGCCAGCGCCTATCTGACCGGCCAGCTCAACCGCTCCGAGAAACTCCCCAGCACCGATCTCAGCCGGCCGTTGCGCGGTCTCGTCACCCGGGCCTGGGAGGCAATTCTGGACCGGGATTTCCGGCCGGAACTCTGGGATGGACTGGCGGCGGAGACGGCTGATCTGACCGGCTTCCTCAACGAGATCGGCACCAGCCGGGGCCGCGCCCTGCCCGCTTTCGGCGGCGCGTTGCATCCGGCGGCAGACCCCACGAGCACCGCCACTACCGCATTGCGGCCAGCCGAACGTACAGATGAAGGGGCCAAGGCCAGACTGGAGGCGCAGCGCGATGCCGCGGGCAAGCTGCCCCTTCTGGCGGTGCTTATCGCCGCCCCCGCCGGACGTGCCGCGGCTGTGAACGACACGCTGGAAAGCCTGCGCGGCCAATGGCTGCCGCCCCACTGCATCAAAGTGCTGGCGGCGGATACGCTGGCGCTGGAGGGTGTCTCCATCATCGCCGTGCCGCCGGAACCTGAGGCGATGACGCGCCGCCTCTGCGCCGAATTGAACGCAAGCGCCGAAGAGGCCGATTACGTCGCCATCCTGAACGCCGGCGACATCATCGCACCGGATGGCTGCCTGCGCTTCGCGCTGCTGGCCGCGCGCACAAAGGCAGACATGATCTATTCCGATGAGATCGTGCCCCGGGAGGGCGGCGGCTGGGTGCGCCACAAACCAGGCTGGGACGTTACCCGCCTCCGCCAGGCTGCTTATATCGGAGACTGGGTGTGGTACGGCGCCGAAGCCCTGCGCATGGCCGGCGGATTCGACCCGGAATGGGCCGGAGCAGAGGAATACGACCTGCAACTGCGCTTCGCCCTGCAAGGCGCGCGTGTGGAGCGCCTGCCGGAGCCGGTGTTCACCCGCCGCCCGCACAGCAAGCGCGACGATATTGCGCCGGAACTTTTCTGCGCCCGCGCGGCAGAGGCGCTTTCCCGGCATCTGGCGGCTTCAGGCATGAAGGCGCAGGTGCAAAACCGCCAGCATCCCGGGCTGTTCCACCATGTCCACGTTACCGAGGACCCCGGCACGACCATCATCATGCAGTGCGACGGCGCGGAGATTCCGCTGCTGGACAACTGGCTGACCGCGTTGTTGAGCGGCAAGCCCCTTACCGGCCCGGTGATTCTGGCCGGGGCGGAGCTTTCACCGCAGATGCAAACCTATCTCGCCGCCGTAATGGCCCAGCGGGACGCCCTGGAGGGCAAGGTGCTCGCGGTTATCGCCACCAGCAAAGGCGCAGCGCTGGCGCAAGCCGTCGCCCTGGCCGAGACCGAGCTGGTGGCGGTGCTGGATGCGCGGATGCAAGAGGTGACGCCGCACTGGCTGGAAGGGCTGCGCGGCAAGCTGGCGGACCCTGGCGTGGCTGCGGTGGCGGCGCGCAGCCTCGGCCCTCTGGGCACCAACGGAAAACAGGTTCTGGGGCCGATCGTGATTGGCGCCGATGCCAGGCTTGGGGCGGGGCATGGGCCAACCGCACCAGGCCCCGGCGGCTGGCTGCTGGTGGACCAGGAAGCCAGCGCCATCTCCCCCCCAGGGCTGCTTGCCCGCCGGGCGGCGCTGGCGGCTTGTAACGTGGCCACGCATCTTCACGGCGACGCGCTTTGGCTGGACCTTTGCGCCCAGTTGCGCGCGAGCGGCGCACGGCTGGTCTGGACACCGGATGTCACCATCACAATGCCCGCCGATGCACTTCCCGCCGCGGATGCCGAATGCACGTTCCGCACCGGCTCCCCAGCGGCGCGGGCCTTGCCTGCTGCCGACCTGTATCACCATCCGGCCTTATCCCTGCACGGAGATCTGCTGGCGCCGGAACTCCGCACCGGGCTTGTGAAGGCCAGCCCGCAAGACCCGGCCAACCTGCTGCTGAGCGGCGATGCCGCTCAGGCTGGTGCCGCGCTGAACGCCGCCAGGGCCATGCGCCACGCGGGCCTTATGGAAGCGGATTGGGTACACGGCCTGCCCAGCGCGGCGGACCTTGCCCGGCGCGCCCCGGAAGCCTGGGTGCGGGTCAACCCGCTGCACGCGCCCCACCCCAATAGCCCGCCTTACACCGCCTTGTTCACCGCCATGCCGGAACCGGATGCGCTGCCCGCCTTGGCGGCAGCAACACGGGTTTTCGCCACCTCACCTGGGTTGGCGGCCAATCTGCGCAAGCTGGCGCCGCGCAACCTGCCCGTGGAACTGTGGCGCCCCGCCCTTTCCACCAGGTACTGGCGGGCGTTTGAAGCCGGCAAGGGGCTGAACACCAAGCCGCGCGTGCTCTGGATAGACGAGGGCTTCGCACCGCCATGGTTCCAGGACCTGGTGAGCGAAACCCTGGAACTTGCCTCCTGGATGGTGATTGAGCGGCCCGGCGCCCAATATAGCGGCGCGGTGGCTCGCCTCACCCCGCCGGAGAACGAGCTAGGCTGGGCTTCATTGCTGGCACAAACCGGGCCGCAGATCATGCTCCGCCCGGCGGCAGCCGAAACCCATGCCGACCACTATCCGGCCTTGCTGGCCGCCGCCGCCGGATGCCGGCTGATTATCGACAGCCGGCTGGACGCCCTAGCCAGCCTGGGCGCGCTGCGCCTGCCAAACCGCAAGCAAGACTGGCTGGCGGCGCTGCAAAACGCGGTGGCCGATCTGCCGGAGACCCTGCGCCAAGGTGTGAAGGCACGGGCAGCGGCCCTGGCCCTGCCAACGCTGGAGCAGGAGCCGCCCGGTTGGACCCGGCCGGCAACACTTCCGGCTTTCGCGAGTGCCGCCGAATGAAGACCCCGGGCTGGCCCCTCGCCCTGCTGCTGGCCGGGGGCTGGGCCGGCCCCAGCCTGGCCGCGCCAATGCAAAGCCAGAAGGCGTTGGCCAGGGCCGTGCGCATGGCGGCCCTGAATTTGGCTCCGCCCGGGGCCAAAATCAGCCTGGGGCCCATCAGCGCCGCCGCCGCCATGCCTGCCTGCACCCTGCCCCTGGCCGTCACGCTCAGCGGTATGGCGCCCTATGAACAAGCACATGTACAATGCCCCGCGCCGGATTGGACGCTCTACGTAACCGTGACGGTGGCGCAGAGCGAGGCGGTGGTGGTGACAACCCTGCCGCTTACAGCAGGCCAAACCATCACCCCGGCGGATTTGACCGTGAAAACCCTGCCCGTGGCGGAATTTGCCGGACGGCAGGTTTTTACCGACCCGGCGCAAATTGACGGCGCCAGTGCCGTAATGTCGATGTCGGCGGGAATGGTCGTCATGCAGAACGCCGTGCAGGCGCCTTTGGTGGTGCAATCCGGCCAGATCGTCACCGTGCATGTTTATAGCGGCGGGGTGATGCTGGCGGTGGATGCCACGGCGGATCAGCCCGGGCGCATCGGCGACACCATTCTGCTCACCAACCAGGGCAGCGGCCGGCGTTTCGCCGCACAGGTTACGGCGCAAGGCGTGGAATTGCGCCTGAACTGAAACAGCTTCACGCGCAACCGCCTCAATTTTTTACGGCCATCACGAAAACTTTCAGAACCCGGCGCGAATGAATGGGTACGGCAACCCCAACCAAGGAGCTTCTATCCATGTCGGCCGTAGGTTCAATTCTCACCAACTCCGGGGCGCTTTCGGCGCTCAATTCCATCGCCGCCACATCCCAAACCAACAACACGCTACAGAGCGAGCTGGCGAGCGGCCTGGCGATCAACTCCCCGGCAGATAACCCGGCCGGATACATCACCGCCCAGGGCTTTACCTCGCAGCTCAATGGGCTCACGCAGGCAACTTCCAACGCCAACCAGGCGGTTTCCCTGCTGCAAACGGCGCAAAGCGCCATCGGCCAGCAGATCAGCGTTGTGCAGCAGCTCAACTCCATCGCCGTGCAGGCCGCCAACGGCACGCAGACCCCGGCGGAAGCGCAGTCTTTGCAAACCCTGGTGGGCCAGCTCACCGGCCAGGTTTCCACCATCGCCAACCAGACCCAGTTCAACAACATCAACCTGCTGAACGGCTCTTTCTCCGGCGTGCAGTTCCAGGTGGGCGCCAATGAGGGGCAGACGCTGAGCCTTTCCATCGGCAATACCACCGCCGCCAATATCGGCGAGTACGCCACCGCCAAGGGCAGCGCCTTCACCAGCGCCTCTTCCGGCCTGGTCTCGGCCGCGGGCGCGTTCACCGGCGCCGCCGTGAAGATCACTGGCCCCACCGGCGGCTCCGGCAGCTTTACCACCACCGCCACGGAATCCGCAGCCGCTATTGCGAAGGCCGCCAGCAATATCTCCGGCAAAACCGGCGTGCAGGCGCAGGCGACGAACACCGTGACCTATAACGTGGCCGCCAGCGCCAATGGCAACATCAAGTTCAAGCTACAGGCCTCCGGTTCGGGCAGCACCATTGGCGGGGCGATTGCGGTGAACGCTTCCAGCCTTTCCGAGGTCGTTTCCCAGATCAATCAGCAGACCAGCACCAGCGGCATCGTGGCCTCCAGCGCCAGCGGCAAGCTGACACTGGCGCAGCAGAGCGGCCAGAACATCAAGTTCTCCTCCGCCGGCACCGCCACCACCGCTGGCGCGGGCGGCACCGTTACCTCCCTCGCCGGCCATCTCGCCGCCGCAGGCGATACTCAGCAAGGCCAGGTGCAGTTCCAGTCCAGCGCCGCCTTCACCGTTAGCGGTTCAGCGAAGCTGGCGGGCGCCACCTCGCTCAACTCCCTGGCGAATATCAATGTCGGCACCACCGCCGGCGCCAATACGGCCATCAACGTCATCAAATATGCGTTGGCCGGGCTTAACAACCAGGGCGGCCAGCTGGGCGCCGTGCAGCAGCGCGTCTCCGCGAATATCAACAACCTGAACGCCACCAGCCAGAACGTGACCACGGCGCTGGGCGTGGTGCAGGATGCGAATATTCCGCAGGTGGCCAACCAGCTCACTCAGGCGCAGATCCAGGCGCAGTCCGGCGTGGCGGCGTTGAAGTCCTCCACCCAGCTGCAGCAGAGCTATCTCTCCCTGCTGCCGTAAGGGTTGGTTAATCAGGCCGGGGCATATTGCCCCGGCCAATCCGGTGTCTGTTCAATTCTTTCAGGTGCGCCATGTCGAGTGTGTCTTCGCTCAGTTCCTCTGCGATCAACTCAGAAATCGCCACGGTCACCAAACGCCTTGAAGCGCCCATCACCAATCTTCAAAATCAGGTTTCGTCGGACAAGGCGATTATTTCCGCCTGGGGCAGCATCAGCGGCGCCGTCTCCAGCCTGTCGGACAGCCTTTCCAAAATCGAAAACCTCTCCACCATCAACAGCCGCAGCGTCACCAGCACCAACACCGCCGCCGCCACCGCCACGGTAAGCGCCAGTGCCGCCACCGGCACCTATAACCTCACCAATATTTCGCTGGCCAAAGGGCAAGAGATTTATTCCGGCCTGATCAGCTCGGCTGGCAGCACGCTTTCCGGCGGCGCGGGCAGCTTGGCCGTAACCCTGGCCAGCGGCAAAAGTGAAACCATCTCGCTCGGCTCAGGCAGCCTGACGCTGAACAACATTGCCGCCGCCATCAACAAACAAGCGGGCGGCGTGAACGCCACCATTATCGGCACCAGCGCCGGCGCGCGGCTGGTGCTGGAGAGCAGCAGCACAGGCGCCAGCGCGGCATTCTCGGTCTCCGGCACCGGGGCCCTGGCGCAATTCGCCTATAGCAGCGCCACACCCGGCAGCGAGGTACTGGCGCAAACCGCCGCCAATGCCTCGCTCACGCTCAACGGCATTCCCATCACCAGCGCCACCAACACGCTCGGCAGCGCGGTGGCGGGCGCCACCATCTCTCTGGTCAGTTCGGGCAATGCGGTCCTTTCCGTCAGTTCTTCGCCTACCGGGCTGTCCAGCAATCTTTCCAGCGTCGCCACCAGCCTGAACGCCGCCATTTCCGCGATTTCAACCGAGACCAAATTCGCCAGCGCCAAATCCTCCAGCGCCTCGGCATCGTCGGCCTCGGCCAAAACCGGCCCGCTGCTCGGCAATTTCTCAGCCACCAACCTCAAGAACCAATTGCTGAGCGCGGTGAGCGCGTTGGAATCCAGCGGCCTCAGCGCCAATGCCATCGGCCTGTCCATCACCAGCACTGGCGGCGTCAGCTTCAACAGCACTGCGTTTTCCTCGGCCTATGCCAAAAGCCCCGCCAGCGTCGGCAGCCTGGTTTCCAAACTTTATGCCAGCCTCAGCGCCATTTCCGCCAGCGCCATTGGCAAATCCGCTTCAAGCTCCACAACCGGCACCAGCATCACCGGCTTCATCAGCGCGCAAACAACGTCGCTGAACGATTCGATCAATTCGATAGACCAACAAATTACCCTGCTCACCCAGCAAAGCTCGGCCACGCTGAAGAATTTGGCAAACGAGTACACGACGGCTGAAAGCAAATCGAGTTCCGCGAGCATCACTCAGGCTTATCTCAGCATCTTCCTTGGCAATTCATCTTCCAGCTCAGGCTAAGCAATGAACGAAATCAGCTTGGACGCCATCAACACCACTTACCGCGCCGCCATGTTCGATGGCGAGCCCGGGCTGCACTGGCTACGCCAGGGCTGGCGGGGCCTGCGCCATTACGGCCGCCGCGCGCGCGTTGCCATTGAACAAGGCGACCAGAGCGCCAAGGCGTCGATGATCGCCCGCGCGGATGCACTGCTCAACGTCATGTCCGGCGTGCTGGATACCGAAGACGGCACCACGCTCGGCCCCGCCCTGATGACGGTTTATACCGCGCTGCGGTTCACCCTGCTGCGTGCCAATACAGAAAACAGCCTGGATGCATTGCAGGATTTTGACGCTGCCTTATCATTCCTGGACCGTGACATGATAAAAACATCTGAAAGCGTGGAGCCCGCATGACCAATACGATTCAGCCCTACACGCCCTTGCCGGCCATGGATGCCGCCACGCCCGCACAACCCGCCGCAAAGCCGCAAAGCGGCCCGGCCGGACAGGCAGCCCAGGCCGATTCCGTCACGCTGAGCGCCGCCGCGCAAACCAGCGCCGCCCTTGTTACGGCCGCGCGCGGCTCCGCCGGGGTCAACCAGCCCAATGTCAACGCCATCAAGGCGGCGTTGGCGAATGGCAGTTACAATGTCACCCCGGAAGTCCTGGCGCGGGCCATTTCCACGGTGCTGAGCGAGACGCCGCGATGAGTATTTCGGGGCAATTCCGGCCAGTACCGCCGCCTTTCATTGATGCTCCGCCGGTCGGCGATTTGCTGTCCCAAGGGTTGGAACTGGTCGAGGACCTGACCCACAAGCTGCAAAAGCTCGACAGTCTGATGCTCGCCGGCAAGCCGAACGAAATTTCCGAGGCCGCGGCCAGTGTCGAGATAGCGTTGAACGACGCCGCACCCGCCTTCGCCGAAATCGCGGAGGCAATGGGAAGGCTTGGCGCGTCGGACCTCGCTTCCGCCGCCGCCCAACTCCGGCATATCGAGCAGGCTGACGCCGCTGGCCTGGCCGATGCGCTGCGTGGCGCCCTCACCCGCTTCGCCAAACGCTCCGTCAATGCCAGCCGCCGGGCGCAACAGCTGAACCGCGGCCTGAGCGCCGCCCTGCGCAGCCTGCAAGCGCTGGGCGTGCAGGAATCGGGGCGCTTGATCGCCGAGGCTTAAGGTATTTATTCCCCCGGAACGCAAAAGGCCGCCCATTGGGCGGCCTTTTGTTTATCCATGCCTCGCGGTGCCGGCTTACTTCTTGCGGGTGCCGATGCTGGCGAATTTCTTGTTGAACTTGGCGACCTGGCCGCCCGTGTCCACCATGCGCTGCACGCCGGTCCATGCCGGATGGGACTTTGGGTCGATGTCCAGACGCAATGTCTCGCCCGCGGCGCCCATGCAGGAACGGGTCTTGAACTCCGTACCATCAGTCATGATGATATTGATCTCGTGATAGTCCGGATGAATGTTGGCTTTCACCGTATAAACTCCATGCAGAAAAAGCCGCCGATCCCGACCGGCAGCGAGGAAAGCCCGGCTTTACGCGGCTACAGGCCCAGATGCAAGGGCAGACCTCGCAAAATCCGCCGCCTGGGCCAGCGCTTGCCTTGCTTCCGGCAGGAAGGACTGGCTGATCTGCCACACATGCGGAAGGTTCGGCCAGACCGAAAGTTCCGCCCTTCCCCCGGCGGCATTCACCTTCTCCGCCAAACGCCTTGAATCATCGAGTAAAATCTCCCGGTCCGAGACCTGGATGAGCGTGGGCGGCAAACCTGTCAGGTCGCCATATAGCGGCGAGGCAAAGGGCGTCTGCGGGTCCGCGCCTTGCAGATACAAATCTGCCACCTCCTGAATGCGCGACCCCACCAGCATGCTCTCCCGCTC